>NZ_CP114599.1:3195000-3570000 GCF_027286305.1 Phenylobacterium sp. NIBR 498073
CTCAAGGCCCGCGACGCCACGTCCGACGTGCTTGAGGGGTACAGCCTGGCCGACGCCGCGAAATCCGGCGGCGCCGAGGTGTTCACCGCGCCCTGACAGTCAACGGCAGGTCTTCACCGGCCTGATCGCCTCGCGCGGCAACGCCTGCCCGATCTTGAAGCCGTCGATCTCATCAAGCGAGATCAGATGCGCCGAGAAATCGGGCTCCAGCCGAACCCCCACACGATAGCGCACGCCCAGGCGTCCCAATTTTTCAGCGTCGCCATAGTCGTGGCTGCAGCGTCCCGCCGACACAACGAGACGTTCAGGAAACTCGTGCCAGTAAATAAAGCGCCTTTTGCCAGGTGCGACGTCGATTTCGAGAGGCGCCTTGGTCCCAGACCGCCAATTATTCTTCACAGCTTGAAAGCTGATCGGCGTACCAGTCTCGTTGACAACCAGCACCCCTGCGGGCGGCATGCATGCGGCCATCGACATAAGGCCGGCCACAGCAAGCATTCCCCCTCGCCTCATGGCTTCGTCACCGGCCACGGGCGAGGAGGATTCTGCAGCGGGCCAGTCTCATTCCAGTTGCCCGGCCCATGCCAGCCCTTGCCGCGCACAACCGAACTCAGTCCGCCAAGCACATTTGACGGCAGATAAAATGGCCCCAGTTGCTCCCCCTGATAGGTCTGCTGCTTCTCGTGCTCGATCGCATTCTGCGATCCGGCCAAGGCGGTCCCTTGGAATTCTTCGGATCATATGGATCCCCATTCCAGATGACGGTATTGCCCAGCGTGACCGCGCTCACGCCGCCGACCGGGTTGTTCGTGAACTGAATGGCGTTATCACGGACCCTGATACGTGGGTTCTTGCCCATGGCCTTGCCGACACCATGCCCCGCCAGGCCGACGAGCGTCCCTAGCGCCGTATTCGGCGAGTTCCAGATCTTGCCCAAGACATTTCTGTCGTCCTGCGGCTTCCGGTACTTGGCGAGTATGCCACGCCCCATTGGCGTCAACATCAAGTCGCCGGCAGATTTACCAGTCGCTCGCCACGCCGGCGCTCACCATCGTCACCTAAAGCCATCCTCAAGCTCCAACACGATTGTAGAGCTACAGCCTCTCACAACCACGCCGAAAGTCGAGAACAAAACAAGAATATCTGCGGGCGCCATCGGCCCTCAGCCCGTGGCGATGTAGGCCTTCAAGCCGTCGGCCTCAGCCTCGACCTCGGAGATCTTCCACTTCACCAGGTCGCCGATGGAGATGATCCCGACCAGGCGCTCCTCGACGCACACCGGCAGGTGACGGACGCGGCGGTCGGTCATTCGCCCCAGCAACGAATCCACCGTCTCTCCGGGCTCGGCGAAGATCACGTCGTGGGTCATGAAGGCCGACACCGGCTTGTCGAGCGCGGCCGCGCCTTCCTTGGCCATGGCGCGCACCAGATCGCGCTCGGAGACGATCCCGACCACCCGGTCGGCGTCCAGCACCACCATCGCGCCCACCCTGCGGGAATGAAGCAGGGCGCAGATCGCGCCGACGGTTTCCGCCGGGCCGACCGTGAACACCAGGTCGCCCTTGGCCTTGAGGATCTGAGACACAAGCATCTGCACGTTCTCCCTGACACCGTCAGGGAAGCGTCGCGCAGGACGCCAGCGAAATCAACGTTCTCGCGAAAACGTCAAGCTTGCTGGGCGCCCGCCACGCGGCCGAACGCGCTGATCAGCAGCAGCCCGGCGATATAGCCGAAGATGTGCGCTTCCCAGGCCACGCCCGCTCCGCCCAGGCCCGGCGCGAAGCCGACCAGGGCCAGGATCAGGTTCACCGCGATCCAGCCGAGCGTCATGCTGATCACCGGCGGGCTGAGGAAGGGACCGGGGGTCGGACGCCCGATCAGGCGCGCGGCCGCGCCAACCAGCCCAGCCACGGCGCCCGAGGCGCCGATCATCAGCGTCGTGCTGCCGGGATTGACCAGGCCATAGCCCAGGCTCGCGAGCCCGCCGCACAGCAGATAGAAGACCAGGAAGATCAGCGCGCCGCGGAGGCTGGCCCCGAAGTAGCGCGCGACCGGCGTGCCGAACGCCAGCGCCGCCCCGGCGTTCATGAGGGCGTGCGCCCAGCTGCCGTGCAGGAAGATGGCGGTGAACAGCAATGGCCAGCGCCCCTGCTCGAACGCCGCCGAGGAAAAGGCGAAGTTCGCCAGCAGCCAGTTCTGCGGCAGCAGGGTCTGTATGAAGTAACCGCCGACGATGACCAGGGTGGCCACGACCGCCGGCCACGGGGCGTTGAAGATCGGCTGCCGCTCGTCGTCGCTCAAAATCCGCACTCCGTATCCGGCCGGAGAGAAATGACCGGCGTTCACCCTGGCTGGCCCGCGACCAAATCGCGAGGGTCTAGCCCCTAGATACACTCAAGTTCAGTCAGTCTGAGCGCAATGTGCGCGCGGCTGTCGTCTTTTTCTGGGAGCCCCCGCCCTAAGGCCGCTCGGCCGCTCTTCGGGCCATCCTGCGCCGCAACCGCGCCTTGCGAAGGCCACGCTCGCCTGTGCATGGTTCCGTGGCTCAACTGGTCTCGGATCCGTAACACCTGATGCGACGTCTCTTCGGCGCGGCCTCCGTGCTCGCTATCGCCCTGTCCCTGCCCGTGGACGCCTCCAGCTTCCCCCTCCCGAAACTGGGACGCGACAAGGCGGCGGCCGACACGGCGCCGGCGGCGCTGAAGCCCGGCGAGTGGGCGCAAGCCCGCTCCGACGTCGCCCCCGACCCGACCATCCGCTTCGGCGCCCTGCCCAACGGCATGCGCTATGCGATCCGCAAGCAGACGATTCCCCCGGGCCAGGCGGCGATCCGGCTGCGCATCGGCGCGGGCTCGCTGATGGAGACCGACGCCCAGCAGGGCCTGGCCCACTTCCTCGAGCACATGGCCTTCAACGGATCCAAGGCGGTTCCGGAAGGCGAGATGATCAAGATCCTGGAGCGGCTGGGCCTGGCCTTCGGCGCCGACACCAACGCCTCCACCAACTTCGACGAGACGGTCTACAAGCTCGACCTGCCGCGCACCAACGACGAGACGGTCGACACCGCCCTGATGCTGATGCGCGAGGCGGCCGGAAACCTGACCCTCGACCAAGGCGCCATCGACCGTGAACGCGGCGTGGTGCTGTCCGAGGAGCGCGCCCGCGACACCCCGCCCTATCGCATCTACAAGGAGCGGCTCGGCTTCTTCCTGAAGGGCCAGCGTCCCCCGACCCGCTACCCGATCGGTCAGGTCCAGGTGCTGGAGGCCGCGCCGGCCGCCGAGTTCACCGATTTCTACAACCGCTACTATCGCCCCGAACGCGCCGTGCTGGTCGCCGTCGGCGACTTCGACCTCGATGCGATGGAGGCCAAGATCAAGGCCAAGTTCGGCGACTGGACGCCGACCGGTCAGGCCGGCGAGTCCCCGAATCTCGGGCAAGTGCAGCCGCGCAAGACCGAGGCCAAGCTGGTCATCGAGCCCGGTGCTCCGCTGTCGATGCAGATCGCCTGGATGCGCAAGCCAGACCTGGCCGCCGACACGGTCGCCAAGCGCAAGGCCGACCTCATCGAGCAGCTGGGCTTTTCGGTGGTCAACCGGCGACTGCAGCGCCTGGCGCGCGCCGGCCAGCCCCCGTTCCTGGCGGCCGGGGTCTTCAAGAACAACGAGTACGATGCGGCCGAGTCCACCCTGCTGATCGTCAACGCCGAGCCGGGCCGCTGGCGCGAAGCGCTGGCCGCCGTCGAGCAGGAGCAGCGCCGCGCCGTGCAGTACGGCGTGCGCCAGGACGAGCTGGACCGCGAGATCGCCGAGTACCGCGCCAACCTGAAGGCCGACGCCGCCGGCGCCGCCACTCGCACGCCGGCCCAATTGGCCGGCGAGATCGTCGCCTCGCTGGGCGAGCGCGAGGTCGTCACCGACCCGGCCCAGGATCTGGCGCTGTTCGAACAGACCGTGAAGGATCTGAAGGCCGAGAAGGTGTCCGCGGCGCTGAAGGCCAGCTTCGCCGGTGAAGGCCCGCTGCTGTTCATGGCCTCGCCCCGACCGATCGAAGGCGGCGAGGCGAGCGTGCTGGCCGAACTGGACGCCTCACGCAAGGTGGCGGTGGCCGAGCCGTCGGCCGCGACCGATGTCGCCTGGCCCTACACGTCGTTCGGCGGCGCGGGCAAGGTCGTGGAGACCAAGGAAGCGCCGGATTTCGACACGACCTTCATCCGCTTCGAGAACGGGGTGCGCCTGACCGTCAAGCCGACGCGCTTCAAGGATGACGAGGTCCTGGTGCGGGTGAACATCGGCGATGGCCGACTCGACCTGCCCAAGGACGTGCAGAGCCTGGGATGGGCCTCGGGGGCCTATATCGAAGGCGGCCTCAAGCAGATCAGCGCAGAGGACATGGAGCAGGTGCTCGCCAGCCGCGTCTACGGCGCGCAGTTCAGCGTCGCCGACGACGCCTTCGTGCTGAGCGGCTCCACCCGGCCTGAGGACCTGGATGTCCAGCTCCAGGTGCTGACCGCCTATGCGGCCGAACCCGGCTGGCGCGGCGAAGCCTTCACGCGGCTGCAGAGCGCATACAAGACCGCCAACGACCAGTACGAGTCCACCGACTCCGGCGTGCTCAGCCGTGACCTGTCGCTCTTGCTGCGCGAGGGCGATAAACGCTGGGCGTTCCCGAGCCGCGAGCAGATCGCCGACGCCAAGCTGGACGACTTCCGCAAGACGGTCGCCCCGGCCCTGGCCAACGGCCCGGTCGAGGTTGTCATCGTCGGCGACACCACGGTCGAGAAGGCGACCGAAGCCGTCGCCCGCACCCTGGGCGCGCTGCCGCCCCGTCCCGGAACCCAGGTTCCCGCGGCCCAGCGCGAGGTCGGCTTCCCGGCCGGCGTTCAGCAGCCGGTGGTCCTGACCCACAAGGGCCGCGCCGACCAGTCGATCGGCTACATCGCCTGGCGCACCAACGACTTCTTCGCCGACCCTCAAAAGGCGCGCGACACCGCCGTGCTAGGCGAGATCCTGGAACTGCGGCTGGTCGAGGAACTGCGTGAGGCGCAGGGGGCGACCTATTCGCCGAGCGTCGTCTACAGCCACAGCATGATCTGGCCGCGCTGGGGTTATGTCTCGGCCAGCGTCGAGATCCCTCCGGCCAAGCTCCCGAACTTCTTCGCCGACGTAAAGAAGATCGCCGCCGACCTGCGCGACAAGCCGGTGACCGCGGACGAGCTGGCCCGCGCCAAGAAGCCACGGATCGACCAGATCGAAAAGATCCGGGAAACCAACGGCTACTGGCTGTCCGAACTGTCCGGCGCGCAGACCGACCCACGCCGCCTGGACGCCACCCGCGCCCTGATCCCCGGCACCGAGCGGGTGACCGCCGCCGACGTCCAGCGCGCCGCCCAGGCGGTGCTGAAGGATGACGCCATGTGGATGCTAGAGGTCGTTCCGGCCAAGAAATAGGGAACGGCGCCGATCGTCGCGCCCCGCGCGGCATAGCGTCATATGGTCAAGCTGGCGCCGCTCTGGCTCTATGGCTCAAGCGAATCCGCGGCGCTGTCGCGGGGCTGGAACGGCAGTTGGGGGGCCTCGCCCGTATCAGCGACCCCATCGCGCAGGCTTGCACATGTTCGGGATTGGCCGATGATCGTTCCCCTGCCGAGGGGGCCGGCCCATGCTGCCGCTAGACCACATTCCATTTCCCGGCCCTGACCTGGCGGCGACAGCCGTGGCGTTCGCCGCGCTGGGCTTCAACGTTTCCCCCCGGTGCGCCTATACCTCCCCCGACGAGCCGGGCGCCCGCTGGGAAAATCACTGCGTCTTTCTGGACAAGGGCTGGTTCGACCTGCTGCAGGCGCACGGCGCCCCGCAACCTGTTCGGCCGGGCGGGGCGCTCTTCCTGACCGACGACCTGGACGCGGCGAGCGCGCGCCTTTCCTCGATGCGGCAGCTCCCGCCCTATCGGCTCACCCGCGGCTGGGACGACGCGCCGGGTCGCGGCCAGGAGGATTTCGCGATGTTCGCCGTGCGTGAACGGATCAGCCCGCTCGGCCTGGCGGTCATCCAGCACCACTATCCCTGCCTGGACGCCTCGCCTGCCTGGTTCATCCATCCCAACAGCGCCAAGGAAGTCGCCGGCGTGGCTTTCGCAAGCGCCGAGCCAGGGCCCTTCGCCCAGGCGGCGGCCGAAGCCCTGGACCTGTCGGGCTTTGAGTACTGGGAGCAAGCGGAATTCAGCGATGCGTTCGGCGAGGGCGTCGACTGTGCGGTCCGCGTCCGCGTGAGTTCGCTGGCGGCTGCGCGGGCGTCGCTGAGCCCCAGCCTGCCGGTGGTGGAATCAAAGGGGCGGCTGCATGTGACGCCGCCCTCCCCGCTCGGCTGCGGGTTCCTGTTCTTCGAGAGCTAGCGCCCTCGGTCTATCTCCGATCTGCAGGTTCCAGCGTCTCGTTCTGGCACGTCCGCGGCTTGGCCCTGAATCTGCTTGCAAGCCCCATGCGGTCGCCAAGGGCCGCCTCGGAGGCGTCGAGATGTTCCATTCGAACACGCAGCAGATGATCGACTACTGGCGCAGCAAAAGCGGCGTTTCGGGGCTGCCCGTGCGCGCCGACATCGATCCGACGGAGTTCGCCAAGCTGGCGCCCCAGGCGTTCATGCTCGGCCGCGAAAGCGCGGGGATCTATCCGCTGCGGCTGTCGGGGGCCCTGGTGTCCGAACTGCACCAGCGCGACCTGCGCGGGCGCAACTTCCTGACCCTGCTCGATCCGCTCGGCCGCCACGAAGTGCAGACCGCCCTGGAGACCGGCCGCCGCCGCCCCGAGCCGGTGGTCGCCCGTATCGACGCGCTCAGCGACAACGCCACGCTCGAACTGGAATTGCTGTTCGCGCCGATCGCCGGAGGCCGTGGCTCGCCGGAGCGCTACCTCGGCCTCTATCAGCCGATTTCGCTGGTCGCCGCCCTGCGCGACGAGCCGATCCGCCAACTGTTCGTGCGCGAGGTCCACGGCGTGGGCCCCGCCAACGAGGAAACCCACCGTCTGCGCCTGGCGACCCTCGACGGCCGCTGGGTCGCCTGAGGCTCAGAGTGCTTCGCCGGCGTCGTCCAAGATCCGGGATACGGCCTCTTCGGCCCGCGCGCGGGCGTTGGGGGCGTGGAACAGCTTGGCCTGCTGCTGGAACGCCAGGCTGACGCCCACCAGTTCGAAGACGACCTGCCGACAGTAGTCGGGCGGCGCCTTGCCCGCCTTAGGCAGGTCCGCGGCCACTCGGACGAGGGTGTCGTGCCACTCGCGCTGCGACTCGACCAGCCGGTCGCGGATGGCGCCGGGCCGGTCGTCGTACTCTTGGGCCGAGACCGCGAAGATGCAGCCGCGCATGTCGGGCTCACCCTCCAGCCAATCGAACCAACGGCTAAGCAGGGCGTCCATGCGCGCCCGACCGCGCGGCATGGCCAGGCTGGGCTCGATCACGCGGCTGCTGAACCGCGCGATCGCCTCCTCAAGCACCGCCAGCTGCAGCGCTTCCTTCGAGCGGAAGTGAGCGAACAGCCCGCTCTTGGAGAGCTCCAGGCTGTCGGCCAGCGGGCCGAGCGACAGTCCCTCCAGTCCTACCGCAACGGCCTGCTGGAGGGCCCGCCCGACGATAGCCTCTCGTGTCGCGGCGCCTTTTTTCATGCGCCGCACATTAGCACGATCGGTCGTTTTTTCAAGAATCGATAGCGGACGCCTTGTCCAGCGTAGCGAGGTCTTCGGCCGTCAGCGTCAGTCGGGCCGAGCCCATCAGTTCGTCGAGCTGTTCAAGGTTGGTCGCCGACGCGATCGGGCCGGTCAGACCCGGCTGGGCCATGACCCAGGCCAGGGCGACCTGCGCCTGCGACGCCGTCCGGGCGGCCGAGACCTCGTCGAGCGCATCCAGGATACGCATGCCGCGGGCGTCCATCATCCGCTTGACGCCCTGGCCGCGGGGGCTCTTCGAAAGGTCGGCCTCGGTGCGGTACTTGCCAGTCAGGAAGCCCGAGGCGAGGCCGTAGTATGGGATCACCCCCACCTCGTTCTCGATGCAGACCTGCTGCAGCCCGCTTTCGAAGCCTTGGCGGGCATAGAGGTTGTAGAGCGGCTGCTCGCTGTTGTAGCGGGCCAGGCCCTTGGCCTGGCTGATCTCGATGGCGGACTTCAGGCGCTCCGGCGTGAAGTTCGATGAGCCGATGGCGCGCACCTTTCCGGCCTTGACCAGCCGGTCGAAGGCCTCGGCGGTCTCTTCCTGCGGGGTGTCCGGGTCGTCGCGGTGCGACTGGTAGAGGTCGATGTAGTCCGTCTGCAGGCGCTTGAGGGAGGCCTCCACCGCCTCGACCATGTACTTGGCCGAGAGGCCCTTCATGCCCTCGCCCATTTCAGAGCCGAACTTGGTCGCCAGCACGATCTTGTCGCGCTTGCCGCCTTGGGCCAGCCACTTGCCGATCACCGTTTCGGACGCCCCGCCGCCGGCCGGCGCCCAGCGCGAATAGACGTCAGCCGTGTCGACCATGTTGAAGCCGCCGGCCACAAAGGCGTCCAGCAACTTGAACGAGGTGGCCTCGTCCGCAGTCCACCCGAACACATTGCCGCCGAGCACCAGCGGCGCGACCTTCAAATCGGACTTGCCCAGCCTGCGCAGTTCCATCGTCGCCTCCCATGAAAATTATTGAAAATATAAAGAAAAAGGCCCCCTCCAATCGGAGAGGGCCAAATCATAACGCTAGGCGGCCTTCTGGTCGCCCTCGTAGACCGGCGCGTCCTCCGCCGGCAGCGCGGCCCGCCCGCGGATGATGTCTGATATCTTTTCGGCGATCATGATGGTCGGGGCGTTGGTGTTGCCGCCGACCAGGGTCGGCATGACTGAGGCGTCGACCACACGCAGCCCCTCGATCCCGCGCACCTTCAACTCGCCGTCGACCACCGCCATCTCGTCGCCGTCCGCGCCCATCTTGCAGGTGCCGACCGGGTGATAGATCGTCTCGGCGTGCTTGCGGATCCAGGCGTCGATCTGCTCGTCGGTCTCGACGTCCTTGCCCGGGAACAGCTCCTGGGTGCGATAAGGATCCAGCGCCGACTGGGCGGCGACCTTGCGCATCATGCGCACGCCCTCGCGCAGGGCGCGGCGGTCTTCCTCGGTGGCCAGATAGTTCGCGAAGATCGCCGGATCGTCCGCCGGATTGGCCGAGCGCAGACCGACGCGACCGCGGCTCTCGGGCCGCAGCTGGCAGATGTGGAAGGTGAAGCCGTCCTTGGGAACCGCAACCTTGCCGTGGTCCTGCATGATCGCCGCGACGGTATGGACCTGCAGGTCGGGGCGGTCGAGGTCCGGCCGCGACTTCAGGAAGGCGCCCGATTCCAGGAACTGCTGGCGGCCCAGGCCCTTGCCGAAGAACATGTAGTTCATGCCGATCGCCAGGGTCTTGATCAGGCCCTTGCGCAGCGAGTGGGCGGTGATCGGCTGCGGGCACTCCCAGGACATGCAGACGTCCAGGTGGTCCTGGAGGTTGGCGCCGACGCCCTTCAGCGCCTTGACCACCGGGATGCCGAACTTGCCGAGTTCTTCGGGGTCGCCGATCCCCGACAGTTGCAGGATCTGCGGCGATTGCACGGCGCCGGCCGAGAGCAGCACTTCCTTGTCGGCGTGAACGACGCGCTTTTCGCCGCTCTTGGCGTCGGTGTACTCCACGCCCGTGGCGCGGCCGTTCTCGATGACGATCTTGCTGGTCCGCGCGCCGGTGATGCAGGTCAGGTTGGACCGCGACAGGGCCGGGTGCAGATAGCCGCGCGCGGCGCTCCAGCGCTGGCCGTCATGAATGGTCAGCTGGTACGGGCCCCAGCCCTCCTGCTGGAAGCCATTGAAATCGCTGGTGACCTTAAAGCCCGCCTGGCGGCCGGCCTCAACCGTGGCCGAGTAGATCGGGTTCGGGGTCGAGGCCTTGGAGACCTTCAGCGGACCATCGCCGCCGTGCCAGGCGTCGCCGCCGCCCTCAAGGCTCTCCGAACGTTTGAAATAGGGCAGCACGTCCCGATACGACCAGCCCTGGAGGCCCATCTGCCGCCACTGGTCGTAGTCGCGGGC
The DNA here is from genome assembly GCF_027286305.1 of Phenylobacterium sp. NIBR 498073. Classification (NCBI taxonomy): domain Bacteria; kingdom Pseudomonadati; phylum Pseudomonadota; class Alphaproteobacteria; order Caulobacterales; family Caulobacteraceae; genus Phenylobacterium; species Phenylobacterium sp. NIBR 498073. The sequence continues at coordinate 3,205,077 of NZ_CP114599.1, forward strand.
ATGGCCGCGGATGTAGATCATGCCGTTGATCGACGACGATCCGCCCCAGCCCTTGCCGCGCGGCCACCAGAGCTTGCGGTCTTCAAGATTCGGCTCGGCCTCAGTCCAGAACCCCCAGTTGTAGGTCCCTTGCTTGCTGATCAGCGCGCCGACGCCGGCCGGCATCTTCACCAGAATCGAGCTGTCCTTGCCGCCCGCTTCCAGCAGCAGCACCTTGACCTGCGGATCCTCCGTCAACCGATTGGCGAGCACGCATCCTGCGGACCCCGCGCCAATGATGACGTAGTCGAAGCGATCCATCTGTTCCGTCCCTAAACACTGTTAAGTTAGCCGCACACTGGCCGAACCCCGGGCGCGAGACAAGGCCCGCAGAACTCTGTTTTTGGGCGCCCCAGCGGCAGGTTTCCCCGGACGCCTGTCAGGAATCGGCCGGACGGCATGACGCCTTGAGTGCGATTGAGTTTCATGCGCCAATGGACTTAGGCGGCAATCCGGTCCTAACGACAGTCCCATGAGCGCCCAGCAGACGGCCTCGGCGGGAGGCGGACACCGCCTCCTTCGAGGCCTGCACCATCAGGTGACCGCCGGCCTGACCGTCGGCGTGATCGTCTTTCTCTCGGCGATCGCGGGAATCCTGCTGCGCCCCAGCGGACACCTCAGCACATTCTGGGCGGCCAATGCGATCCTGCTCGGCCTGCTGGTGCGGCGCCCCGACCTGGCGACCCCGGCCGGCTGGCTGGCGGCCGCCGCCAGCCTGATCGCGGCCGACACCCTCACCGGCAGCGGCTGGGCGCGTACGCTGCTGCTGACCGCCGGCAATCTGGCCGGCGTGCTGACCGGCTACCTGCTGTTCAAGCGCCTATCGCCCGAGGACCGGCTGCTGCAGCGGCCGGCGTCCCTGCTCTCGGTCACCCTGATCGCACTGGCCGCCTCGGCGGCGACCAGCGTGCTGGGGGCGACGGTCAACGCCCTGCTCTTCCACCGCGACCCGATCAGCGGCTTCTTCATCTGGCTGGCGACGGAACTGGCCAACTACATCGTCGTGCTGCCGGTGGCGCTGACCTTCCCGCGCCCGTCGGACCTGAAATGCTGGCTGACGCGCACCTTCACGACCCGCCCGCAGCTGCGCAAAGCCGCACCGCTGATTCTCTACCTGATCAGCCTGGCGATGGTGCCCTCGGTAGGCGGCCCCGGGGCCCTGGCGTTCCCCGTGCCGACCCTGCTCTGGTGCGCCCTCACCTATAGCCTGGCGGCCACGACGCTGCTGACGCTGTCCTTTGCGGTCTGGAGCCTGCTGTTTCTGTCGACGGCGTCGGCCTCGATGGGTTTCGTCTCGGTGATGGGTTTCGACCTCATGTCGCTGCGCCTGGGCGTGATGCTGGTGGCGCTGGCCCCGATCACGGTGGCCGGCGTCATGGCCAGCCGCAACGCCTTGCTTCGCGAAGCCGAGCTCGCCCGCCGCGCGGCCGAGGAAGCGATGAGCGCCCGGACGCTGCTGCTGGCGACAATGACCCACGAACTGCGCTCGCCGCTGACCGCCGTGGTCGGTTTCTCAGGCATGATGGCGCGCCAAGCCTACGGGCCGGTCGGTCATCCGAAATACCTCGACTACGCCCAGTCGATCGAGATCGCCGGCTCGCACCTCAGCGAACTGGTCACCGACCTTCTCGACACCGCCAAAATCGAGGCCGGGCAGATCGAACTGTCGCCGGCGCCGGCCTCTAGCCGCGAGATCGTCGAGCAGGCGTTGCGGCTGGTCCGGGGCCTGTCGATCGACGCCGGTGTCACGGTGGTGATGGAGCCCGGCGATTGGCCGGAGGTCCACGCCGACCACCGGGCCGTAAAGCAGATCCTGATCAACCTGCTGGCCAACGCAGTGAAGTTCTCGCCGGCCGCCGGCCTGGTCGAAGTCTCCTCCGAGATCAGGAACGAACGCCTGGTGATCTGCGTCCGCGACTTCGGCCAGGGAATACGCGAGGAAGACCTGGCTGTCCTCGGCCGCCCCTATGTCCAGATGGGCGATCGGGTGACCCGCGCCGAGGGCTGGGGCCTGGGCCTGGCGCTGTCGCACGACCTGATCGAACGGCATGGCGGGCGCCTGGAACTGGATAGCAAGCCCGGCGTAGGCACCCGCGCATGTTTCGACCTGCCGCTGGCCGACGCCGAGCCGGAAGCCCTGGCCGCCGGCTCGGCCCGCTAGTCTCGCGTCAGCGCCGTCTCCGGCATCTCGATGTCGATCTCCAGGGTCGAGACCTGATCGCCCCGGTCGAGCTTGACCACCACCCGATCGCGATCGATCGGGATGTGCTTGGCGATCACCGCAAGGATCTCCTGCTGCAGGATCGCGGCGAGATCCTCCCCACCGCCAAGCCCGCGCTCGTGGGCCAGCAGCAGTTGCAGCCGATCGCGCGCCACCGGGGCCGAGCGACGCCCGCGGCCAAAGAGATTCAGCAGGCTCATGCGACCGCCTTGCGGCCGAACAGCCGGCTCATGAAGCTCTGACGTTCCTTGGGCACGCTGACGGCGACGTTTTCGCCCATCAGCCGCCGCGCGGCCTCGCTATAGGCCTGGGCGGCCGGCGACACCGGATTGTGCAGGGTCACGGGACAACCGACGTTGGAGGCACTGAGCACGTCGGGGCTTTCCGAGACGATGCCGAGCAGCGGGATCGCCAGGATCTCCAGCACGTCGTCGACGCTCATCATCTCGCCCTTGGCCGCGCGGGCCGGGTCATAGCGGGTGAGCAGCAGATGCTTTTCGATCCGATCGCCGACCTCGGCGCGCTGCGTCTTGGAGTCGAGCAGGCCGATGATGCGGTCGGAGTCGCGGACCGACGAGACCTCGGGGTTGGTCACCACCACCGCCAGGTCGGCGTACCGCATGGCCAGGGTGGCGCCCTTCTCGATGCCGGCGGGGCTGTCGCAGATCACCCAGTCGAACTGCTCACGCAGATCGTCGATGACCCGTCCGACGCCCTCCTCGGTCAGGGCGTCCTTGTCGCGGGTCTGCGAGGCCGGCAGCAAGCTCAGCGTCTCGACGCGCTTGTCGCGGATCAGGGCCTGGGCCAGCTTGGCGTCGCCCTGGACGACGTTGACGAGGTCGAACACCACCCGCCGCTCAGCTCCCATGACCAGATCGAGGTTACGCAGGCCGACGTCGAAGTCGACGACCACCACTTTCTGGCCCGCCTGGGCGAGCGCAGCGCCCAGCGACGCCGAGGACGTGGTCTTGCCCACGCCCCCCTTGCCAGACGTGACGACGACTACCTTGGACATGTCTCACCGTTCCTTCCCCTCGCCCCACGACGAGCAACGCAACTAACCGAGCGCCGAGAGGCGCAAGGCCCCACGATCGCAGCGGACCTGGACGGCATGGCCATGGAGGTCGGCCCCCCAGTGCTCGGCCGTCCGATACAGATGATCGACCCCGACCAACTCGGCCTCGAGCCGGCGGCAGAAGATTCGGGCGTCGGCGCCGGTCCGCAGGCCGGCGATCGCCCGCCCCCGCAGCGCGCCGTAGACGTGGATCGAACCGCCGGCGAGCACCTCGCCCCCCGAGGCGACCGCGCCGACGATGGTCACGTCGCCCTCCTCGAAGATCACCGACTGCCCAGAGCGCACCGGCCGGTCGATCAGCAGCGACGGGGAGACCGGCGAGGCCGCGGGGACGTCGACGGCCTCGGGCGCGACCGCGGCCGCGACATCGCTGCGGGCCTTGCGTGCGACGTTGCCGTGCAGATTGGTCGGCAGGTGCGCCCACGGCGTTCCGTTGAGCCCGGCCGGGCGCAGTCCCTCGACACCGATCAGCTTGAGGCCGCGGGCGCTGATCCCATCGAGCGCGACCAGCACCGCTTCGGGCCCGACGCTCTCCAGGGCCGGGCCAAGATCGACGACGATCGGGCGGTTGTCGAACAACCCGGCCGAGGCGTGCAGTTGCTGGTCCAGCGCCGCGAACCACTGCGCGAACGGGGCTTCCGGCGCCAGGATCAGCGCCATGATGCTGCGCCCGCGCACTCGGATCTTGGGCAGGGAGAACGTGTCGGCGTTCACGTCGCGCGCCCGGCGATCCGATGCGAATTGTCGATATGCGCAGCCATGACGCCTCCGTCCGGATTGGGGGGACTGGGATCCCGCTCCGGGCGCTCCCTGGCGTCGTAAGTTCTAGATTCGTGGGGCTTTCTTGCGGCCTGATCCCGCCGCAGTTTCGGCGCCATGCGGCCAAGCTTCAACGCCCCGGGCGGCGAAATTCCATGATCCAGTTGGTCTCCCACGTGGCCCCGTCGTCATACGAGAAGGCCTGACTCCAGCGCGGGGTTTCGGTATCGGTCCCGCTCCAGTCGAACAGCACCTTCACCGGTTTGCCGTCATCGAAATCGTCGCCGGCGAAGACGCCCCGGCCGTTCTCGAAGCGACCGTAGACCGGCGGCTGCAGCTGACCGTCCCGGGAATTGATCCAGTAGATGGCCCAGCGATCCTGGCCGGGGTCGTATAGCCGCAGGGTCATGCCCCGGAAGCCCTTGGTCGGAAAGTCGCTCTCGTCGATCGAAACCGCGCCCTCCATCAGCAGCTGGGCGGTCTCGAAGGAAGGAAACACCTCCCAATCGTCCGAGCCGACGCCGCGGACCTTGAGCCGGCGGTTCGTCACGTCCCAGTCGCCGTGATTGAAATCGAAGTCGTGAGCCGCGCTCATCACCGGTGCTCCTGTCATGGATCGCCGGTCTAGCGAGGGGCTGCTGACAGGGATCTGTCAGCAGCGCGTCAGGACATTGGTCAGGGGCGCATCGAACCCGTCTCGACGAACCGTTGGTGCCAGGACAACGCCTCGTTCAGCAGCGATGGCGACTGCTGGCCGTAGGCGTGCTGGCGCGCGCGGGCGTAGTAGTCGGCCAGGGCCGGGCGATAGTCGGGGTGGGCGCAGTTGGCGATGATCACTTCCGCCTTCTGCTTGGGCGACAGGCCGCGCAGGTCGGCCAGACCCTGCTCCGTCACGATCACCTGGACGTCCTGGTTGATGTGATCGACATGGCTGGCCTGCGGCACGATCGACGAGATCTTGCCGCCCTTGGCCGTCGAGGGCGTGACGAACACCGAGACGTAGGCGTTGCGCGCGAAGTCTCCCGACCCGCCGATGCCGTTCTGGATGCGCGAGCCCATGATGTGGGTCGAATTCACGTTGCCGTAGATATCGGCCTCGATCATCCCGTTCATCGCCACGCAACCCAGCCGGCGGATCAGCTCGGGGTGGTTGCTGATCTCCTGCGGACGCAGGATCAGCTTGTCGCGATAGAAGCTCATATTGTCGTTCATCGCTGCGGCCGCCTCGGGGCTCAACGAGAAGGCGGTGGCCGAGGCCATGCGCAGCTTGCCGGCGTTCAGCAGGTCCAGCATCCCGTCCTGGATGACCTCGGTATAGGCGGTCATGTTCTCGAACGGTCCGTCCAGCAGCCCGGCCAGCACCGCGTTGGCGATGTTGCCGACCCCGGATTGCAGCGGCAGCAGATTCGCCGGCAGGCGGCCCTTGGCGACCTCGTGCTTGAAGAACTCGAGCAGGTGGCCGGCGATGGCCGAAGCCACGCCGTCGGGCGCGGCGAACGGCAGATTGCGGTCGGGGGCCTGCGTCTCGACGATGGCGACGATCTTATCCGGATCGCAGCGGAAATAGGCTTCGCCGATCCGGTCGTCGGGCTTCACCAGCGGGATCGGCACGCGATCCGGCGGCAGCGCCGTGCCGTAGTAGATGTCGTGCATCCCTTCCAGCGCTGGGTTTTGCCAGCTGTTGACCTCGAGGATCACCTGCTTGGCGCGGTCCAGCCAGGTCTTGTTGTTGCCGACCGACGACGACGGGATCAGCGAGCCGTCTGGACGGATGCCCGAGACCTCGATCACAGCGGTGTCGAGCGGGCCGAGGAACCCTTGCCAGGCCATGGGGGCGACCTGGCTGAGGTGCATGTCGAAATATTCCATCTCGCCGCGGTTGATCTTCTCGCGGGCGATCGGGTCCGAATTGTAGGGCAAGCGGAATTCGATGCCGTCGGCCTTGGCCAGGGCGCCGTCCAGTTCAGGCCCGGTCGAGGCGCCGGTCCAGACCCGCACCTGGAACTTGCGGCCGGCGGCGTGCTCGGCCTCGATGCGGCTGGCCAGGGCCAGCGGCACGGCCTTTGGATAGCCCGAGCCAGTGAAGCCGCTCATCGCGACGGTCGATCCCGACGCGATGAGCGAGGCGGCGTGGGCTGCGTCCGTCACCTTGGCGCGAAGCGTCTCGCAGCCGATCCGAGTGTTGCCTGCCATGGGTACGCCTCCGCTGAAACTCGCTCGTCTTTACTCCCCCAGGCAGGGCAAGGGCGGCGAAATCTTGTCGCAGCGTAAGGCGCCCATGAGACGGACAGTGCGGCCTCAGCGCCCCTTCCAGGCCGGGGCGCGTTTCTGGGCGAAGGCCATCGGCCCCTCGACGAAGTCCTCGGACTTGAACAGCGCGCTGACCGCCGGATAGCGGTTCTGGCCCTTGATCGCCGCCTCGAGGGTCGGCTCGTCCAGCCCCTTGTAGACGGCCTCCTTCGAGGCGCGGATCGACATCGGCGACAGCTCGCAGATCTGGCCGGCCCAGCGGCGGGCGGCGGCCATCAGTTCCTTGGGCGGCGTGACCTCGTTGACGAAGCCGAGCACCTGCCCCTCGGCGGCGCTGACCCGGCGGCCGGTGAGGATCATGCCCAGGGCCTGCTTCTGGCCGATCATCCGCGGCAGGCGGTGCAAGCCTCCGGCCAGCGCGGCCAGGCCGACCCGCGGCTCCGGCAGGGCGAAGGTCACGGTGTCCGCAGCCACGATCAGGTCGCACGCCAGCGCGATCTCGAACCCGCCGCCCATGGCCACGCCGTTGACCGCGGCGATCAGGGGCTTGGTCAGGTCGAAACGCGAGGTCAGGCCGGCGAAGCCCGACGGCGGAGATTTCATCTCGCCGCCGGTGGCCTGGTGCTTGAGGTCGTTGCCCGCCGAGAAGGCCCGCTCGCCCGCGCCGGTGACGATACCGACCCACTGGTCAGGGTCGGCCGCGAAGGCGTTGAAGGCGTCGTCCAGCTCAAAATGGGCCGGCGAATGCAGCGCGTTCATCACCTCCGGCCGGTTGAGCGTGAAGATGGTGATCGGACCCTCGCGGTCCACGCGGATGAACTCATAGGCCATCGAGGATCCCTTCCCTTTGCGGTCTGCGGCGCCCAGGGTCAGCGGGCGCCGCTACGTCGGTCAAGCGTCAGCCGACGGGACGCAGGCCGGCGCGATATCGTTTCCAGTTCTCGACATAGTGCATGGCCCCGCCGGCCAGCGCCTTGGCCTGGTCTTCGGAAATCTCGCGCACGATCTTGCCCGGCGCGCCCATGACCAGCGAATTGTCCGGGATCTCCTTGCCCTCGGTGATCAGGCAGTTGGCGCCGATCAGGCAGTTCTTCCCGATCTTGGCGCCGTTGAGCACGATCGAGCCGATGCCGATCAGCGAGCCGTCGCCGATGGTGCAGCCATGTAGCATGACCTTGTGGCCCACGGTGACGTTGGCGCCGATGGTCAGCGGATAGCCGGTGTCGGTGTGCAGGACGCTGCCGTCCTGGACGTTCGAGTTCTCGCCGATGGTGATCGGGTCGTTATCGCCGCGGATCGTCGCGCCGAACCAGACCGAGGCGTTCTTCTTGAGAATCACCCGGCCGATCACCGCCGCGTTCGGCGCGATCCAGTATTCATCTTCTTTAGGCAGTTGCGGGGCGACTTCGCCCAAGTTGTAGACACTCATCCGTACACCCCGTTTATTTAATCAAATGAGCCATTTAAGGATTCAGAAACCGCGTTAGCATCATTCTAGTGATGCGATTCGAGAGGGGCGAGAGCCCTTCCGCATCACGCCGCGAGTCGGCGTCCGGTTCGCGGCCTGCGTTATGGGGCGGGGTACTAAGGTGTCGCGTTTGCTACGGCGGGGCTTCCCGCCTGGATCACGAACCGAAGACGGACCTCCGGGCCGTTGCGCGCGGCCCCGCCGCACCATTGCGAACTTCATCGATCCTCGAGGGCGAGCCGTTTCGGCGTCGCCCTTTTTTCTTGCCCCTATGGAGGCCTAGATGACCAAGCGAGCTCTGAAGCGACAACTGCGCGAAGGCGCGTTCGACGCCGCCCAGTTCGAGGATGACGCGAAAGTCCGCCGCCTGCCGGTGGACCGCGCGTGGTCCCCCTTGGCTCATCACAACGACGACCGCGACCAGGCCTATCTCAAGACGATAAAGGCCAAGTCGCCGGGCCAGCAGGCGCTGATGGACGCGATCGACGCCAAGAACCTGGTCATGGCGCTCGGCCCGGCCGGCACGGGCAAGACCTATCTGGCGATCGCCAAGGCGGTGGAGGCGCTGGAGGCCGGCCGCGTCGGGCGCATCGTACTGTCGCGGCCCGCGGTCGAGGCCGGCGAATCGATCGGCTTCCTGCCTGGCGACGCCGAGGACAAGCTCGCCCCCTATCTGCGCCCGCTTTACGACGCGCTGTCGGACCGGCTGTCGATGAAGCGGGTGCGGGCGCTGATGGCCGAGGGCGCCATCGAGATCGCGCCGGTCGGATTCATGCGCGGCCGCACGCTGAACAACGCCTTCGTGGTCATCGACGAGGCGCAGAACTGCACCTACGGGCAGCTGAAGATGCTGCTGACCCGGCTGGGCTGGCATTCGACCATGGTGGTGACCGGCGACCCGGCCCAGTCGGACCTGCTGCCGGAGCTCTCGGGCCTGGGCCCGGTCGCCGACCGCTTCGAGGAGATCTCGAACATCGCGGTCGTGCGGCTGAAGGACGTCGACATCGTGCGCCACCCGCTGGTGGCCGAGATGCTGGGCGTGCTCTGACGCCGTCATAGAGCCCGGCCCCGGAGCCCGGGGCCGGCGCTCGACCTGCGCTTAAGGCAGGTCTTCGGCCAGGATGGCCATTTCGAACATAAACGAGCCGTCGCCGTCCTCGTCCTCGAAGACGACGCCGATGAACTCTTCGCCGATATAGACCTCGGCCGAGTCCTTCTGCTTCGGACGGGGGACCAGCGTGATCCGCGCATTGGCGAAGGTGCCGCGCAGGTGGCCTTCGACTCGGCGGATAGTTTTTTCGTCCAGCACGCTGGGCTCCTTCGTAGATTTCGGCGGGAACCTAAGGGTTTTGCGCCGAGCCGCAAAGCGCCTGCGTCCGAAAAAGCTGGGGACGCGGCGCCGGCGCCCGCTAGTCTGGCCGCCGAACGAGGGGGAGGACCGCGTGGCGGACGTCGAGCTGGGACTGGTCGAGGGTTATTACGGCAAGCCGTGGTCGTGGGCCGAGCGGCGCGCGGTGGTCGAGGCGTTGATCCCGCACGGCTACCGCTTCTTCCTCTATGCGCCAAAGGCCGACGCCTTTCTGCGCCGCCGCTGGCAGGAACCGCATCCGCAGGAAGCCGCCGCAGAGCTGCAGGCCTTTTCCGCCTTCTGCCGCGCCGCCGGGGTGCGGTTCGGCGTCGGCCTGAGCCCCTACGAGATCTATCGCGACTTCGGCCCGGCCGCGAAGGACGCGCTGGCCGCCAAGCTCGCCCAGCTCGACGCGCTGGGGCTCGATGACCTGGCGATCCTGTTCGACGACATGCGCGGCGACCTGCCGGACCTGGCCGCGAGCCAGGTCGAGATCGTTCATTGGATCGCCGAGCGGACCACCGCGCGCCGGGTGATCGTCTGCCCGTCCTACTACACCGACGATTCCATCCTCGACCGCGTGTTCGGCCAGCGGCCGGAGAGCTATCTCGAGGACCTCGGCGCGGGCCTCGCCCCCTCCATCGAGGTGTTCTGGACCGGCGAAGAGGTCTGCGCCCGCGAGTTCAGCCCCGGGCATCTGGAACGGGTCGGCCGCCAGCTGCGCCGCAAGCCGCTGCTGTGGGACAACTATCCGGTCAACGACGGACCTTTGATGTCGCCGTTCCTGCATCTGCGCGGCTTCACCGGGCGGCCGGCCAGCATCGGGGCCCAGATCGCCGGCCACGCCGTCAACCCCGCGCTGCAGCCAACGCTGTCGCTGATCCCGGCGATCACCCTGGCGCGGAGCTATGCGCAGGGCGAGGCCTACGAGTATGTCCGCGCCTTCCAGGACGCCGCCCGCCAGGTTCTGGGCGCCGACCTCGCCGCGGCGGTGGAGCGCAACATCACCCAGTTTCAGGGCTTCGGCCTCGACCGGCTGACGGACGAGAACATGAGCCGCATGCGGCCGCGCTATGCCGGCTTCGACCACCCCGCCGCGCGCGAGATCGTGGCTTGGCTGGACGGCGCCTATCGCATCAGCCTGGCCGAGATCGAAGCGACTTGAGCCGCGCCGCGCCGGAGGCCTAGACTGAATAACCGCGTTCGCGGGAGAGCCGAGAGAACCGCCCAGTGGCCGTCTGATTCCGTCCTGAACCGCCATCCGCCCGCGCAGGTCCTGGCCTGCGCCGCTCGACGCGCGCCTTCCGGACAGCCCCATGGCCTTCTTCCGCAACACCACCGTCAATCTGCTCAATCTGCACTATGGAATCCACGCCCTCGCGCTCAGCGGCGGCGGCGCGTTCTTCGCCGCCTTCCTGCTGAAGGCCGGCGTCCCGGCCCATGGGGTGCTGACGGCGATGGCCGCCATCCTGATCGGCCGCTTCCTGATCCGGCCGGCGATCCTGCCGCTGGGCCGCCGCTTCGGCCTGAAGCCGTTGGTGATCGTCGGGACGATCATCACCGCGATGCAGTACCCCTTGCTGGCCGAGGTGCACGGCGTGGGCTGGCCGCTATTTGCGCTCTGCGCGTTCTCCTCGGTCGGCGACACCTTCTACTGGACCGCCTACCACGCCTACTTCGCCTCGCTGGGCGACGCCGAGCATCGCGGCCACCAGATCAGCGCCCGCGAGGCTGCCTCGGCCTTGGTCGGCATCGCCGCGCCGCTGCTGACGGGCTGGGCCCTGGTGACGTTGGGGCCGCGCTTCGCGTTCGGGGCGACCTGCCTGGTGCTGATCCTCTCGGCCGCGCCGCTGCTGTGGACGCCTAATGTGGCGATCGCCGACGAGGCCCCGAACGCCCTGCGCGCCGCGATCCCCGGGGTGCTGCTGTTCGCCGCCGACGGCTGGACGGCCATGGGCTACGTCTTCGTCTGGCAGATCGCCCTGTTCGGCGCGCTGAAGGAGAGCTTCACGTCCTTCGGCGGCGCCATGGCCTTCGCCGCAATCGTCGGGGTGGTCAGCGGCCTTGTGCTCGGGCGGTTCATCGACGCCGGACACGGCCGGCGCGCGGTGTGGCTGGCCTGCGGGGTGATGGCCGCGACGATCTTGGCGCGGACCGGAGCCTACCTGCACCCGGCCACCGCGATCCTGGCCAACGCCGCCGGCGCGGTCGTCGTCGGGCTCTACACGCCGACCATGATGACCGCGGTCTACAACCTCTCGAAGCGCTCGCCGTGCGTGCTGCGCTTCCACATCGCCGCCGAGGGCGGCTGGGACGCGGGCGGGGCGAGCGCCTGCCTGCTCGCCGCCGGCCTCATCTGGGCCGGCGCGCCGCTGTCGGCGGCGATCGCCGTCTCGCTGTTGGGAACGGCCGCGGCGTTCGTCCTGCTGCGCCGGGCCTACGGCGCCGAGCAGCCCGCGCCTCAGATGACGTAGTCGTAGACCGCCTCGGCCAGGGTGTGGTCCATGCTGCGCGCCGGCTCCTCGCAGGTCGGGCAGTTGACCAGCCGGGCCGGCACGCCAGCCGCGGTGCAATGCGGCGGCACGGGCTTGAGCACCACCGAGCCGGAGGCGACCTTGGCGTAGTCGCCGATGGTGATGTTGCCGAGCACCTTGGCGCCGGCGCCCAGCAGCACGCCCTTGCCGATCTTCGGGTGACGGTCACCGCGTTCGGCGCCGGTGCCGCCCAGGGTCACGCCCTGCAGCAGCGAGACGTCGTCGCCGATCACCGCTGTCTCGCCGATGACGATGCCGGTGCCGTGGTCGATGAACACGCCCGAGCCGATCTTGGTCGCCGGGTGAATGTCGACCTGGAAGATCTCGGACATCCGGCTCTGCAGATAGTGGGCGATGGTCTCGCGGCCCTGATGCCACAGCCAGTGGGCCACGCGCTGGGTCTGCAGGGCCTGGAAGCCCTTGAAGAACAGGAACGGCTGGACATAGCCCTTGCAAGCGGGGTCCCGCTCGAACACGGCCTTGAGATCCAGTTCGGCGATCTCGACCAGCCGCGGGTCGGCGCGATAGGCCGCGTCGGCCAGTTCACGCAGGCTCATGGCGCGCAGTTCCTGGTCGCCCAGCTTGCGCGCCAGTTGATACGACAGCGCCGCGCCGAGGTCGTCGTGGCTGAGCACCACGGCGTTCAGCAGCGAGGCGAGCGCCGGCTCGGCCTTGGCGGCCCGTTCGGATTCCATGCGCAACGCGGCCCATACCGGCGGCGCAGCCGAGGGGTCGATCACTTCCAGGCGCTGGCTCAAAGGCTCCTCCCGTCCCAAAGGCGGTCCCCTATCCTAGCATGGCGCGCGCGAGCGGCGCCGACAAAAGCCCTTCCTGGGCCATGTGGTATGCCCGAAGCAGCATGGCAACCGTTAAGGCGTCGCGGATGTGGCCGTCGATCGCCGCCTGCAACGCCTCGCGGAACGGAACCCGGACCATGGCGATGTCCTCAGTGTCGTCGGCGTGAACAGTCCCGGAGGCCGGACGCAGATCGGTCGCGAGGTATCCGATCGCCAGTTCGTCCGTGACCGAGTTGGACAGCTGCACACGAAGGATCTCGCGCCATTTGCCCGCGGCCAGGTCGGCCTCCTCGGCCAGCTCGCGCTGCGCCCCCGCAAGCGGGTCCTCGTCCTTCGGGCCGCCGCCTTCCGGAATCTCCCAGCTATAGTCGGCGAATGGGAACCGGTGCTGCCCGACCAGCACCACCGCGCCGTCCCCGTCGATCGGCAACACCGCCAGGGCGTAGTTCTTGAACCCGACCACGCCGTAGAATGCGGCCGCACCGGTCGGCGCCGTGGCGTCGTGCTCGGTGATCCTGATCCAGGGATTCTCGTAGGCGACCTTGGATTCGCCACGAAGCCAGGGCTTTCCATGCTCGGTCAGCCACGCCGGTTTTTGCGACATATTCTCAACTAACCTTGCAGTTCACGCCCGCGGCCCCCAATAAAGGCCCGTGACGATCACTCATCCCAGCGAGAAGCCCGTCTTGTCCATCGCACTTCCCGACGCCCCGTCGTTCGGCGCTCCGGTCGACCAGCCCCCCTGCCCCGAGCTGCTGAGCTTTCTGGCCACCCGCCGCTCAGCCTCCGCAGTCACCCTGGCCGAGCCTGCGCCGGGCGACGACGACGTCGCCGCGCTGATTCGGCTGGCGGCCCGTGCGCCCGACCACGGCAAGCTGGCGCCGTGGCGCTTCATCGTGCTGCGCGGCGAGAACAAGGCCGCCTACGCCGCTCGCCTGGAGGCGTTGGCCCAAGGGCGCGGCGACGCGCGGGCGGCCGCAAAACTGGCCAAGCTGAAGACGCCGCCCCTGGGGATTGCGGTGGTGTCGGCGCCGCGCGCCCACGAGATTCCGGAATGGGAACAGGTGCTGTCGGCCGGCGCGGTCTGCACCGGACTGCTCTACGCCGCCCAAGCGCTCGGCTATGGCGCCAACTGGATCACCGATTGGTACGCCTATGACGCCGAGGCCAAGGCTGTCCTGGGGCTCAATGCGGGAGAGAACGTCGCGGGCTTCATCTTCATCGGGACGGCGAAGGAACCGCCGATGGAACGCGAACGGCCCGACAGCGCTGCGCTGACTTCGGTCTGGAAACCGTAGACCGACGGCGCCGCGCCGGAGACGCGGGGCCCAAGAATCACGGCGGCCGGACAGCGATGGCCCGCTGCCCGGCCTGATGTGACACGCCCGAGGAGAGATGGGCACGGTTCCTATATCACGCGGCGGACCGACCCGCTAGTCAATCGCGCCCGTCGGCCCCGCGGCCTGAGGCGGCTGCAGGTTCAAGAGCCGCCAAATCTACGGCCAATGCGATGTATTCAGCGGAATGAATACTGTCCGACGGCGGACCTATCCATATCCGTCAACCGTCCGGACCAAGATTACCCGGCCCCGAGCATCCAAGGATGCTGGTCAGCCCCGCCCGCGATACGTAGCGACACCCTGATCGGGAACCCAAAGGCCTTCCGGTGCGGGGCCGCTTTGCCAGAAAACGTCGATCGGAATCCCACCACGCGGAAACCAATAGCCGCCGATGCGCAGCCAGCGCGGCGCGGCGATCTCGACGATCTTGCGCCCAATGGCGACCGTGCAGTCCTCGTGAAACGCGCCATGGTTGCGAAACGAACCGAGGTACAGCTTCAAGGACTTCGATTCGATCAGCCAGTCCCCAGGCGCGTAGTCGATGACCAGATGCGCGAAATCGGGCTGGCCGGTCACTGGGCAGAGCGAGGTGAATTCAGGCGCCGTGAACCGCGCCAGATAGAGCGTGTCGCTCTGCGGATTGGGGACGCGCTCGAGGACCGCGGTCTCCGGGCTGTCGAAGCCCCGGATGTCCCGTCCCAGCTGGGTCAGATGCAGTTCTTCCATCGCCGGGATTTATCCCGACGGACGGTTTGCGGCAACCGAGCGACCCGCTATCAAACAAGCAAACAGACAAATGGGGAGAACGCCATGTCCGGCGGCGATTTCGAAGGCTTCGTAGTGGTGATCACCGGCGCGTCGACGGGGCTCGGTCGCGCCATCGCGGTGGAGACGGCCAGCCGGGGCGCCCAGGCCGTGGTCATCAACTACGCGCGCAGCGCCGACGAGGCCAAGGAAACCGCCCGCCAGGTCGAAGCGCACGGCGCTCAGGCGGTGCTGGTGCAGGGCGATGTCGCCAATGACGCCGACTGCCGCAAGATCGCCGCGGCGGCCGAGCCGTTCGGCCGCATCGACGCGCTGTTCAACAATGCCGGCGTCACCAAGTTCGCGCCTAACCACGCCGACCTCGACGCGGTGTCCGCCGAGGACTTCCTGAACCTCTACGGCGTCAATGTCGTGGGCGCCTTCCAGATGACCCGCGCCGCCCGCGCCCTGCTCGAGGCCGCCGAGCGTCCGGGCGCGGTGGTCAACACCTCGTCGATTGCCGGCGTCGCCGGCATCGGTTCCTCGGTCCCCTACGCCGCCTCGAAGGGCGCCATGAACACCATGACCCTGTCGCTGGCCCGCGCCCTGGCGCCGAAGATTCGCGTCAACGCGATCTGTCCCGGTTTCATCGACACGCCCTGGTTCGACAAGGGCGTCGGCGCCGAACGCGCCCAGAAGATGCGCGAGGGCGCGGCCGCCAGCACCCCGCTGAAGGCCGCCTCGACCGCCGAGGACGTCGCCGCCGCCGCGGTGTTCCTGGCCTCGCCCGGCTCACGTCACGTCACCGGCGAGACACTGCTGGTCGACGCTGGCACGCACCTCGGCTACGCGCCGATGGCCATGCGCTGAGCAGCAGGCAGACGCAATCTGGGGTAAAACCCTGGCTCGCAGGCAAGCCGTGGCGCCGAAGGCACAGTCATTCGCCCAAAAGCGCGGCGCCAGGGTTTGTTAACGCTCAAAAATCAAACAGCGAATACCCAGCGCAGGTGATCAGCTCCGCTCACGTTGATCTGCCGGTCAGCCGCATGGCGATCTCGGCTCGACGGTCAGCTGGAGCCTGATCGAACAATGGGGATACAACGCAAATGAAGACTCTCACCACCGCGCTTCTGGCCGCCGCAGCCACCGCCGCCATGAGCGGCGCCGCCTTCGCCCAGGACGAAAGCCCGCTGGACCTCTCGTTCAACGTCGGCGCGGCCACCGATTATGTCTGGCGCGGCGTCAGCCAAACCGATGAAAGCCCGCAGATCTACGGCGGCGTCGACGCCACCGTTGGCATGGTCTACGCCGGCACCTGGCTGTCGAACGTCGACTTCGGCACCGGCAACGACACCGACTTCGAACTCGACCTGTACGCCGGCATCCGTCCGCAGCTCGGCCCGGTGGCCCTCGACCTGGGCATCCAGTACTACGGCTACATCAACGCCCCGACCGGCTCGGACCAGGACTTCGTCGAATTCAAGCTGGCCGGCTCGGTTCCGGTCGGCCCGGCCACGGTCGGCGCGGCCGTGTTCTGGTCGGACAACTTCTACGGCGGCACCGGCAACGCGACCTATGTCGAGCTGAACGGTTCGAGCCCGATCGGGGAGAAGTTCAGCGTCTCGGGCGCCGTCGGCCATCAGGACGTCGACTATGACGGCGACTACACCACCTGGAACCTCGGCGTCGGCTATGCGCTGACCGACTTCCTGGGCGTGGACCTGCGCTACCACGACACCAACGAGCACGACTTCGGCGACCTCTATGAGAGCCGCGTCGTTCTGGGCCTCAAGGCCGCCTTCTAAGAGCCGCGAGATTTGAGGAAATGGAGAGCCGCCTCGGCGACGGGGCGGCTCTCTTGCTTTATTCCCGGCGACTACTGCGGGAATTCGGCCACAGGTTAAAAAAACATCGTTCTCCTACGGAGCGAAACCCTCGCCTTGGAGTTTCATTGGACGGTCGCGTTGACGCGTCTATGTTGCCAACCTTCGGACAGGACGCGGAGCACGATTCATGGAGCAGATGGCCAATCGGGCTCAGACCATCGCCGCTGACGCCCTGATTGCAGCTGGCGGTTTCTTCCTGGCGTACCTGCTGTCCTCTGGTCAGTTCCTGGATACTGTCGATCCTGATCTTCCTGCCTTGAAGCTACTTCAACTGATCGGAATCTATACCGGTCTGGCCGCGCTGTTTTCGACGCTGTTCCGCCGCGAGCTGTCGCCCTGGCGATACGTCTCGATCCCCGACGCCCTGGTCCTGGCCCGCACGGCCTTTCTCACCGCTGGCGTCTTCCTGCTGCTGGTGTTCGTGCTCAATCGCGCCGAAGGCCTGCCGCGCTCGGCCCTGGCCATGGCCGTGATCTTCCAGATGGGCGGTTCGATGGGCGCGCGCCTGATGCGCCGCGCCATGCACGAGCACGCACTCGACAGCTTCTCCCCGCTCAAGACCATCAAGGACCGCGCGCCGAACGCGCCGTCGCTGCTGCTGATCGGCTCGCCGGCGCTGGCCGACTCCTACCTGCGCGACGCCGCGCGCCGGCATGATCAGGCCTGGACCCCGGTCGGCATCGTCAGCCCCGACGCCCGCGACCTCGGCCAGCAAGTCCGCGGCGTCTGCGTCATCGAGAGCCTCGCCAACCTGGACGAGGCCCTGGCCGACCTGCGCCGGTGGAACCGCTATCCGCGCGCGATCCTGTTCCTCGACGAACCGGGCCGCTTGAAGGGCCTGACCGCCGACCAGTTGGGCCAGCTCAAGAACGACGGCATCCGCCTGCTGCGCCGCCCTTCGATCGTCGAACTGGCCCACCACGAGGGCATGCCGCTGCTGCCGATGCGCGAGATCAGCGTCGAGGAACTGCTGGCTCGCGATCCGATCGAGCTCGATCACGCCGCCGTCGGCGCGCTGATCCAGGGCCGCCGCGTCCTGATCACCGGGGCCGGAGGCTCGATCGGCGCCGAGTTGGTGCGCCAGGTCTCCCAGTTCCGCGCCGCCCACGTCACGGTGATGGATTTCTCCGAGACCTCGCTGTTCGAGATCGACCGTGAGATGTCCGAGACCTGGCCGCAGCTGTCGCGCACCGCCGTGCTCTGCGACGTGCGCAACGCTCACCGCCTGCACCAGGCGTTCCAGCGCGAGAAGCCCGACCTGGTGTTCCACGCCGCGGCGCTGAAACACGTCTCGATGGTCGAACAGCATCCCTGCGAGGGCGTGCTGACCAACGTCGTAGGCACCTGGAACGTGACCGAGGCGGCGCGCGCCTGCGGCGCGGCGCAGATGATCCTGATCTCGACCGACAAGGCCGTCGATCCTTCGAACGTCATGGGGGCCACCAAGCGCCTCGCCGAGGCGGTCATCCAGTCCCAGCAGTCGGGGCAAGGCACTCGCTTCTCGGCGGTCCGGTTCGGCAACGTGCTCGGCTCGGCTGGCTCGGTGGTGCCGATCTTCCGCTCGCAGATCGAGCGCGGCGGGCCGGTTCGGGTGACGCACGAGAACATCGAACGCTTCTTCATGACCATCCCCGAGGCCGCCCAGCTGGTGCTGCACGCCACCGCGCACTCGGCCGAGGGCGAAGAGACTCAGCACGCCCGCCTGTTCCTGCTGGAGATGGGCGAACCGGTGCGAATCATGGACTTGGCCCGCCAGATGATCGCGCTGTCCGGTCACGTGCCGGGCAAGGACATCGAAATCGAGGTGACGGGCCTGCGTCCTGGCGAAAAGCTCACCGAGCTGCTGCTCGACGAGACCGAGCGCTCCCTGCCCTGCGCGCCGAAGGTCATGGAGGTCGTCTCCTCCTCGGCGCTGCGGATCACCGCCAATCACCTGATCGAGCTGGAAGCCATGGCCCAGGGCGGCGACGTCGACCAGGTGCGCAGCAAGCTGTTCGACATCGTGGCCCAGGTGCGAGGCGAAAAGCCCTCGACCCCGGCCCTGCGGGTGGTGTCGAGCGCCTGAGGCCCCCTGCGGCGCGGTGCGGACGTGACGCGGCCGCGCCGAAAGTATAATCCGGCGATATGGCGATAATTCTGGTCACCGGCTCGGCCGGCTTCATTGGCTCCCATGTCGCGCATCGTCTGCTGGACCGCGGCGACACCGTGGTGGGCCTGGACAACCTCAACGCCTATTACGACCCGACGCTGAAGCAGGCGCGGCTGGCGCGGCTCGAGGCCCGCGAAGGCTATCGGCACGCCTTCATCGACCTCGCCGACCGCGAGGCCATGGCGCGGCTGTTCGCCGAGGCCAAGCCCGACCGGGTGATCCACCTGGCCGCCCAGGCCGGGGTTCGCTACAGCCTCGAACAGCCCGCGGCCTATGTGGACGCCAACCTCGTCGGCTTCGGGAACATCCTGGAAGGCTGCCGCGCGGTGCAGGCCCAGCACCTGGTGTTCGCCTCGACCAGCTCGGTCTACGGCGCCAACGGCAAGCTGCCGTTCTCCGTGCATGACAGCGCCGTGCACCCGATCACCCTCTATGCGGCGACCAAGCTGGCCAACGAGGCCATGGCCCACTCCTACGCCCATCTGTTCGGGATCCCGTCGACCGGCTTCCGGTTCTTCACTGTCTACGGTCCGTGGGGCCGGCCGGACATGGCCCTGTTCAAATTCACCAAGGCGATCCTGGACGACCAGCCCATCGACGTCTTCGGCCAGGGCAAGATGCAGCGCGACTTCACCTATGTTGACGACATCGTCTCAGGCGTGGTCGCCGCGCTCGACCGCCCGGCGCAGATCGATCCGAACTGGGACGCGATGGCCCCCGATCCCGCCACCAGCGGCGTCGCGCCGTACCGCATCCTCAACCTCGGCAACAGCCAGCGGGTCGAGCTGATGCGCTACATCGAGGTTCTGGAAGAGAAGCTGGGTCATAAGGCCAAGCTGAACCTGCTGCCGATGCAGCCGGGCGACGTGACGCGCACCGAAGCCGACGTCACCGACACCAAGGCCGCGCTGGACTACGCCCCCTCCACGCCCATCGAAGTCGGGGTGTCGAACTTCGTCGACTGGTATCGCGACTACTACCGCGTCGGATCGAACTGAGAATCAGCGGCCGCGGGCGCGGTCGCGGGCGGCGGCCGCTTCTTCCTTCTCGCGTCGGGCGGCCTCGCGCGTGGCGCGACGCTCGTCGAGCACCGACCAGACGATCAGGCCGATGATGCAGGCCGCCAGGAACGGCAGGGAAAACTGGCCAAGTCGTTCCATCCGGTAGGGTCCCTCACCGCCGCATCGAAGGTCTAGTCGATAACAGGGTTCCGCGCCCTGGCAAGCGGCCCGCTAGAGCCGCAGGTCCGCCGCCCCCTGCGGGAACATCGCCTTGACGTCGTAGAGCACCGCGCCGGGCTTGCCCAAGGCACGGATCGCCTCGACGCCCATCGCCTTGAACTCGTTGTGAGCCACGGCGACCACGATAGCGTCGTAGGCGCCTTGCTCCAGCGTCGCGACCGGCGCGACGCCGTATTCTGCCTCGGCCTCGGCCGGATCGGCCCAGGGCTCGTGGACGTCGACCGCGATTTCGTAGTCGCCAAGCTCGCGGACGATGTCGATGACCCGGGTGTTGCGCAGATCCGGGCAGTTCTCCTTGAAGGTCAGCCCCATCACCAGCACCCGCGCCCCGCGCACCTGGATCTCGCGGCGGATCATGGTCTTGACCAGCTCCTGGGCGATGTAGCCGCCCATGCCGTCGTTGATCCGACGTCCCGCCAGGATGACCTGCGGGTGATAGCCGGCGTCCTCGGCCTTGGAGGTCAGGTAGTAGGGGTCGACCCCGATGCAGTGCCCCCCGACCAGGCCGGGGGTGAACTTCAGGAAGTTCCACTTGGTGCCGGCCGCGGCCAGCACTTCCTGGGTGTCGATGCCCAGCCGATTGAAGATCAGCGCGAACTCGTTGATCAGCGCGATGTTCAGGTCGCGCTGGGTGTTTTCGATCACCTTGGCCGCCTCGGCCACGCGGATCGAGCTGGCCAGATGGGTGCCGGCCTGAACCACCGCGCCGTACAGTGCGTCGACGAACTGCGCGGCCTGCGGCGTAGAGCCCGCAGTCACCTTGATGATGGTCGACAGCCGATGCTGGCGGTCGCCCGGATTGGCCCGCTCCGGGCTGTAGCCTGCGAAGAAGTCCGCATTGAACTTCAGGCCCGAGACCTGCTCGATCACCGGCACGCAGTCTTCTTCTGTCGCGCCGGGATAGACCGTGGATTCGAAGATCACCACCGCGCCTTGGCTGATCGCCCGTCCGACCGTACGGCTGGCCGACAGCAGCGCGGTCAGGTCCGGGCGCTTGTAGCGGTCGATCGGGGTCGGCACCGTGACGATGAAGACGTTGCAGGCCTTCAGCGCCGCCTCGTCCGCGGCAAAGGTCAGACCGCCGGCTGCGGCCAGTTCCTCGGCCGACGTCTCCAGCGTGCGGTCGTGGCCGGCCTTGAGCTCGGCGATCCGCTCGGCATCGATATCGAACCCGACAACCGGGTACTTCTCGGCCAGCGCCACCGCCAGCGGCAGCCCGACATAACCAAGGCCGATCACGCCGATCGCGGCCGGCGTGCGGGTGAAGGGGTTCTGCAGCATCGCCGATAGGTCTCCTAGCGTCCGGTCGCCCGGAACAGCTCCGTGCAGGCGCAGAGGATATGGTAGAACGACGTGGCCGGCGCCGGCTCGTCGACAAAGGTTCCATCGGGCCGAAGCTTGTCGCGCCAGGCGCCCGCCGCGGGCGTGCGCAGGTAGCGCCGCAGCACCTCGGCCGCCTCGATCTTGCCGGCCTCGTCGCCGAACAGCAGCTCGGCCTTCAGGTGCTCGGTCTGCGGCCAGAGCCGCGCCGTCGCCTCGCGCACCGAAAAGTCGTCCCACAGTTCGTTCATGACCACCTGGCGGCCCGGGTCGATCCCCCGCCGGCCGGCGTCATAGAGGCCGCGGGCCGCGGCCAGGGCGTCCTCACGCCCGCGCAGGCGCCCCCACTTCTCCAACAGCCAAGCCCACTCGAACTGGTGGCCCGGCTCCACCAGCCGGCCGTCGTCTCCATCGACCAGCCGCCAGTCGGCGTCGAAGAACTCGCGCAGGAAGCCGCCCTTGGGGTCGATGAACACCCGCAGCGCCATCTCGACGATCTCGTCAGCCATGGCGTCCCAGACGCCGCCCTCGTTCTCCGCCCAGGCCAGCGCGCCTTCCAGCAGATGCATGTGAGCGTTGGCCTGGTAGGGATAGGCGATGTTCTCGGTGAAGCCGCCCGCCGGATTGCGCATCGCATCCAGGCCGTTCAGCACCCCGAGCGCGACCTGACGCAGGTCCAGTCGATCCGGATCGACCCGGTGCAGGGTCGCCGTGCCCAGCAGGGCGAAGGCCTGATCATAGAGCATCGGGGTGTCGTCGAGCGGCGCTCCGTCCAGTCCGACAAGCGTACGGAACAGGCCGTCCGGCCGCAGATAGCGGTCCAGGAAGAAGTCCATTCCGTACCAGGCCGCCTCGCGCCAGGGACCGTCCCAGCCCATCGCGCCGGCGGTGGCGAACACATAGGTCTGGCGGCCTTGCACGCGCGCGCGGCGCGGCCCCGGCCGCGGCTCTCCGGCGATGCTCAGCGCCTCGTGATAGCCGCCCCGCTCGCGGTCGGCGCCGTTCCGCCACCACAGCGGCAGCGCGGCCTCCCGCACCCAGCGGTCGTACCAGGCGCCGGCGGCGTCCAGGCTCTCGAAGGGGGCTTTGTCCCGAGGATCCACGCTCTCGTCCCGTCGCGGCGGCGAATCGACTTTCAACACTTCCAACCTTGTCCTCACAGCCCCTCGATAGCGCGTCGAGGCGTACGCGTCATCGCGATTGCGCCGGGGCCCGATAGGCGCAGCTTGAGGCGAAAATGCGGGCCTCAAACGACGCGCTCGGACGGCTGGCAACCTTTCCTCAGGGCGAAGCTGCTAAACAGGTCCCCTTCGGACGTCGCTTCTCACCCTCGACGCCTCGGAAATGCTCGGGCTGCTGAACTCCGCCGTTCTCAAGCTCAGGCTCTATCTGATGAAGCGGCGCCCGTTCGACAACCTCGCCCTGCGCCAACTGTTCCGCGAACGCTACGACATCGATGTCGGCATGTACTCATACGGATGCTTTGATCAGTGGCGGATGCCTGGACCTATCCGCATCGGACGCTACTGCTCCTTCGCGAGCACCGTCCGCTCCGCGCCGATCAGCCACCCCTTGGAAGCCTTGACCACCCACCCGGCGCTCCATGAGAAGAAGTTCGGCGTGGTCGACTCCGACATCACCTGGGACGAGCCGTTGATCGTCGAGTACGACGTCTGGGTGGCCCATAACGTCGTGATTCTGCCAAGCTGCAAGTTCATCGGTCGCGGGGCGGTGATTGGGGCCGGCGCCATCCTGACCAAGAATGTCGACCGCTATGCGGTGATGGTCGCAATCCGGCGCGCAAGATCCGCGATCGGTTCGAACCCGAACTGGCGGCGGCCATCGAGGAGAGCCGGTGGTGGGAGCTCGACACTCCCGAACTGCGGCGGCTCGTGCAGAGCCATGGCGACATGGTCAACCATCCGAGCGTCGCAGCGCTCGAAGCCTGGCGCCGAGGCGGGCGCGTCAGCGGCTAGCGGGCTTGAGGGTCCGCAGCAGGCCCACCACTTCAGTGATCGTTTCGCGTTCGCGCAGCGCCGCCCAGGCGGCGAAGCCCGCCAGCAGCATCGCAAATAGCGCGACATAGGCGTAGTGCCCGGCGTCGGCCGCCGCCGCCCCGCCGTAGGTCACGGCAAGGGCCGCGGCGAACAGCGCGACGCGGTCCCAGCCGTCCCAGCTTGAGAAGCCGACATGCCGATTGAGCAGCATCAGCGCAACGATCAGGGCCGTGAACTCGCCGAAGATAAAGCCGACCAGCACGCCCGGCAGCCCGCCCATGATGTTGAATCCGACGATCGCCGCGGGCAGCGCGACCATTCGGGCGATGTTGTTGCTCATCACGATGCGGCTCGCACCGACGCCTAGCGCCACATTGTTCGGCCACAGGCGGATGAACCGCACCGACTGCAACATGCCGATCAGGGCGACGACCGTGACCGGCAGGTGGAAGGCCGGTCCGTACAGCAGCTCAACGGCGAACGGCGCCACGAGAGCGAACCCGGCGGCGACGCCCAGCGCCAGCAGGACCGCCCGCCCGGCCAGCCTGTCCGCCGCCTGCTTGAGTTTCCCCACTTCGGCCCTGGCCGCGGAGATCACGGGCAGGTTCGTCGCGCCCAGCACCCGGCTCACCATGCCGGCCGGCGAACTGACCAACAACAGGACCGCCGTATAGTGACCGAGCTCGGTCACCCCCAGTTGATGTCCGATCAGGACCCGGTCGCCTTGCGAGCCGACAAACAGCAGCAGGCCGTTGACGACCAGCGGGCCGGCGAACATCGCCAGCCGCTGGGCGTATTCCTTGGCATATCCGATGGCGTATCGGCGCTTGGCGGTCAGGTGGGAGATGATCACCTGAACCAGCGGCCGGGTGATGAGGCCGTAGAGAATCGCCGTGAAGTCGCGGGTGAAATAGGCGGCGACGATGATCGCCGCCGTGCTCGCCAGTTCCGCCACCGCGATCCCCAGGGCCTCCGGCCGGAAATCGTGCGTCCGCTGCGCGCGCCTGAAATCAAGATGCATCCAGCCGCCGATCAACGGCGCGGCGGCCAGCATGATCAGGCCGGTGGCGAGCGCCGGCTCGTGATAGAGGCTCGCCATCGGATAGGCGGCGATGAGCAGGCCGAGCGCGATGAAGACGCCGCGCCCGACAAAGACCAGCTGGACGAGTTTCTGGACCTCAGGCTTGTCGCCATCGGGGTCCTGGATCATGAATCGGTCGCTGCCGTTGTCGCTGACCGATTCGAAGAAAGATGACGTCAGGATCAGCAGCGCCGCGAGGCCAAGCTGCTCTGGTCCCAGCAGTCGGGCCATGATCGTGTAGCGCGCCAACGAGCACACCTGCGCGAGGACCGACGCGGCGACATATGCTCTGATGCCTTGGCGAATGACTGCGCCCTCAACCTTCGATCAAGCCAACCGCCACTGCGACTGACGTCTCATCTGCACTCACGCCGGGGTTCACCCAGCGCCCCGGCTCGCGCCTCAATCAGGCCGTGGCCGCCTCGAAAATCCGACGCAACTCCGTCCTGTAAACGCCGAGCAGATTATCCACCTCACGCATTCCGCCCTTGATATCCGCCGCCATTTCCTGCCGCTGATCTAGGCAGTCCTCCAGGTACCCAAGCGCCGCCTCCAATTCGACGCCCGAGGTGGGGATCATCCAGTTGTACTCCAGCAAACCGAATAACCCGCTGAACTTTCGGCTGTAGGCCACGGGCACCACCGGCGTGCCCGTGGAAAAGGCTCCGATACAGGCATGCATCCGGCCCGCGACAAGGAAGTCCAGGCTCGAAATATACGATTTAGCGTCGGAAGGATTTGTGAAGTTCCCGACTCGAAGCGTGCTGGGGAATTCCGTCGCAAGTTTGTCCGCGATCCGACCATCGTCGTCCCAGGCATAGGCCTCGGCGGTCGCGTGGGGGACGAGATGCACCTCGACGTCGTCACGTGTCGCCAGTCGGCCGAGGAACCGGCGCATCAAGAGCGCATAGTCGATGCTGAGACCGAAGCGGTTGCGGCCGCTTTCAGCCTCATTGAACAACAGGCCCGACACATTGACGCCTACGCGCAGGCGTGCCCCCCCGCGCTCGCTGCTGCGATCGACGTAGGGCAAGGCGAACGCCACATCCACAGACAAGTTCCCCTTGACCGCCGGAGCCAGCTGACGGAGCACATCGAGCGAGGGCTGATCACGGGTCAGAACGCTGTCGGCCCGCTTCAGAGCCACCGACGCCAATTGGCGATAGGGCGAGCGCGTGAACGGGCCGATCGTCTGCGGAGACAACACGAGCGGCGTTCGCGCGGCCACCGCCTGCATCTTGGTCAGCCACAGGAACATGAAGCGGCGCAGGCCGTAGATGTCGGCGAAGCTGTCGCCGGCGCCGATGTCCAGGATGCAGTCCTGGTCGCCGATGACGCGGAGCGCTCCGCTCGGGTCCAGCAAGGTCCTGGTCGTCATCACGAAGACATCCGCCTCCGCCGGCGACACGTATACCGCCCCATCGTCCCGCATACCGATGATAGTGAAACGCGGGGTCAGCCCCATGTCCGTCGCAACCGCACGCGCGATCGCCATGTTGGCCACCGTCAGGGCGCCGACGCCGAGGTTGCCGGAATTCGGCGAGTGCCACAGCAGGCCGATCTTGATCGCCTTGTCCGCCATCGCCTTAACCCTCAACTCCAGTACTGCGGCGGCGTCATCCGGCGCGCCGCTTCGGGCGTCTCCGCCCGCTCTTCGATGATGTCGCGCCGCCGGCCCCCTTCGGCGCCGACGGGATCAGGCCTTGATGGCGCTCGCCAGCTGCGTCCCGATCAGTGCATTGCGACGCGAAGCCGGCGTCGCGGCCAGCAGCGCGGGCACGAACCTGTCGATCAGGGCGAACGCCGCCTCCGGATCCGAGCCGAGCGCGGAGAACCGCACCAGCACGCCGTCGGGGACATAGCCCTCCATCGCCGTCTTAAGGCGCACCGAGCGCTGGTCGCCGGCGCTCTTGGGCAGGTACTCGCCCATCCGCGTCCAGTAGGTGACGTACTCGATCCGGTCCGCACCCTTGGCGACGATCCGGCGCACCGGCAGCTCGGCCCCGCCCGGCAGCGCCATTTCACCGGCGCGCACCGACTGCAGTTCGAACCCCAACGCCGGATAGCAGGACTCCGGCCGGTGCAGTTGCAGCAGGTCGCTCTGGGTGTCGCCGTAAGCGATCAGCATCATGACCTGCTCGCCGGTTTCCAGGTCGCGATAAATGCGGCTGACCATCTCGCTGTAGAGCGTGGCGGCGAGCCCCTCGGTGTCCGGCTGCACCAGACCGTCGCTGTCTTCCGACGACCATTGGCCAAAGCGCACCGGGACGATCGCCTCGATCTTGTCGCCCGATTTCACCAGGCTGAGACGCCGGCGCGGCTTGAGGCCGTACGAGACCCCTGCGGCGCCGACGCAGGCGCCCAGGAACAGCAGTTCGCGCCGCCCGATCATGCCGCCGCTCCCTTCAACTTCAGCAGCCGCGACATCAGGTTGTCGACCGCGAAGACCAGCAGCAGGGCCGTGACGAACAGGAAGATGCCGGCCGCCATGTGGAGGAAGCCCTGGGCCACGGCGTCGCCGAAGAAATAGGTCAGCAGCACCAGCACGACGATCCGGATGATGTTGGCCACGATGGCGATCGGGATCACCAGAGCGACCAGGAACAGCGAGTAGCGCCAGGACGCATTGCGCAGCAGATAGATGTAGAACAGGCTGATCGCCACCAGTCCGGTGATGGAGTTCATGCCCGAGCAGGCGTCCTCCACCAGCAGCTGATAGTGGCCTATCATCAGCGTGACGCCCTCCCGGAACACCGGAATGCCCACGGCCTGCAGGCCTTCGGTGGCCGCGAACGAGACGAACAGTTTCAGCGGCGCGGTGATGCCGTCCATGAACCAGCCGGGCGGTGGAACCAAGAAGCCCAGATAGAACAGCGGGAACCAGTTGGTCAGCAGAACCCGCAGACCAAAGCAGGCGTAGAGCAGCGACAGGCCGACGCCGTAGAGCCCCACCACCTCAAGGCTGATGAAGTCGTAGGCCCGGCCGAAGATGTAGAGCGCCAGCGATGCGATCATCGCCGGAATGGTCAGCCAGTCGCTGCCGGGAGCCGCGGCCGCCAACATCTCGTCACGCTTGCGCCAAAGCAGCCACAGGCCGGTGACCAGCACGATCGGGCCGTGCGCGCCGGACTCCTTCGACCAAACCTGCTCACCCAGGGTGGCGATCGTCGGGATCGCCAACAGCGCCATACCCAGCGCGATCACCCAAGCGCCAGTGACCGCCAGGCCGGAACGCGGCGCGTTGTCTGATACCGCGGAGGCCACTGATCAGCCTTCGTTCATCACCGTGCCGACAATGCGGGCGCGGTCTTCGTTCAATTGGGCGGCCAGGGCCTGCATGTCGCCGATGAAGCTGCGATTTCGCCGAACCACGATCAGACTATAGCCGACGACCGTGCTGATCCGCCGCGCGTCGGCGCAGCTGTTGGCGGCCGGGGTATCGATGATCGTCATGTCGAAGTCGCGCAGCTGCTGGTCGACGAGGTCCTTGAAACGGTCGCTGGCGAGCAGTTCCTGCGCGTCGGGGGCTGCGCCGCCCGAGAACATGATCGACAGGTCCGGCAGGACCGACGACTGGATGACGCCGTCCAGCGGTTCTTCCGAACTCAGCGCCTGACGCAGGCCGATGACCGGCTTGGCCGGGCGAATAAGATCCTGAACGGTCGGATGGCGCAGGTCGCCGTCGATCAGCAGGGTGTTGACGCCAATCTGCGACAGCGCCACCGCCAAATTGACGGCCGTAAAGGTGCAGCCCACGCCAATGCTCGGGCCGCAGATCGCCAAGCCCCGACGGCCGTCGTCGACGTGCTGGGCCATGATATGCGTGCGCAGGGTGCGGATAGCCTCGGCCTGCTCGCCGTGCGGCGCGGACAAGCTGACGACCGAGGGCGCGAAGGCGAAGGCGCCCTCCCCGCTCCTGGGAAAGCTCGTCTCGCCGATCGAGGCGCCGCCGACAGGGACGGCTTCATTGGTCCGAGGCACTTGCGTTTCCTTGCTCATGCGTTCGCGAGCTTGCGACGCGCCGGTCCCCGGGCGCCGCCGCCGGACGGCAGCGAGAAGCCCATGAAGGTGCGCGGCTTGCGCGGGGCGGCGATCACCGCCAACAGCGGTGCGTCGATGATGGCGGTGACATCCTCAGCGCCGCGGACGCGGCGGCCGAACAGTTCGATCAGCAGGGACACCAGCACCCCGAAGCCAAGGCCAAAGCCAAGGGCGCCGAACATGATCAGCGGCATGTTGGGGAAGCTGGGGCTCTGCGGCGTCACCGCGCTGCCGAGCGGGACCAGGTTGGTTTCGCCGACCTCGGCTTCCTGGCGCAACTCGGCGGTGCGCGCGGCGGCCTTCTCAAACTGGGCCCGGCGCAGGTCGACCTCGGCCTGTAGCTGACGCAGACGCTCGACCTGGTCGCGTTGACCGATGACCTTGCTCTTCTGGCGCTCCAGGGCGCCAGCGCTGACCGCGTTGGCTCCGGCCATGCCGGCTGCGGCCGACCGCTCCTGCGCGACCTGCTGAGCCATCACGTTGCGCTGCTGGCGCATGGCGATCAGGTCGGGGTGGTTCGGGCCCAGCACGCGCGAGGCCTGGGCGATCGACGCGTCGATCTGGGCCAGTTGCAGCGCCGCCGCCGACGGGCCGGTGATCACCGGCGCGGCCGACGCGGCCGAGGCCTGGGCCAGGGCGCTCAGCTTCGCGCTTTCGATGTCGGGACCGCCGTCCTGCAGCACGATGCCGGTCTGCTTTTCGTAGGCGGTCTTGGCCGCTTCGGCCGAGACCAGCACGTTTTTGGCCTTCGCGGTCTGCTCATCGTACCACTCGGCGGTGCGGCGCGCGCCCTCGCGGCGGAACGCCAGGCTCGTGTCGATGTAGGCCTTGCGCAGGGCGTCGGCGACTGTGCGCGCCGATTCCGGAGAATTCGAGGTGTAGCTGATCTCGAGGATGTTGCTGCCCTCGATCAGCGAGGCCGAGGTGCCGTCGATCACGCGCTGAGCGGCCCAGCGGCGGAAGTCGCGGTCGTCGCCCGGTCCGCGCATGTCGTACTGAGTGATCAGGTTGGGGTCCTGGAGCCAGCCGAGGTCTTCGACCACCTGGCCAGCGACCCGATAGTCCTTGATCAGCTCGATCTGGGTCTTGGTGTAGGCGCGCGCGAAGCTCGGCGCGGCGGTGACCTGGCCGGTCACCGGGTCCGGCTTCACCAGATCCATCATGACCCGCGAATAGGCAGAGTACCGCGGCGGGACGATCAGGGTGACGATGAACGCGCCGAGGACGCAGCTGACCGTCGCGGCGATGGTCACCCAACGCCGGGCCCAGAGGATCCGCAGGAACTGGATAATGCTCATAGCCTGTCTCCGGCCCCCAAAGCCGCCTTAGAACAAACGCTCGCCGATGACGATCACGTCGCCCGGCTCGACCTTGTCGTCGAGATTGACCTTCAGTTTCTCGCCGGCCCGGGTGACCTTCAGCCGCCGATCAGAGCCCGCTGGCCCGAGGCCGCCGGCCTTAGCGATCGCCAGCCGATAGGTCAGGCCCGTGGCTACCGCATAGGAACCCGGCGAATTGACCTGGCCGCTGATGTAGAAGAGCTCGGCTTGCGGGGCGAAGATCTTGTCCCCCGCCGCGACCACCGGATCCTGCGAGGGATCGCCCGTCGCCAGATCCTTGATCAGCAGGCGCTTCTCAGCGCTGCCGTCGGCCGGACGCAGGATGATGTAGTCGGCGCCGGACGAGTTGACCCCGCCGACCCGCGCCAGGATTTCCGACAGGCGGTACGAGCGGTTGACGGTGACAAGACCCGGCGAGGTGACCGCCCCAAGCACCGTCACGTAACGGCTCGAATACGAAACCACTTCGACATTGACGATCGGGCTGGCGAAGTAGCCGCCCGCCTGCAGCGCCGCCCGGACCTGCTCGCTCAGCGCACGGGCCGTGCGGTCGCCGGCCGCGATGCGCCCGATCAGCGGCAGCTGGATGGTGCCGTCGGCGCCGATCCGCGCCCGGGTCTTGAAGTCCGCCCGGCCCAGAACCTCGACGTCGACGACGTCGTCCGGCCCCAGGATGTAGTCAGGCGACGGCGCCGGTTGTGCGTCGGGCGCCGCCACTGACGGAGCGACGGCCGGAGCCATGGCAGGGCCTGCCGCGGGGCTGTTCGTCTGCGCCTGCACGCTCAGCGGCACGGCGAGAGCAGCGCCGATGGTGACGATCAGTTTGGGCAGGCTATTGCGCATGGTCAGGCCTCGGTCCGATTAAAACGCGACCCCCGCCGCCAGCGCGACGACAGTCCGGTCATAGGTATACTGCGGGGCGTTGGCGTCCCGATCCTCGTAACGCGCAGTCAGGGACCAACGGATCCGTTCGCTCTGCGCGAACGTGACGCCCCCGAACACGGCGTAGCTCTGAGAGTCCGTCAACACCGGGAACACCGCGGCGAATGAGCCGTCGGTTTCGTTGTCCACGAACTCCGTCCCGAGCGACAATGCAATTCGCGAGCCAAGATCGTAGTCGCCGGCGAACCTGTAGGAGGTGGCGATGGTGTAGAGGCCGCCGATGCTGCTGGCGGGCATCACCGCCCGGCCCATGCTGACCTCGACGCGCATCCGCTCGGTCGGGCGATAGGTCAAGGCGACGTCCCAGGTCGATCCTTCGAAATCGCTGTCGGGGACCAGGCTGTCGGTCTCGACAGTCGTGTAGCCGTAACTGATCACGCCCTGCAGGCGGCTGCTGATCCGGCGCTCAAAGGAAACCCCGAGGGTCGTGCTCTGATAGCCGCTGGCCGAGGTCGGCAGGATCCGGTTCGGATATTCGGTGTCGGCATAGCCGGCATAGACAGTCAGCGTTCCCAGGGCGGGACGCGAATAGGTCATGCCGACGGTGGCGTCCCAGGTCTCTGAGTCATTTTGGAACACCACGGCGTTGCTGTTCTCGGACCAGGTCTTGTGGGCGGCGGCCGTCACGCCAAGGCCCGTCCCGCGCGTACAGCCGACCGTTCCGCCGATAGTGCTGCTTTCGATCGCGTTTTCGGAAGCCACCAGCGTCACGGTCTGCACATTGGCCTGGCCATGGTTGAACGCCGCGGCGAGTTGGCCCTCACACGGACCGAAGCGCAGGTTGAGCCCGCCTTGGAGGTCCAGATTCTCGCTATCGAGCTGGGTGTTCTTGTCGTGGAAATCGTAGCCGGCGCTGCCACGAAGAAAGAGCGAC
Organism: Phenylobacterium sp. NIBR 498073; assembly: GCF_027286305.1. Taxonomy (NCBI): domain Bacteria; kingdom Pseudomonadati; phylum Pseudomonadota; class Alphaproteobacteria; order Caulobacterales; family Caulobacteraceae; genus Phenylobacterium; species Phenylobacterium sp. NIBR 498073. Next base: position 3,236,523 of record NZ_CP114599.1, read on the forward strand.
TGGCGGCTGAGCGGCAGCAGCACGTCGGCGGTGATCGCTGGGCTGAAGATCGTGTCTTCGCGCTGAATGCCGCGAATGGCCGCGGTCGCGGCGTCCGAGCGCGCGACGTTGCTGTCATGCACGACCGTGGCCTGCACGCCGAACTGGACGCTACGCGTCTCCTGCGCGAGCGCGGGCGTGGTCAGCGCCGCGACACCAAGCAAACTACCACAGACGATCTTTCCGTAATGCATGCGCGTGCCCCCCAATTCGTAACGCCTTCTGACGGGCCCAAAGCCCATCAGAGAGATAGCGCCCGCGATTTGCGCGTGCACTAACAAAGTAGGCCGGAGTTTGTGAACAATCTGCTGATGAGCAGTTCGGTTAACTAGCGCCTCCTAGTGAGCGTCCGGCGAACCCCACCTGCTGCGGCTGCGCGCAGAGCGCTACGCTTGACGTGATGGTGTGGACGACCTCCACCCAACCGGGTTCGCTGATGTGTCGTCGATAGGGACGTCACGTCTAGGGAGCGGGTCATGCAAGAGGTCGCCGTCGTCGGGTTGGATCTGCCGAAGAACGTCTTTCAGGTGCACGGGATCGACGCGGCGGGCGTCGTGGTGATGCGCAGGCAGTTGCGACGCAACCAGGTTCTCCCCTTCTTCGAGGGTTTGTCGCCCTGTTTGGTCGGCATTGAAGCCTGTGCGTCGGCCCATCACTGGGGTCGGCAGCTGATGGCGATCGGGGCATGAGGTGCGGCTGATGCCGCCAGCCTACGTGAAGGCCTATGTGAAGCGTGGCAAGACGGACGCGGCCGACGCGGAGGCCATCGCAGAGGCCGTCACCCGGCCGACCATGCGCTTCGTGGCCGTGAAGAGCGAGGCCCAGCAGGCGGTGCTGATGCTGCACAAGACGCGTGACTTGCTCGTCCGCCAGAGGACGATGTTGATCAACGCCCTTCGAGGTCACATGGGCGAGTTCGGATTGTAACCGCGCAAGGGGCCGCCGGCGTCCGCGCGGCCCTGGAGGCTTTGGTCCTCGAGCGGGATCGGTTGCCTGAGCTGGGCCTGACCGCGCTTCGCGGGCTCGCGGGTCAACTGGAGACGCTCCGAGGGGAGATCGAGCAGCTGGAGCATCAGATTCTTGACTGGCATCGGCAGGACGCGACCAGTCGTCGGCTCGCCACTATCCCCGGCATCGGGCCGATCACCGCCAGCGCCATGGCCGCAAGTGCGCCGGACCCCGCACTCTTCCGCTCTGGCGCCAGTTCGCCGCCTGGCTTGGCCTCACGCCTCGCGCTCACAGCAGCGGCGGCAAGGAGCGGCAGGCTGGGATCAGCAAGATGGGCGATGGCTATCTGCGACGGTTGCTCGTTGTCGGAGCGACGGCCGTGCTTCGCATGGCCCGCCAACGCGGCGTGGGAGGCGCTGGGATCCGGGGCCTGCTTGAGCGCAAGAAGCCTAAGGCCGCCGCCGTCGCACTGGCGAACAAGACGGCGCGGATCGCCTGGGTGCTCATGGCCCGACAGGAGGTCTATACGCCTGCGACGACTTAGAGATCGGCGAGAGCCCCCCGCAAGAGATCCCTGCCGTAGACGCCAGAGTGATGAGACGTGATGACGAACCGGCCGCAGCCGGGGACGGGCGAAACCCAGGGGGTCAGAGCGCTTCGAGCGCGTTGACGTGATTAGGGAGCCGGTCCGCGGACTTCATCAAGGCCAGCAGCTTCGACCGCTGCAGCAACAGGCCGAACACATGACTGCACTCGACCGAGCGCCGAATGTCCACTTCACCCTTGCGTCTTGGAGGTCGTCCACGCATGACGTCCCTATCGACGACACATCAGCGAACCCGGTTGGGTGGAGGTCGTCCACACCATCACGTCAAGCGTAGCGCTCTGCGCGCAGCCGCAGCAGGTGGGGTTCGCCGGACGCTCACTCGAGGTCGAGGTTGCTCACGTAAGCAAAATTTTCTAGCGGTGCTGTGTGTCGTGGCACATCATTTGCTCAGTCTGAATCCGGTGTCCAGCACGGAGCTGTTCCGGCCATAGTTGAGAAGCGCGCTGAATGAGCTTCCTCAGAATGCGCCCCTCTTGATAGAGGACGATGTTTGGAAATAGAGGACGATGTTTAGATTGGGCACAATGCAATCATTCTGCCAGGTTGTCGGCACATTGGACGCGGCGCGGTGATTGGCGCCGGTGCGATCGTCAACCATGATGTCGCCTCCCATTCGATTGTTGTCGGCAATCCGGCGCGAAAGTCACGAGACAGGTTCGAACCGGCGTTGGTCGAAGCCATCGAGGCGACGAAGTGGTGGGAGCTAAGTATCCACGAACTGCGAGAATTGATCGTCCGTGACAGTGAGATTGCGTTCGCCCCAACGGCGGCCAACGTCGGTGCTTGGCAGAATGACCACCGCGCTTTGGGTTAAGGGGGGCGGCCCGGTACAATGAGTATGCCGCCAATGAACAGCGCCCCGAAGGTCAGTGTGATTATACCACACTACAGCGACCTAGAACGGTTGGATATTTGTCTGGATGCGCTTCGACACCAGAGTCTTTCAAGTGACTTCGAGATCATTGTTGCGGACAACGGCTCGCCAGAAGGTCCCGACGCCGTTCGCGCAGTCATATGCGAGCGCGCGAGACTTGTTGTGGTGAGTGAGAAGGGGGCCGGACCTGCCCGAAACGGCGGAGTGGGGGTGTCAACTGCTCCCATTCTCGCCTTTACCGATTCCGATTGTGTTCCCGAGCCAGGATGGCTCGAAGCGGGCCTCAAGGCGCTCGAACGCTGCGATTTCGTGGGGGGGCGCGTGTGTGTGCTGGTTGAGGACCTTCAGCGCATGACAGGGAGCGAAGCCTTCGAAAGAGTTTTCGCATTCGACTTCAAGTCTTACATCACGCGTAAAGGGTTCACTGGCGCGGGAAATCTGTTCTGCAGGCGCGAGATGTTTGACCATGTCGGCGGCTTTGGCGTGGGCGTTTCGGAAGATATCGAGTGGTCTCATCGCGCGCGGAGTATGGGTTACCGCTTGGCGTACGCTCCGCAAGCCGTAGTCGGCCATCCAGCGCGCCATAATTGGAGCGCGCTCTGGGCAAAGTGGCGGCGCGTGAATCTAGAAACCTATGGCCTTTATCGCGAGCGGCAGTTTGGTAAGTTGCTGTGGCTCCTCCGGAGCTTGGCGCTACCGCTCTCAGCCGTGGTGCACACACCAAGGATACTCTTAAGCGATCAGTTGACTTCCTTTGAACAGCGCGGCCGTGCAGTCGGCACGTTGTTCAAGCTCCGGAGCTGGCGCGCTTGGCACGCCATATCTCTATTGGCTCGCACACGTTCATGAACACGCACGTAGCAATTTGCATTGTCGCCTTTCAGAACGCGGAGGACATAAGGAGATGCCTCCGGGCGGTTGAGCAATCCTCGCATACTGCATTCGAGGTGATAATTTGCGAGAACGGCGGGCCCATAGCTTTTGAGCAGCTCAAGGCCTCACTCCCGGAAAAGCTGCGGGGCGGGCAGCCGGTCTCGGTGATTTTGGCAGAACGAAATTTGGGTTTTGCAGGTGGCGTGAACATCTGCATCTCAGCGACGCCCGATGCCGACGCATGGTGGATCCTAAACCCGGACACTCAACCGGACCCCACAGCCCTTGAGCTCATGGTGGAGCGGCTTGGGCGCGGCGACTGCGATGCCGTCGGGGGGACAGTCTATCTTCCCGATGGGCGGGTGCAGTCGTTCGGCGGCAGATGGCGAGGATGGATGGCGCGGGCCGAATCCATCGGCCACGGTAGCCCAACATCCGCCAAGCCAGATCCATGCCGAATCGAGAGTGAACAAAATTATCTGAACGGCGCGTCGATGCTTGTTAGTAGGCGGTTCCTTGAAATTGCTGGCCGCATGCGCGAGGAGTATTTTCTATACTGCGAAGAAGTGGAGTGGTGCTTACGCGCTGTAAAGCGTGGCCTTCGTCTTGGATATGCGGAGGGCTCCATGGTTCTTCATCATGCGGGATCTACTACAGGTTCATATGAGCAGATTCGGAAGAGGCCCAGAACGCCAATATACCTAAACGAACGCAACAAGATGCTAACAACGCGCGACGTGTATCCGTTATTATTGCCGGTCGCCGCGTTTTCCTCGTTGGCGCTCATTTTCCTACGCTTTGGTCGGCGTGCTGCTTGGCGTCAGGTCGCTTATGGACTGGCTGGTTGGGGTGCCGGGTTAGCAAATGTGCGCGGCGTTCCGCACTTTTTGCAGAGAACCTAAGTCTAGATCTGTAGGCAGAGCCGATATTGACCTGCCCCCTTCCTGATCCCGCGTTTCGAGCGAGAGTCCGTCACCTAGAGGAGACGGACGTGAAGTAGAGCAGGTTCAACGAGGCGCAGATCATCGGCGTGTTGCGTGAGCAGGAGGCCGGGAGCCCGACGGCGGATGGGTGCCGGCGGCACGGGATCAGCGAGCAGACCTACCGCTGGAAGGCCAAGTACAGCGGGATGAGCGTGTCGGACGCGCAGAAGCTGAAGACGCTGGAGGACGAGAACCGGCGGCTGAAAAAGCTGCTGGTGGAGTCGATGCTGGACGTGTCGGCGCTGAAGGACCTTCTGGGAAAAAACTGATCGGGCCTGCAGCGCGCCGTGAGGCCGTGCTTCGCCTGCTGGCGGAGCGCGGCGTCTCGCAGAGGCGCGCCTGCGGGCTGGTCCAGGTCGATCCGAAGACGGTGCGTCGCGTGGCCCAGCCGGGTGACGCGGACGTGCGCGAGCGGCTGCGAGGGCTGGCGGCGGAGCGACGCCGCTTCGGCTACCGGCGGCTCGGCATCTTGCTGCAGCGTGAAGGCGTCAGCATGAACAAGAAGAAGCTCCTCCGGCTCTACCGCGAGGAGGGCCTGGCGGCGCGTGGCCGCAAGCGCGCCACCGGCACGCGTGCGCCGATGGCGCTGCCGGACGGGCCCAATCAGCGCTGGAGCCTGGACTTCGTCGCCGACACGCTGAGCTGGGGCCGGCGCTTCCAGATCCTCTGCATCGTCGACGACTTCACCCGCGAGGCCCTGGCGCTGGTCGTGGACACCTCGATTGGCGGCCATCGCATGGCCCGCGAGCTCGACGCCCTGATCGCCCGGCGCGGCAGGCCCGCGACCATCGTCAGCGACAACGGCACGGAGATGACCAGCTGGGCCATGCTGGAATGGACCAACCGCACCGGCGTCGACTGGCACTACATCGCGCCAGGCAAGCCGCAGCAGAACGGCTTCGTCGAGAGCTTCAACGGCAAGCTGCGCGACGAGTGCTTGAACGAGGAGGTCTTCGCCAACCTGGTCGAGGCCCGCACCGTGATCGAGCGCTGGCGGCTCGACGACAACCATGTCAGACCGCACTCGGCGCATGGCGGGCTGTCGCCGGAAGCCGTGCGGCTGAACCCCGCGGCCGGCCGACTGCGCAACTTGATCAGCTCCACCGGCCGGCCGCTACCGCCGACGATGGAGATCAACTATCAACCCCCTGGGCTCTCACAATGATCGAGGGAGCGGCGGGGGGCAGGTCACCGCGAAGGACGCGTTTCGACCGTAGGTGACGCCGGCAAGGCCATACTGCTTTCCCTGAACTGCGCCGACCGCACGTGGTCTCCCTACGACAAGAAAGTTTCGCGGCGGTTTAGCGGCGACTGGCCAACAAAAGTCGAGCCACGTAGTAACCCGTCTTTAGATGTCTGCCTGGTAGTGAGAGATTTCACGCGTGAACAGTGATGGCGAGACAGTGGCGGTTTCAGACGTCGTAGCTGCAGAAGCAGCGCCAGCGAACGGCGCCAAGCCCGTCGGCCGTCGGCTTCGGCTATGTCTGGCCGCCTCGGGCGGTGGTCACGTCCGCCAGTTGCTCGACCTGGAAAGCATCTGGTCGAAGCACGACTATTTCTTCGTCACCGAGGACACTGCGCTCGGCGCGACCCTCGCCGAACGCCACCGCACGCACTTCGTCCCCCATGTCGCCGTCGGCCAGGCGCGACTGGGCGCGCCCTGGCGGATGGTCCGGGCCGGCGTCAGCAACTTCTTCCGCTCCGCTGCGATCATCGCGCGCGAACGCCCCGACGTCGTCATTTCGACCGGAGCCGGAGCGGTGTTCTTCGCGGTCGCCTGGGCCCGCCTGCGTGGCGCGCGGACCGTCGTCATCGACTCTTTCGCGCGCTTCGACCGCCCGTCGCTGTTCGCCAGGATCGCTGCCCCGATCGCCCACGACGTCGTGGTGCAGTCCAAGGCGCTGGCGCCGCATTTCCCCAAGGCCAGGGTGTTCGACCCCTTCCGGCTGCTGGACACCCCGCCGCCGCCCAAGAAGCCGCTGCTGTTCGCGACCGTCGGCGCCACCCTGCCGTTCGATCGCCTGGTTTCATCTGTCGCCGAACTCAAGGCGCGAGGCGACCTGGCCGAGGACGTCATCATCCAGACCGGGGTCGGCGCCCCGCGACCGCAGGGTGTCACCGCGGTGGAAACCCTGCCGTTCGACAAAATCCAGGAACTGCTCACCGACGCCGACATCGTGGTCTGTCATGGCGGAACCGGCTCGCTGATCACCGCGCTGCGACAAGGCTGCCGGGTGATCGCGTTCCCGCGGCTGCTGGAGAAGGGCGAGCACTACGACAATCACCAGGCCGAGATCACCAGTGCCTTCGCCGCGCGCGGTTTGATTGAGGTCGCCAACGACGCCGACGAACTCGCCCTGGCGATCGAGCGGATCAAATCCCGGCCGCCGGTGCTGGCCACCACCGATCCCAGCGAGTTGATGGACTATCTCGACGGCGTGCTCGACCAGGAACGCCGCAAGCGCAGGCCGCAAACACAAAGAGCGTGACGACCGTTCGGGCCGTCACGCTCTTCGATATTGCAACCGGTCGCTCCGGACCTGGGCATGGCGGCCGGGTCCGGAGCAGTCCGAGTGGGCTGGCTTAGAGTGCGAACTCCGAGCCATCCAGGCTGTGAACGCCCGTCAGCTTGATGTGCAGGTCAGCCACCTTGTCGCCATTCATATCGCCGTAGACGTGAGTTTCGCCCTTGGTGACCTCGTAGCGAAGTTGGCCGGCCTGGCCGCTGAACGCCTTGGTCCCGATGAAGGCGAACTTGTCGTTCGCCGCCGTATTGGTGTTGGCGTCCAGCTCGCTGAGCAGGATCTTGTCGCCCTGCGCCTTCGAGAAGTCGGTGATCGTATCGGTCGCCGCCAGGTCGGCCGGGCGGAACGCGAAGCTGTCAGCGCCAGCGCCGCCGGTCAGGGTGTCGGCGCCGGAGCCGCCGTCCAGGCGGTCGTTGCCGGCTCCGCCGATCAGAACGTCGTCACCGTCGAGGCCGTTGAGCGTGTCGTTGCCATTGCCGCCTTCGAGACGGTCAGCGCCGGCGTCGCCCAGCAGACGGTCATTGCCGTCGCCGCCCGACAGGGTGTCGTTGCCTTCACGACCGCGCAGGATGTCATCACCACCCATGCCCGACAGGCTGTCGGCCTTGGTGGTGCCGGTGATGTCGTTGGCCAGCGCGTTGCCGGTGCCCGACGTGGCGCCCTCCCAGAGCCTTAGGTTCTCGACGTTGTCGGCCAGCGTGTGATTGACGTAGGCATAGACCTGGTCGACGCCGCCGTTCGCGGACTCGACGACCTTATCGTCGGCGTCCTTGATCACGTAGGTGTCGTTGCCGGCCCCGCCGATCAGGACGTTGGCGCCCTTGCCGCCGGTCAGCACGTCGTTACCGGCGCCGCCTTCCAGTTGCATGTTCTCCTTGCCGTTGACCGTCAGACGGTCGGCGCCCGAGGTGCCCTTGACCACCGTCAGCGAACCATTGCCCTCGCCCGGACCGGGATCCGGCGTCGGGTCGGGAGTCGGATCCGGCGTGGGATCCGGCGTCGGGGTCGGATCCGGGGTGGGGTCCGGGGTCGGGGTCGGATCCGGGGTGGGGTCCGGGGTCGGCTCAGGCTTCGGGTCCGGAGTCGGAGCGCCGCCCGGCAGCGGGAAGGTCGAGATGTCGCCAGCTTCACCTTCGTGCGCCTTGATCCACGCGTTGATCTTGGCGATGTCGGAGGCCGTCAGGGCGCTGATCTTGACGTTGCCGCTGTTGGCCGTCGTCGTCGTGCCCGACAGGATGAAGCTGCCCGCCTCGTTGTTGGTGACCTTGACGTTCGTCGAGTCGTTGATGCGGACCCACGACGTCATGTCGCCGTAGGGCGCGATGGTGTTGCCGTCGACGACCAGGCCGTTGGTGCTGGACACCATGATGCCGTTGTACATCCCGCCAGCGACCACGTTGTCGGTCACGGTCACGTTCTTATAGGCGTAGCCGGTCTGGTCGGTGATGAAGATGCCCTGGATGATGCCGCCTTCGCCGCGCGCAATCACGTTGCCGCTGACCACGATGTTCTCCGCCGACGAGGTGGCGCCGCGGGTCAGGAACTGGATGGCGTCCGGGTGGTCGCCGGTGGACGGGGCGAAGTCATGGAAGGAGTTATTGAGCACCTGCACGTTCGAGGTGCCCAGCGACATCACGCCGTCAGCGCGCATGTCGTGCATGTTGTTGCCTTCGATGCGCACGCCGTTGCTGTTCATCATGCTGACGCCGTGCGAGAGTTCTTGGAACTCCGAATTGGTCACCGTGACATTCGTGCTCCCACGAATGAGCATGGCGTTTTCATCATCGGCCGGGTTGTTGTTCAACGACCCATGGAAGTTCATGTTGTCGAACGAGATATTCTTGGAATTGTTGACCTGAGTGTTCCACACGGTCCACGGATTGCTGTAATCCATGTGCAGGTTCTCGAACGATAGGCCCTGGCTGTTGGCCACGGTCAGACCGGTCAAGGTCGCTGGATTACCTGCATCCTTCGAGGTGATGGTCACCTCGCCGTTGAAGACAATGCCGTTCAACGAGACATTGCCGTAATTACCGGCCGAAAGCAGGATCGTGTCGCCAGACTTAGCAGTCGTAAGAGCGGCACGCAGCGAATCTGCACTATTAACAGTAATATTAGTCACGTAGGGAGACCCTCACTATTGGTGGCAAAAGTCCGATACACTTGCGTGCACCAAAGCCACTGAATGTGAGCGTCTATCTACATACTCATATTGCACCCATCCAGGTGACGGAACGTCGCAACAAACCTGAAATGTCGCGCACTTAGACTGTCATATATCTGGATGTTGCCCGTCGATTCGCGTCCAGGCCATGTCCTGAATGGGGCGAAAACGGGGCAATCTCCAACTAATCTTCAGGTCTCCTTGGCGATAACCAAAAGAAAACCCGCCGCTGCGGGGGACGCAGCGGCGGGATGGTGTTCGAACCCGGTTTTCAGCTCGGTCAGAGCATGAAGTCGGCGCTCGTGAGCTTGGTGACACCCACGACGTTTATCTCGAAGTCGGCGATGCGATCGCCATTCATGTCGCCGTAGACGTGCGCATCGCCGTTGATGACCTGGAACCGCAACTCGCCGGCCTTGCCGCTGAAGGCGCTCGAACCGATGAACGAGAATTTGTCGTTGGCGGAGGTCTTGAGGTTGGCGTCCAGCTCCGCAAGCAGGATGCGGTCGCCCTGCGCGGAGGAGAAGCCCTCGATCCTGTCCACATCGACCAGGTCCCACGGACGGTAGACGAAGCTGTCGGCCCCCGAGCCGCCAACCATGGTGTCGGCTCCGGGCCCGCCTTCAAATCGGTTGCTGCCGGCGCCGCCGATCAGGATGTCGTTGCCCTCGCCGCCGTACAGGCTGTCATTGCCCGCGCCGCCGTCGAGGCGGTCGCCGCCCGCTTCGCCGAAGAGCTTGTCCGCGCCGTCGCCGCCGACGAGCGTGTCGTTGCCGTCGCGACCACGCAAATCGTCGTCGCCGCCCAGGCCCGACAGACTGTCGGCCTGGCCCGTGCCGACGATGCTGTTGGCCAGATCGTTGCCGACGCCGACGGTGGCGCCTTCCTGCAGCCTCAGCGTCTCGACGTTGGCGGCCAGCGTGTGATTGACGTAGGCATAGACGACATCGGCCCCACCGCCCGCGGCCTCAACGATCCTGTCGTCGCTGTCGCGGATGATGTAGGAGTCGTTGCCGGCGCCGCCGATGAGCGTGTTGACTCCCGCCCCGCCGGTCAGCGTGTCGTTGCCCGCGCCGCCCTCAAGCTGCATGTTGGCCTTGCCGCTGACGGTCAGGCGATCGTCGCCAGCCGTGCCGGTCAGCACGATCACCTCGCCTTTGATCGGGTCCGGATTGGACACGATCGGCTCGGTCGGCGTGGTCGGGACCGTCGGCGCGGTCGGAGTCGTGGGCGCGGTCGGAACCGTCGGAGACGTCGGATTCGTGGGCACGGTCGGGACCGTCGGCGCGGTCGGTTCGACCGGCGCGGCCGCACCGTCCAGCATACCCACCAGCGTGCTGGAAATGTCCGTGTTCGCGGCCAACCAGGTTTTCAGGTTCGCGACCTGCTCGTCGGTGAGCGCCGAAAGGACGATGTCGCCCGACTGCGTCAGATTGGTGTTGTTCTGCAGGACATAGGATCCCGCCTGATTGTTGCTCAGCTGAGCGTTCGTCGAATCGACCACGCGGATCCAGGACTTCTGGTCGCTGTACGAGGCCACGACATTCCCATCGATGACCACGTTGTTGGCCAGCGCGACCATGATGCCGTTGTACATCCCGCCAGTGACGACGTTGTCGGTGATGGTGACCCGCTCGTAGCCGATGCCGATCTGGTCGGTGACGAACACGCCCTGGATGACGCCGCCCTCACCGCGGGTGATCAGATTGCCGCTGACCAGGATGTCGTGGGCCTTTTCGGTCGTGCCCCGGGTCAGGAACTGGATAGCGTCAGGATGATCGCCGTCCGACGGGTAGAAGTCGGTGAACACGTTGTCGACGATCTGGACGTTCGACGTTCCCGCCCCCATCACCCCGTCGGAGCGCAGGTCATGGAAGCTGTTACCCTCGATGCGCACGCCGCTGCCGCCCATCATGCTGACGGCGTGGGAGAACTCCTGGAATTCCGAGCCCGTAATCTTGACGCCTTCGCTGTTGCGGATCAGCAGCGCGTTCTGGTCGTCAGCCGGGTTGTTGTTCAGCGAACCATGGAAATCGAGATTGTTCAGCTCGATGTTCTTCGAGTTGACGATCTGAGCGTTCCAGACCGTCCACGGCGAACTGAAGTCCATGTGCAGGTTCTGGAAGGACAGGTTCTCGCTGCCCGTCACCACCAGGCCGGTGAAGGTCGCCGGGTTGCCTGGATCCTTAGAGGCGATCGTTACCGTGCCATCAAACACCAGGTTCTTGATCTGGACGTTCGAGTAGTTCCCAGCCTCAAGAAGGATCGTATCCCCAGCCTTCGCGGAATTAAGCGCCGCGGTCAGGGTTTGAGCGCTATTCGCCGTGAGTATCACGATATCTCTCCGCCACCAGATCCGCACACGGCCATGTATTGCCGAGTAGGGGATGCCCCGTTGTGGACTTACGAGTAGCAAACGACGGCTTGAACCGACCTTAATCAGTTAGGTTAATTGAAGTATAACATAAACATCCGGAAACCATGTCTTCGGGACTAGACAGGCACGCCAAGTTTCGCCGCGTCGACGCGCAGCGTAGGGGCCCGATTTGGAGGGTTTCGACCTAGGTCTGCTGGGCGGCCAATCGGCCCGCGCGCCGATGGCGACGATAGACGTCGAGGGCCGGCCGCTCGACCAGATGCCAGGATAGCGCCGCCAGCGGAACCGTCGCGGCCATGGTGACCGCGGTCAACGCCAGGTGCGACGACATCGGCCAGAAGGCGTGGATCAGGACCATCACCGGATAGCCGTAGATGTACATGCCATAGCTGTAGTCCGGCCACGTCGCCGCGAAGACCCTGCGTTGGGCGGTCAGCAGCCCCAGGCAGAGCACCGCATAGCCGATCAGCAGCGCCCGCATGTGCAGACCGACGCCCAGGACTTGTGCGGCGAGCGTAGCGAGAAACAGCGCCCCCAGCGCCCACCAGGAGAGCGGGATGCGCTCCCGGAAAAGGTAGGCGGCGATCCCCATGGCGAAGGCCGCCCACAGCCGGTCGAAGGTATCGATCAGATAGACCGCGCCGTCGCCGGCCAGGCTGCGCGCGAGCTCCTGCACCTGCGGAATGTCCCAGACCAGTACGCCGATCAGGCTGAGCGGCAGCACCGCCCACTTCATGATCGTGGGCCGCGCCAGCCCCAGCACGCCCAGCAGCGCCAGGACCGCATAGCAACGGACCTCCCAGGGCAAGGTCCAGAGCGAGCCGTTGAGCACGCAGGCCTCTCCACCGCACTCCACGCCGGTCAGGCGGTAGGAGGCCACCGTGAAGGTCAGGTTGCTCAGAATGAAGCGCGCCGTATCGCCGCCGAGATAGCTCCCCGGCGGGGCCGACGTGAAGAAGGCGCCGGCCAAGACAGTTAAAAGCACGCAGAGCGCCAGCCCCGGCCAGAGACGCACGAAGCGCGCGGTCAGGAAACGCACCGAACTGCGCAGCCGCAGCAGGCTTGGGTAGACGAGAAATCCGCTGAGGAAGAAGAACCCGTCGACCGCGTAGGCCGAAATCGGCGCCCCCAGAATTCCGCTGAGGTCGTCGGCGTTCCTCACCCCGAAGACCGTAAAGTAGCAATGCGTGTAGATGACCGAGGTCGCCAGCAACAGCCTCACCGCAGTGAAGTTGTTGGCGTCGGCGTCCAGACGCTCGTCAGTGACCCGCATAGCGCGCCCCCTCCAGCTGGCCTGACCTCGTTGGGTGATCCGCGTTCGATGTTAGTGCATGGCTGGCCATGACGCCACGGTTTGGGCGCCTACCAAACTCAAAGTAGGATCATTTGACAAAATTGGAGTGCTAGTTGCAAAGGTGGGCCCAGCAGGGGAATTGCTTTTGCAGTCGATTAGGTGGGGAATATTCGGGACCGGTCCAGTCGCCGAGAAGTTTGTGCTGGCGCTCAAGAGCCTGCCCGGGGCGTCCGTTGAACTCGTGGTGTCGCGGACCGCAAGCAAGGCCGGGGCGTTCGCCCAGCGCCATGGGATTCCGATCGTTCGCACGCAGTACGTTCTGGAGCCGAGCGATCCAGTCGACATCGTCTATATCGCCACGCCGCCCAGCGAGCACCTAGCCCACGCCCTCGCCGCGATCGCGGCGGGCAAGGGCGTCCTGATCGAGAAGCCTTTCGCGGCCAGTCGGGCCGACGCGGCGCGCATTCTTGAGGCTGCACGCGCTGCAGGCGTCTTCTGCATGGAGGCGATGTGGACCCGCTTTCTTCCAGCGCTCACCAAGGCCCGGCGCCTGCTTGCAGACGGCGCAATCGGCGAGGTGCGCAGCCTCTGGGCCAGCTTCGCGGTGTCTCAGCGGGTTGAGCCCGCCAGCTCCCTCTTCAGCAAGGCGAGTGGCGGCGGGGCGCTTGCGCATCGGGGCGTCTATCCGGTCTCCCTCGCGCTCGACCTCCTGGGCCCGGCGCAACTCGGCGCCGCCGCCGCTCGGATCGGCGAAACCGGCGTCGACGAGGATGTCTCGGCGACATTGATCCACTCGTGCGGGGCGGTGTCGCATGTTCACGCCGGGCTTCGCAGCCAGGCGGACAACACCCTTGTGATCCTGGGCGACCACGGCCGCCTCGCCTTTCAAGGCCCGATCTACCGCCCCACGGGCATCGTGATCACTCGGTTCCAGCCGCGCGGCCCGGAGCAATTCCGAGGGGGTTTGATCTCTCGACTTAAGGAGACGTCGGCGGCGCAAGTCACGCGGACGCACCTGGCTTCGCTGCTCGCCCGGCCTCGCGTGCACGCCGCGCCCTATGCGGGCAACGGCTATGGGCACGAGGCCCTGGCGGCCATGGAGGCGATGCGTGCAGGCGAGTTGGAGCACACCGGCATGTCGCACGCCGATACGCTCGCCACGGCCGAACTCCTGGATCAAATTCGAGACAGCTGGCGCACGACAAGCCGCTCAGAGGGGAGCTAGCGATGCGGGTTGGGATCATCGGCTGCGGCTATGTGTTCGACCACTACTTGTCGACGTTCCGCAACCATCGCGGCCTTGAACTGGCCGGCGTCACGGACATCGATCGGCCGCGCGCCGAACACGTCGGGCAAGCCTACGGCCTCAAGGTCTATGCTTCGAACGAAGAACTTCTCGCGGATAGTTCCATCGAACTGGTTCTGAACCTCACGAGCATCGAGAGCCACTACGAGGTCACGCGGGCCGCGCTCCTGGCCGGCAAGCATGTCTACAGCGAAAAGCCGTTCACGCCGGACCTGGCGAGCTCTCGGGAGCTAGTGGCCCTGGCCAGGGAACGAGGGCTCCACGTGTCGGGAGCGCCTTCCAACGCCATGTCCGACACGGTGCAGACCATGTGGCGGGCGCTGCGCGCCGGCGCAGTCGGCAAGGCCCGGGTGGTGTACGCCGAGTTCGACGACAATCCGGTCTACCTGATGCACCCCGAGACGTGGCGAAGCCGCACCGGGGCTCCCTGGCCCTACCAGCACGAGTACGAGGCCGGATGCACCTTTGAGCATGCCGGCTACTATCTCAGCTGGCTTTGCGCGATGTTCGGGCCCGCCGAGCACGTTTCGGCGTTCTCCAGCTGCCTCGTGCCGGACAAGGCGCCGGGCGTGCATCTCGATCCGCCGGATACGCCGGACTTCTCGGTGGCCTGCATCACGTTCCGCTCGGGCGTCGTGGCCCGCCTGACGATCAGCATCGTCGCAACCTTCGACCAGCGGATGCGTATCATCGGCGACGAGGGCGAGCTGTCGGTGAACACCTATCGCGACTACTACTGCCCAGTGCGGCTCGAACGCTATTCCGGCCTCTCCCTCAATGCGCGCAAGGCGCGCTGGGTGCGCGAGAATTCGCTCCTGCAAATGCTTCTGGGCGTCGGAGGACGTTCGGTCCCATTGCTGTCCAGCGGCCTGCGGCCCTCGTGGCTCCGGCGCTGGAAGAACCCGATCGCGGCGCTCAAGCGCATGCAGCTCGGCCAACAGGACAAGAGCGTGGGCGTCGCCGAAATGGCGGCGGCGATCGAGGCCGGGCGCGAACCGTGGCTGAGCGCCGATTTCGTGCTGCACGTGACCGAGCTGACGCTCGCCATTTCGGCTGCGCGAGAGGGCAAGGTCACTCGCCTGGAGACCACCTTCAAGCCGCTTGAACCGCTGGACTTCGCCGCCGACGAACGCCCCCTCAAGCTGCACCTGAAGCCCGGGCTGGCGGCCCGCCTTGTGGAACCGATCCTGATCCGAATGCACGGCTAGAGCGGCGTCCCACCTGACTGCATCTCGCGGGATTCCGAGGAGCGATCCAAATGAGCATCTCAGCCACATGCGCGACCATCCTCGGCGTGCTCGCCGCCGCCAAGGGCGGTGAGACCATCACGCTGAAAGGCGATTGCGCCAGGATCACGATCACGCGGAGCTATTCGCGGCCGGTGACCATACAGGCTGACGGCGCCAAGGTTCGCGGCCTGGTCGTCACGGGGGGCCAGAACATCTCCTGGCGCGGCGGAGCCATTTCGGCGCCGCAGGGCCCGCATGGCTCCGGGCGCGACGGCTACGGCGTTCTCATCCGCGACGCCGCCAAGGTGTCGATCACCGGCGCGCTGATCACCAGCGCCAAGAAAGGCGTTGTGCTGGACGGCGCCAGGGAGGTGACGCTCAACGACAATCGCTTCCAGCACTACGGCGAGGACGGGGTCATCGCGTCAAATACCAAGGGCCTGACGATCCTGCGGAACACCTTTGCCGATCAGATCGGCAAGCCCACCCAGTGCAATGTGGCCGGCAAGATCACCCTCGGGGTCAAACGGCGCGACTGCGTCGCGCTCGGCGGCGCCTGGGTGGACGGCTACCACAACGACGCCGTGCAGATGCGCAACGGCGTCGCCGACGCCGTGATCGCCTACAATCGGGTCGAGGGCGAGACCCAGGGCCTCACCCAGATGGACAAGGACGGCGATGCGCCGCTTGAGAACATCCGGATCGAGTTCAACACCATACAAACCGACGGCTATCATCAGATCACCCTGGGCGACTGTAGGTCTTGTTCCATCCGCATGAACACCGTTCAGCGCGCCAAGGGCTCAACGAAGAAGGCGGTGATCCGCGCCCAGGCGGGCGCAATGGTCTGCGGCAACACCGTGCCGGACATGCCCTCGAGCGCCGGGCCGCGTTGCAACGACGCGCCGGCGGCCAAGTAGGCTCAGCGCCGCGGATTGCGGGCGGAAAGCAGCGACCTCGACTGGAGACGCCCTCGCCGCCGGCACGCGCCCCTATGTCAGCGTGATCGTGCCGCACTATGACGACCTCGCGTCGTTGGATCGCTGTCTTGCGGCGCTGCAGGCCCAGTCCTATCCAGCCGAACGCTTCGAGGTCATCGTCGCCGACAACATGTCGCCTGTGGGCGCCGAGGCGGTCGCCCAGCTCATCGGCGATCGCGCCCGACTGGTCAGCGTGGCCGAACGCGGCGCGGGCCCTGCCCGCAACGGCGGCGTGGCGGCCGCTTCGGGCGAGATCTACGCCTTCACCGACAGCGACTGCATTCCCGACTCCGAATGGCTTGCGGAAGGCGTTTCGGCGCTGGCGCGCAGCGACTTCGTCGGCGGCGGCATGCGCGTACTGGTCGGCGACACGAGGCGCGTCACGGCCGCCGAGGCGCTCGAGCTCGTCTTCGCGTTCGACAACCAGGCGTATGTCGAGCGCAAAGGGTTCACGGTCACCGCCAACCTGTTCTGCCCGGCGGCGGTGTTCGCTCAGGTCGGTGATTTCCGAGTCGGGGTGTCGGAAGATATCGAGTGGTCCCACCGCGCCCGCGACACCGGCTTCCGCATCGGCTACGCGCCGGCCGCGCTGGTCGCCCATCCTGCTCGCCGCGACTGGCGCGAGTTGTCGGCCAAATGGCGGCGAGTCCATTCGGAGATCTTCGGCATCGTCACGGCGCGCCCACGCGGCCGTGGACGTTGGCTGGCCCGCAGCCTTTTGCTGCCGCTCTCGGCGCTAGGTGTTTGGTCCCGAGGTCAAATGGACCAGGTCGAGCCTGAAGCGCTCCGGCGTCTCGACCCAGGCTTGGCAGATGGCTTCGTAGGGCGTGAGGCCGCGTAGGGTCTTCAGCCGCTTGGCGAAGCTGTAGGCGTCGAGGAAGGCGGCGAGGTGATCCTCGAGCTGCTGGTGGGTGTCGTAGTGGTGCCGCCGGACGGTAGCTTCCTTGAGGGTGCGGTTCATCCGCTCGACCTGGCCGCTGGTCCAGGGATGGTTGGGCTTGGTCAGGCGATGCTCGATGCCCAGCTCGTGGCATGTTCGGTCGAAAGGATGGCCGCGCCACATGGCCGTCGGGCCGGTTCGGTTCTTCGGCAGATCGGCGAACTGGATGCCGTTGTCCGTCAGCACGGTGTGGATCTGGCAGGGGACGGCTGCAAGGAGCTCTTCCAGGAACGCCCTGGCGGCCATGCCTGTGGCTCGCTTGACCAGTCGAGCGAAGGCGTACTTCGACGTCCGGTCCACGGCCACGAAGAGGTGCAGCTTGGCCTCCTCTGTGCGGATTCGGCGATGTCGATGTGGAAATAGCCCAGCGGGTAGCGCTTGAACGTCTTCTTGGCAGCCTTATCGCCCAGGGTCCCGGGCAGCCGGCTGATGCCGTGTCGCTGGAAGCAGGCAGGGCTGAGCGGGTGAGGTGCGGGATCGTCGCCTGGAGCGCGTACAGGCAGTCGTCCAGCGGCAGCAGCGCGTGCTTGCGGAAGGCGACCGCCACCGCCTCCTCTTCTGCGCTCATCACCGTCGAGCGAGGCGCCTTCGGTCCCCATCGGCGCGTCGTGGAGGAAGCTCCGCTTCCTCCACTTGGCTACGGTCTTGCGTTTGAGGCCGTACCTGGCGGCTAGCTCTTTGAGCGGAGCCTTCGATCGCTGTATCGCCGCTCGGATGGCGTACGTGGTCGTGGCGCCGCCGTGGAGTATCTGGCCCATAGCTCCTCCCGATGTGAGCACTCAGCTAAGCTGAGTCCCCCACACACCAGGACTAAACACCTAGGCTCCGGTCCGAGCCGCTACGTCGGGATTCTCGCGGGTCGCGCGGTAGACCATCGCCGTGACAATACCCATCAGCATGAAGATCAGCGGGTGATTGTCCTGCTGGCTGAACACCGACTTGATGACAATGAAGTTCACCAATGCGATGGCGGCGGGCATAAAGTAGCTAAGTTCGCCCTTGGGGGATCGGACCGCGTATTTCGCGGCATAATAGGTCGAGGCGACCAACATCCCGTAATAGACGACAAAACCGATCACGCCGTACTCTAGGCCGATAGTCAGATAGTAGGTGTCGATGGTCTGGATGCCGATCGGACTCAAGAAACCCAACGTGTCCCCGCCCGTCCCCGCGCCATGTCCCCAAGGCGCCTCGAGGATCTTGGGGATGCCCATTTCCCACTGCGTCCCGCGCGCCTCGGTGCTCGCCGCGCTGTCGCCGCCGCCCCAGACCATGTTGCGCAGCCGCCTGACAACCAGGGTCGCGGCGATGAACAGGGCGAAGATCGCCGGATACGCCAGCACGATGGCGGGCGCGAGCAGGCTGGCCTTGTCCGCCCGCCAGCGCAGCCAACTCCACAGTAGCAGATAGAGCATGAACGACAGCAGGAAGCCGACCATCCCCAGCCGTGAATCGGTGACGATCACGATGTAGAGCATCAACGGCATGGTCGCCGCCGCGGCGATACGCGTGGCGAGGTTCTTCCCGAACATCACGAAGTGGAGGATGAACGGGGCGGTCAACGCCAAGAACTCCGCCAGGCCGAGCGGCGTGGAGAAGGTGCTTTGTACGCGGTACTGACCGGTCGCCGAGCGGGAGCTCCCGGTCAGCGAACGGATCACGCTTTCGTCTTCGATTTTTAGGAAGTTGGGCACATACGCGCCCCAGGACGGGCGGCTGACCTTGTACTCAAGAAGCCCCATCAGACAGGCGATGATCGTCACCGCCCAGAGGATCAGGGCCCAGCGGTGCACGCGCCCAGGCTTGAGAAACACGAACGCGCTGGCGAAGTAGATCGCAGTCCAGGTCAGCTGCGAGTTCAGGACCCGCTGGATCGAAAGGTCCTTCGAACTGGAGAAGGCGATCGTGACGACCTGGATCAGGACAAAGCCGGCCAGCAGCTTGTAGACCTGCGGTGTGGCGTTCAGCGAGTCCTTCATCTGCGTTCGGAAATCCGGCGACATCGAGTAGCTGATGATGAGCACCAGGGTCATCGGGACGCCGACCAGCCGCATCAATGTTATCCAAGGCAGGCCCGGCAGCGCCACCGCCAGGTAATTCGGCCATAGGAACAGCACGATGAGGAAGGCGAAGCTGAGCCCGTACAGCGCTCCCGTCGGCGCAGTCTTGACGTCGGGCAGAGCCCAGACAGCGATCAGCGCAAGCAGAATGATCGGGATGACCAGCTGCTTGATCAGGAACGGCGTGGTGAGCCCGTAGAAGAAACCGAAGAACAGGCAAAAGGCCATGAACGCGAGCAGGAGCACCGCCTGCACCATGCGCCCCGGCCCTGGACGAGTGTAGGGCCTCAGGATAATCGGCCGCGAACCCCGGCCGTTATTGTCGCTGCGCGCCCACATCGGGCCTCTCCCAGTCGTTTTCAATCGCCGGCCCGCAGGTGCGCCGAAGCTAGGCGTTCACAACCTGACGCTCATGAATTAACATTCCTATCAGCGCTCGCTAAGTCGCGACGGTGCGCGACGGCGGATTTCCGGCGCTGGGCTGAGGGGCGAGTTGCGCCCCAGATTTAAGCATTTCTTAGGTATGCCAGGGCCCCATCTGGTCCGGACGGAGGCGGTACGCCTCCTGCGTCAATTTAGCCTCAGTGACCGCTGAGCTTCACACGCTATGGTCGGACGAGTTCAGCGGGGGCTGCGACCAGAATAGAGAAGACGCGAACCTCATGGCCGATATCCTGTGCGCTAGCGCCACCGAACTTACCGCTGCACTTGGCGCGGCCAAGGCCGGCGACAGAATCCTCCTCGAGGCGGGAAACTACTCTAACGTTCAACTGAGGAACCTCGTATTCGATGGCGAGGTGACGATAACGTCGAGGGATCCTGGCAATCCGGCGACCCTGACCGGACTTACGGTGACCAGCAGTCAGGGGCTGAACTTCAGCAACCTGCATATGGACTTCAGTTCGCCGTGGACGGTCTGGAATGCGCAGATCGTCAATTCCAAGAACATTACCCTGACCGGCCTCAATTTTCACGGGTCTCTGAACAACAACCCCGCTGACGACCAGAACGCGCTGCTGATCCGCAACAGCACCGGCGTCAAGGTGACCGGCTCGGAGTTCCAGGAGTTCTCCCACGCTGTCAGCTTGATGGGCGGCAGCGATGTGCGGGTCGAGAACAACAGCTTCCACGACTTGCGGTCGGACGGGGTGATGAGCGCCGGGACCTCGCGGGTCCAGGTCATCGGAAACGCTTTCACCGACTTCTTCCCGTCGAATGGCGATCACCCGGACGCCATCCAGTTCCTGACCCAAGGCACGACCGTCAAGGCGCAGGACATCCTGGTCAGCGGCAACCTGATCACGCGCGGCGCCGGCGGCGTCGTCCAAGGCGTGTTCGTCACCGACCAGATCGGCATCGGCTATGAGGGGGTCACCATCGCCGCCAACGTCGTCGTCGGCGGGATGTACAACGGCATCATGGTGGCCGGCGCAAACAACGTGGTCATCGACGGCAACCTGGTGGCCTCGTATGGCGACCAGAGGTCTTGGATCCGCGTCACGGAATCGACCAACACCCAGCTCAGCAACAATCAGGCGCCGAGCTACGTCCTTGAATCTAACGTCAACCTGAGCCAGTCGGGGAACGCGGTCATCCCGGCGCTGACGGACAACGGAGCCAACGCGCTCGCCCACTGGATCAAGGGCGGCGACGGCGATGACCAGCTCAGCGCCCGGATCGACGGCGGCAGCCGGATCGAGGGCGGGGCCGGCAACGACATCATCACCGGCCGCGAGTACGCTGACTATCTGCGTGGCGGCGACGGCGCAGACAGCATCTCAGGCGGCGGCGGCTTCGACGACATCAACGGCAACACCGGCGACGACACGCTCCACGGCGGTGCAGGCGACGACTGGGTGGCCGGCGGACAACACAACGACCTGCTGCTCGGCGGGGCGGGCTCCGACCTCGTGCTCGGAAATCTCGGCAACGACACGATTTACGGCGAAATCGGCGCAGACACCCTGCGCGGCGGCCAAAACAACGACGTCGTCATCGGCGGTGACGGCGACGACTGGCTGTCCGGGGACCTCGGCGACGACACCGTAACCGGCGGAGCCGGAGCCGATACCTTCCACATCTTCGGCCAAGCCGGCCTTGACCTAGTCACCGACTTCAACCGAGCCGAAGGCGACCGCGTCTTCGTCGGCGACGGCGCCCGCTACACGGTGAGCCAGGTCGGCGGCGACGTCGTCATCGACCTCGTGGGCGGCGCGCGCATGGTCCTGGCCAATGTCCAGATGTCGTCGCTTTCCGACGGGTGGATCGTCTCGGCCTGACGTTCAGGCCGCAACGTCTGATAGGGTGGCGCTCCGTCGCAGCGAACGGAGCGCACCATGCTGGAAATCCTGCTCTGGGCCCTCAGCGCGGACGCCGCGCCTAATCAAGCGCAGCACGCCGCGCCACCGCCCGAGCGCGTCGCCGAACTCAGACCGATCACGGTCCGTGACGCCCCAGCCCTGACCCTGGCGATGACCGCGGCCGGCCCTGGCGCGACCGTCGTTCTGGCGCCCGGCGACTACAGTCAGATCGCGCTCAGCGATCTCAGCTTCGCCACGCCGGTCACCCTGATCGCCCGGGATGCGCGAACCACCGGCTTCGTGCTGACCAACGTCGCAGGCCTGCGGATCATCGGCCTGGGCGTGGTGCTCGACCAGCCGGGCGCCGGCCGGCTCGCCGTGAACAACAGCCAGGATATCCAATTCAGCGAAGTGACAGCGCGCGGCCTGCGGACAGGCCAGGGCCTTGTCTTCACCAACTCGCGCAACGTGCGCGTGGAGAAGTCGTCCTTTTCAGGCTTTCGGAACGGGATCGTCCTCTCCGGCGGATCCGACGTGGCGATCGAGGGCAACACCTTCCGAGGGCTCGGGGCCGACGGCGTCACCAGCAATGGCGCCTCGCGGTTGCTGATCAAGGGCAACGACTTCGCCGACTTCGACCCGACGCCGGGAGCGCACCCAGACGCCATCCAGCTGTTCAGCCGCAACGCCACGGCCTCTGCCGAAGACATAACCATCGTCGACAACCGCATTCGCCGCGGCTCGGGCGGCATCATGCAGGGCATCTTCATAACCGACCAGACCGGAGCCCTGCCCTATCGCCGGGTGGTGATCCGCGACAATCTCATCGAGGGCTCGATGTACAACGGCATCGCCGTGGCGCACGCCGAGGACGTCGAAGTCTCGGGCAACACCGTCCAGCCCTACGAGGGCATGAACGCGCGCATCAGCCTCACCTACGTCACCCGCGGCCAGGTGTTCAAGAACCGCTACTGGAAGCTGCTCCAGAGCGACAACAAGAACCTCGCCGTCAAGGACCGGCCGAGCCTCAGCCCGATCCGGCCGCCGACCGCGCCCTAGATCAGCCGGCGGCTGGGCGGGGCGGCCTGCTCGGCGATGTCGAGCAGGTATTTGCCATAGGCGGTCTTCTCGAACAGCTTGCCGCGCACGCGCAGCTGGTCGCGGTCGATGAAGCCGTTGATGTAGGCGATCTCTTCGAGGCAGGCGATGTGCACGCCCTGGCGCTTCTGGACCGCGCGCACGAACTCCGACGCCTCGACCAGGCTCTCGTGCGTGCCGGTGTCGAGCCAGGCGTAGCCGCGCGACAGCTGCTCGACGAACAGGTCCCCGGCTTCCATGTACATGCGGTTGAGGTCGGTGATCTCGAGTTCGCCGCGGGCCGACGGGCGCACCCGCTTGGCGAATTCGACCACACGGTTGTCGTAGAAATAGAGACCGGTGACCGCTTGGCGCGACTTCGGCTCGGCGGGCTTTTCCTCCAGGCTGATCGCCCGGCCGGTGTCGTCCAGCTCGACCACGCCGTAGGCCTGGGGCTGGTCGACCTCGTACGAAAAGATCGTCGCCCCGTCCTCACGGTCCGCCGCGTTCTTCAGCAACCGGCTCATGCCCGCGCCGAAGAAAATGTTGTCGCCCAGCACCAGGGCGGCGCGGTCATCGCCGACGAAGCTCTCGCCGATCAGGAAGGCCTGGGCCAGACCCTCGGGCTTCGGCTGGATCGCGTACTCGATATTGAGCCCGAAGTTCGAGCCGTCCTCGAACAGCCGCCGGTAGTTGTCGATGTACTCGGGCGACGAGATGATCAGGATGTCCCGGATGCCGGCCAGCATGAGCACCGACAGCGGATAATAGATCATCGGCTTGTCGTAGATCGGCAGCAGTTGCTTGTTCACCGCCAGCGTCGCCGGATGCAGCCGGGTGCCCGAGCCGCCGGCCAGGATGATGCCCTTCATCTAAAGTCCTTGTTCCTGCGTGGCGGGAAGCAGCGCCTCGACAATATCTTCCACCACCGCCCGCCAGGGGCGCGGTTCGATCCCGTAGTCGGCCTGCAACTTGGCCGTATCCAGGCGTGAATTGGCCGGCCGGCGGGCCGGGGTCGGAAACTCAGCGGTGGTGATGGCTTCGAGCCGCGGCGCCGGGGCCCCGCGCGCCTGCGCCATTTCGAACACCGCCCGGGCCAGTTCGCACCAGGTCGCCTCGCCGGCGTTGACGAAGTGATAGGTGCCGGTCGGCGCCGACGGCTCGGCGATCATTCGGCCGGTTATCTTGAGCAGGGTCGCGGCGATGTCGGCGGCGCTGGTCGGGCAGCCGCGCTGGTCATCGACCACCCGCACCTCGGGCCGCGTCTGCGCCAGCCGCAGCATCGTCTTGATGAAGTTGGATCCATGCGGACTGACCACCCAGGCCGTACGCAGGATGAGATGGCGGCGATTGCCTGTTCGCACGGCCTGCTCGCCGGCCTCCTTCGAGCCGCCATAGACGCCCAGCGGCGCCACCGGGTCGGATTCGCGATAGGCGCCGTGCCGGGAGCCGTCGAACACATAGTCGGTCGAGACGTGGATCAGCGGAATCTGCGCGGCGGCGGTCGCCTGCGCCAGGGCCGCAGGGCCAAGGGCGTTGGCCCGCCAGGCCTCGACCACCTCGCTCTCGGCGCGGTCGACCGCGGTATAGGCGCCGCAGTTGATCACCGCTGCCCAGGGCCGCGAGGCGACCATCGCCAGGATCGCATCGGGATCGCCCAGGCTCAACGCCGCGCTCGACGGCGCGACAATGTTCATCGTCGCCGGAGCCTGGCGGCGTATCTCGGTTCCGACCTGACCGCTGCCGCCGGTCAGCAGCACGGCCGCCGTTGCGGTCGAAGAAGTCATGCGCCGACGGTCTTCAGGCCCAGCCGTTGGCCCACGTCGCTGCTCGCCAGGATCGGGGCCCACCAGGCATCGTTCTCGAGGTACCAACGGACGGTCTTCTCGATGCCGGTGTCGAAGCTTTCGGCTGCCCGCCAGCCGAGCTCCCGGTCGAGCTTGGTCGGGTCGATGGCGTAGCGGTGATCGTGGCCCGGCCGGTCGGCGACGAAACTGACCTGCTCCTTGTAGGACTTGCCGTCCCCGCGGGGCCGCAGGCGGTCGAGCGTCTCGCAGATCGCGTGCACCACCTGCAGGTTGGTGCGCTCGGCCCGCCCGCCGATGATGTAGCTCTCGCCCGGCGTACCGGCCTCGAACACCCGGGTCAGGGCCCGGGCGTGGTCATCGACATAGAGCCAGTCGCGGACATTGGCGCCCGCGCCGTAGACCGGCAGCGGCTCGCCCGCCAGGCACTTGACGATCATCAGCGGGATCAGCTTCTCGGGGAAGTGATACGGGCCGTAGTTGTTCGAGCAGTTGGTGACCAGCACCGGCAGGCCGTAGGTATGGTGCCAGGCCCGCACCAGGTGGTCCGATGAGGCCTTCGAGGCCGAATAGGGCGAGCGGGGGTCGTAGGCCGTCGTCTCAGTGAAGAAGCCGGTGTCGCCCAGCGAACCGAACACCTCGTCGGTCGAGATGTGGTGAAAGCGGAAGGCGTCCTGGGCCGCCCTGTCCAGGCCGCGCCAGTAGGCCAGCACCTCCGACAGCATTACGAAAGTGCCGACGATGTTGGTCTGGATGAACTCCGCCGGGCCGTCGATCGAACGGTCGACATGAGACTCAGCCGCCAAGTGGGTCACCACGTCCGGGCGGAAGTCGCGCAGGGCCGCGCGCACGGCGCCGCCGTCTGCGACATCGACCTTGCGGAACGAATAGCGGTTGTTCCCCGCCACGCCGTCCAGCGAACGCTCGTCCCCGGCATAGGTCAGCTTGTCGAGGTTCAGCACCTCGTGCTCGGTTTCGGCGATCAGGTGCCGGATCAGGGCCGAGCCGATGAAGCCGGCGCCGCCGGTGACAAGAATGCGCAAAACCTACTCCCCCAGAGATCGCTGGCGTCGAAGGCTACTCCATACCGCCTGCGCCGCCCTTGGCGAAAGGGCCAGCGGCCCTTTCGGTTCCCGATCAGGACCGACCGGCGGCCCTGGGGGTGACGACGGCGGCCGATGTCGCCTTCTCGGCGGGCTTGTCCGTCGCCGGCGCCTTGTCGGTGGTCGGGACCACGGGCCTGTCGGCCGGCGCGCCCGACTTGCGGTTTTCCAGGAAGCGCTGCTGCGCGGCCAGGATCCACAGATAAGGCAGCACGGCCTCTTCGGCGAAGCGATAGCCGCGGCCGAACTCGTCGTCGTGGGCCTCCAGCAGCACGTGCTTGGCGGCCAGGTCTTCGAGCGTCGCCTTGAAGCTCGAGGCGTTGGCCACGCTCGGATAGAGCGCGTCCACGTCGCGGTCGTCGAAACGGCCGTTGTTGAAGATCGCCGCGCCGGCCATCACGCCCAGCACATGGCGCACGCCGCTCTTGGCCGCCTGGTCAATCTGAACCAGCGAATGCTTGGAGATCCGGCCGCGGAATTCGGTCAGCGCCTGGTCCACGGCCTGCGACACGTCCTCGACCGTGACGTTGGTGCGCCCCTTGTCGATCGCGGCCAGCCCCGAATGGTGGCTCAGCAGGCTGGCGAAATAGGGCGAGCCATTGGCGACGAAGACAATGAAGTCGGTGGCCGACTTGTCATAGGTCAGGCCGCTGAGCTCCTCGCCGTTCTCGACCAGGTGGTTGACCTCCGAGGCGCTCATCTTCGGCACCTGCAGAGCGAAGATGTTCCGGCGGATCGACGGGATATGTTCGACCAGTTCGGTCAGGTCCGCGGCCACGCCGGCGATCACCAGTTGGGTGCGGATCGAGCGGTCCGAGAGGTTCTTGATCAGCTCGGCGATATTGCGACGGAACTCCGGGGAGTCGCAGACATCGAATTCGTCGAGCACCACGAGCACGCGGGTGCCGGTCAGCTTGGCGAAAAGATCCGCGACCAGCCGCGGCGTCAGAGTCGTGGCCGGCAGCAGGTCGGCCAGGGTGCCGCCGCGCTCAGCCTCGTTGGTCGTCGGCGCAAAGCCGCTGTGGAACAGCAGTGGAATGTCGGCGGCGACGGCGCGGAAGATCTCGTCGAAGGTCGAGCCGGCCCCGCAGGAGCAATAGACCACGATGTAGCGGGCCTCTTCGGCCGCCTGGGTCAGCACATGCACCAGCGAGGTCTTACCGATGCCCCGCTCGCCGTACATGATCACGTGGACGCGCTGGTCCTCGATCGACCGGATCAGCGTCGTCAGCACGTCCAGACGACCGGCGAACATCCGGCGGTCGGTGATCGGCTGCGAGGGCGTGAACGCGCTGCGCAGCTTGATCCGCGCGCTGGCGAAACGGTCGTTCAGGCGCGGGCTCAGCTGGTCGCCGGCCATGGACTGGAAGCGCGGAAACGCCGAGTCAGTCTGCTTTTTGACCGGGATGCCCTCGCGCGGCGCCGGCGGCGCTGCGAAGACGAGGTTCGGCTGGGGGTTCGTGGCGGCTTTCGGCTTACGCCCGAAAGAGCGCGCCATCACGCTATTGATCCAACTCACGGCGCCTCCAAGCACGCATGCTGCGGTGCATCTGCGATATCGACGGTCTACGACCGCAGGTTTGAACCCGCCACCCGTAAACACGCCGATTGTGGCGAAATCTTAAACCGGTCCGAGTTGAGTCAACGTTAATCGCCAGCTCTGCTCGACAAGCTCTACTGAACAACTTCTCGCCGCCGGCCCTCCTGGCCGCGGGCGAGCCGCTCCAACACCTTCTCCGAGACCTTGTAGGCCCCCACCCCCAGCGCGACCGACACCGCCACGATCAACGGCACGTTCTGCACGTGCAGAACGTGCAGGAAGCCGTGCACCGGCACGCCGTGGGTCAGGTAGATATAGAAGCTCGCCGCCGCGATCAGGCCAACAAAGCCGTGCAGCAGGTTAGGCAGGAAAATTCGCGGCGCCCATAGGATCAGGCCCGCCGCGGACGCCAGCCACAGGGCGTGGGTCACGTTGGCAGGATACTGGAAGTGCTCCCAGATCGCCTGCGGCCCTGCGAACTGCAGCGCCGCGATCACCAGACACACCAGGGTCAGCAGCAGCTTGCGCGGGACGGTCGTGGCCCGGTGCAGGCACCACCCGAACGCCAACAGATAGAACACGGCGTCGGGCGTGCGCTCCAGCAAGTACTCGTGCGGCATGATCAAGGAGGCGATCACCCGGACGGCCAGCGCCGCGGCCAGCAGCGCAAGGCCAAAATCCCAAGGTCGTCGCACCGCGAACCGACGCACCGGCCCGATGGCGAACAACGCCGCGAAGATCAGCATGCATTGGAGCAGCGCCTCCAGGAACCAGTACGGCTCCAGGAAGCTGCCGAAGCGGCCGAAAAAGTTGCTCACCAACAGCAGCGACGGAACGTCGAAGGTCTTTTCGGAGATCAGGTAGAGGCAGAGGATCACGTAGTAGGGTGCGATGATCCTCTGGAAGAAGGTGGCCAGCATCGAGCGCCCCCCGCCGTCGTTGAGGCGTGAGCCCTGGTAGCGGGACAAATTGTAGCCTGAGAGCAACAGCAGCACATGCGCGCTGCCGCCGATCGGCCAGGCCGAGGCGTGCGAGATCACCACGCTGATGATCGCAGCCGCCCGAATGGCGACCTCCGACTCGACGCCGCGCAGGCTGAAGACCCCGCGGCGGCGGGTGACAGCCTTGTCGGCCAGCGCCTGCAGGTCGGCGATGCTCGTCTCTTCCCACCGCTCCGGCAGGAAGCCCAGACGCCCCTCGATGTCGAGCGACAGCGCCACATAGCCCAGGGAGTCGCCGCCCAGGCTGACGAAGCTGTCCGCTGGGGTGATGGCCGCCCGCGGGAAGGCGCGGCGAAACGCGCTCTCGATGGCCCTGCCCCCGCCGCCCCGGGCCGGCGGTCGGCGCGACGGCGCAGCCCGCGCCGCGGCCAACAGCGCCTGATAGTCCATCTTGCCCGAACTCAGGGTCGGCAACTCGTCATAGCCGATCGCCACGATGCCGGAGACGGGTAGCGACAACACCTGTGACAGACCTTCGGCCACGACCTGCGGCTCGGCGGCGACCACGCCCACCGCCAGCATTTCGTCGTCGCCGGTGACGATCGCGCTCACACCCTGCCGCCGCAGCTGGTCTTCGACCTCATCGAAGCTGATGCGCAGCCCGAACAGCTTGGAGAACCGGGTCTTGCGCCCCACGATCCGATAGAGGCCCTGCGCATCGCGCATCGCCAGGTCGCCGGTCGGAAGCTCGGACAGCTCGCGCCCCTTGGCCAGGTCCGCCTCGACCAGCGCATAGCCCGACATCACGTTGGCGCCGCGGTACACCAGCTCGCCCCGAACCTCCGCACCTTCCACGACCCCGCCGGCCTCGTCGACGAGATGAAAGGCGCCCCCCGGGATCGCCATCCCGATGCAGCCCGGATTGTCCAACAGCAGCTCGGGCGGCACATAGGCCATCCGCGCCGTCGCCTCGGTCTGGCCATACATGACGAAGAAGCGCACGCCCGTCCCTCGCGCCCACTCGGCGTAGGTCCGCGCCGTCTCCGGCGGCAGGCGCCCGCCAGCCTGGGTCATCGTCCGCAGCGAGGGTAGCCGGCGGAGCCGCAAGCCGATGCGCTCGAAAAGCTCGTAGGTATAGGGAACCCCGGCCAGGGAGGTCGCCTCCTCGGCCGCGAAGAAGTCCCAGAACGCATCATCGACCACCGAGCGAGCGGTCAGCAGGATCGCACCGCCTGCCGCCAGGTGCGAATTCACGACCGACAACCCATAGCTATAGTGGATCGGCAGGGTGGTGATCGCCCGGTCGTCTGACGTCAGGCCCAGATACTCACCGATCGACTTCGCGTTGGCGTCGACCGCGGTGCGATCCAGGCGCACCAGTTTGGCCGCACCGGTCGAGCCCGAGGTCGAGAGCAGCACCGCCAGATCGGGATGCAGGTTCCGCGCACCGGGCGCGCCGGGCTCAGCGACCCAGCGCGCGCCGTCCTTACGGAAACGGACGCTTGGCCGATAGATCTCAATGGTCCGCTGCGACTGTCCGGCGCCGCCGTCGCCGGCCATGATCACCGGATGCCCGTGACGCAGCGCCGCGATGTAAGCGACCAACGGGGCCAGTTCATTGGCCGCCTCGATCAGCAGCAGGTGCCGCCCCGGCGGCAGGCTGGCGGCGAACTCGTCGGCGCGGGCGGCGAGCTCAATGTAACTGAGACGCTCGCCGGCGTCGGTGGCCACCGCCAACGCGTGGCCATGCGCCTCAAGGCGTCCGGCGAACGTGGCCGTGAGCGGGATGGACGGAGCGGCAATATCGGACGCACTCAACGGTTCGGCCCCCGCCTGTCTGGTCTGGCCGCGTCGTCAGCCCCATGCCTTGCGCGACCGAAGGGGATATGCCGGACGCGAGGTCCGGTCAGAACTTCAAGTTGAACGGCTTCAGGACATAAGCAACATAGGCCAGAACCGCGACGATGATCGCGAAGGCCGCCGCTCCATACCCTTCATTACCGACATAGTTGGCCAGCGCGCAGCCAATGCACGCCGGCAGATACTGATAGATATTATCCCTCGGCTCTTCCTGAGCTGTCGACCTGTGCAGAAATAGGACGATCAAAGCGCCGAAGATCGCGACCGTGACCCAATCGTAGATAGTCTGCAAGACACCAGCCCCTAAGCAATACTGTTAATTTCGAGCAGCCACGCCCCTGCACAATTCGGGCCAGACCGGAGGTCGCAACGGCAGGATAGCCGAATCCGGAACATCGCTACGCGAAAATAACTTGCAGATGATGAACCCGGACGACGCCCCGATCCAGCCCCGAGATGATCGCCGGCGGCGGGACGTCGCCAACGCCGGATCGGCCGGCTAGCGGAAGATCAGCCGCTTCGAGGCGGCGAAATTCAGGAACAGCCCGGCCGCCGAGCCCGCCGCAACGCCAACATAGGGGAGGTAGGCCAGCAACTCGGCGCGGCCTGCGAGCATCACCGCGCCCTGATGCAAAACGGCGACATAGACGGCGAAATTGACTAGGCCGCCAACCGCATTGACGCTCAGAAACTTCAGCCATTGGCCAAGCAGTCCGCCGCCGCGCGCCTCCCGGAACGTGTAGAGGCGATTGCAACCCCAAGTGAACGTAGCGGCGACAAGAAACGAGAAGATGCGCCCGCCATAGAGATTGAGCGACAACGCGTTCAGCGCGAACCAAAGCGCGCCCATATCGACGAACAGGCCGAAGAAGCCGATCGTCGTGAACCTCACAAACTCGCCGACTACAACGGCGTATCCACCACTGGCCTTAATGGCACACCCCCTCGCCCGCCGTATCGTCACACAAACAGCAGCAACGCTTGACGTTCCTGCTGACAATCGTCATGGCGCTACCAGAAATTGAAGCTAGACTGTTAAGAAGATCGCGCTAAGCGCCTAGTCGTTACATTTTTCAAACCGCCGCGGACTCCCTGCATGATCGATACCAACGCCACGCGGATCCAGGCCGCCTTGAGCCTCGACGTGACGGACGCCGGATCCTGGGGCGCGGCGAAGGCGATCATCTACCTCAGCTTGGCGGGCCTACTGCTCTCGGTCGTGGCGCTGATCAACCATTTTCCGGTGATCTTCTTCGACACGAGCAACTACATCGACCGCGCCAGCGCCGTGATGAAGCTGCTGCTGGGAAGCTCCACCGCCGCCCAGGAGATCGGGGTCGCCATGTCGGGCGCCGGAAAGCCGACCACGGGGGAGACCTATAGCAACCCCTTCTTCCTGCGGCCCTTCACCTACAGCGCCTTCCTGATCCCGTTCGCCACCCCGCTCACTTTCCTGTTGGTCCCGTTCGCGCACGGCGTGCTGTCGGCCTATGTGATCCGGCGGCTGCTGGTCGCCGTGGGCCTCGCCTCGACCGCCGCCTTCGCCGCCTGCATCCTGCTGCTGACCGGCTTCTCGAGCTTGCCGGTCACCGCGGCCTACGTGATGCCCGACGTCTTCACCGGCCTGCTCATCGCGTTCTCGTTCGCCGTGGTGCAGGGCTGGGAGCGCCGTTCGGCCTGGGGACGGCTGTTTGACACCGGCCTCATGACCTTCCTGGTCGCAGTGCATCTGAGCCACATCCCCATCACTCTGGCGATTGCGGTGATGTTCTTGCTGTCGCTGGCGGTGTTCCGCGGGGCCTTCCGCGCGCCCTATATTCTCGGGGGCGTCGTCGTCCCGCTGATCGTCGCGCCGCTGGTCCTGATCGCCTCGAACGTCGCGGTGGCCGGAAAGCCGGTGATCTCGGAGAGCTCCTCCCTCTTCCTGCTCGCGCGGTTCGTCGGCGACGGCGTCACCGAGCAGTACCTGCGCACCGCGTGCCCGCAGAAGGACTACGTCCTCTGCTCCGAACTCGACCGCCTGAAAGACGCCGACCGCCACGGCTCGGTCTCCGACTACTTCCTCTGGGACAAGGACGGGACGGTCTCGCGCCTGTCGAACCCCCGCCTCGTCGACGAGGCTCCGGAACTGAACCGCGAAACGCTCCGCGCCTATCCGGGCCAGATCACGATGAACGCGATCGGCAACACCATCGACCAGTTGCTGACTTTCCAGATCGACGACGACATCAACAATCCGCCCGCCGCGTTCGTCACCCAATCGATCGCCAGCGTCTCGCCCGCCCTGGCCGATCAGTACCTGAACTCGCTGCAGTCGCACGGCGTCTTCCCGTTGGAGATCGCCCGCGGCCTCGCCAACGCCGGCCTCATCGCCTCGCTGGCGGTGATCGGCTACATCGCCGCGTTCCGGCGCCAGCTGATCGACCGTCGGCTGTGGCTTCTGGGACTGTTCGCCCTGGCCGGGATCGCCGAGAACGCCCTGGCGATCGGCGCGCTGTCCGAGGTGCACAATCGCTATCAGAGCCGGGTCATGTGGCTGGTTCCCCTGGTCGCCATCATCTTTGCGGCCAGCGTGATCTCGAAGCTTCGTCAGGGAAGCGCAGCGAGCACCGCGCCGGCCCACGCCTTGAGCTGACCCGCCGCCGTTGGCCCGCGCCTTGCAGCCGATCGGATCGGCCGCGCCCGGCGCGTCGCCACCGTCCCGTCACCCACTCGCGTTTGCATAGAGTTCATTCATGTTCCAAGGCGACACGCTTGAGAAACAGGCCCGTAACGCTGTCCTCTATGCGGCCTCCAATTTCGACCTCAGCAACGGCAAGGTCTGGATCGTAATCCCCTGCTACAAGGTCAAGGCGCACATCGCGCGCGTGATCGACGCTGTCCCGGAATGGGTCGAGGGCGTGGTCTGCGTCGACGACAAGTGCCCGGACGGCAGCGCCGACTTCATTGAAAGCACAATCGCCGATCCCCGCGTGGTCGTGCTGCGTCTGCCTCAGAACCGCGGCGTCGGCGGCGCGGTGATGGCCGGCTACCTTGAGGCCGAGCGCCGCGGCGCCCGCACGGTGGTCAAGGTCGACGGCGACGACCAGATGGACCTGGCCTACCTGCCCCAACTGGTGGCTCCGATCCTGCTCGGCGAGGCCGACTACACCAAGGGCAACCGCTTCACCTCGATCAGCCACATTTCGGAGATGCCGCGCATCCGCATCTTCGGCAACGCCGCGCTGAGCTTCCTCGCCAAGCTGTCGACTGGCTACTGGAACATCTTCGACCCGACCAACGGCTACACCGCGATCGACGCCAGCCTGATCCCGCGGTTGGCGACCCGGCGCGTGGCCCAGCGGTTCTTCTTCGAAACCGACGTCCTTTACCATCTTGGGACGCTGCGGGCGGTCGCCCGCGACATCCCCATCCCGGCCAAGTACGGCGACGAAGTCAGCAACCTGAAGATCACCTCGATCATCGGGCCGTTCGCGCTCAAGCACCTGAAGAACCTGGTGAAGCGGATCATCGGCCAGTATTTCGTGCGCGACTTCAACGTGGCCACGCTGGAATTCCTCTTCGGCCTGGCTTTCCTCGGCTTCGGCAGCACCTATGCGCTGCGCTGGTTCCTGGTCCGCGCGCCGGGCGAAGACGCGTCCGCCGGGATCGTCATGGCCGCGGCCCTGCCGATCATCGTGGGGGCCCAACTGCTGCTTCAGGCGATGAACTTCGACGTGCTGAACGTCCCCAACCGCGCCATCCACCCCTATCTGAGGGCGATCGCGGCCATCACCAAGCAGGGCAAATCCTAAGACGGCGCGCCGAGCACCCGATCGCGACAGTCCTGAAGCGCCGCATAGGACACCCCGAACTGGCGCTCATAAAGCAGCGCCCCCTCGTGCGGGCGCTCGCCGACCCGCCCGGCCGCCAGCTGCTGGCTGCCGAACCCGCGCAGCAGGTAGGTCAGGAACATCGTGGGCCAAAGACCCAGCCAGGTCTTCCACTGCGAGGGATAGAACCGCACGCCCAGCGCAAAGCGCGCCCAGTCGGCGAGCGGTAGGCGCACGCGTCGGACGGGCCCGTTCTCGGGCAGCGGGCTGCCGGCCCGGAACAGGCGTCCGCGCAGGCCGCGGCCGCTGTAGAGGGCGAACTGGTCGACTCGCACGCCGCCGAGGTCCTGCGCCAGCCGCACGGCGATCAACGCGCAGGCGTCGTGATCGGGATGCCCGCCCTCCCAGGCCGTGACCACCAGACGGTCTAGCCCCGGAATCGCAGCCAGAGCCGCGCGGGCGGCGGCCAGGGCCGCCGGCGCACCGGCCCGCACGTCACCGTCCATGGCGCCGGTCCCTGCGCCGACATGCACGATGTCGGCCTCCGCCACGCCCTGGCTCTGCAGAAAGGCGCGGGTCTCGCCCAGCCGTCGTTGCGCCAGGTCCGCCGACGCGTAGTCGGCGACATAGAGAAACTTCTGGGCCACGCCGGCGCGGCGCTCTTCCAGGATCATCGGCAGCGCGAAATATTCGTCGTCGAAATGCGCCAGGATGTACGCCGTCGTCATCAGGCGTTCTCGACCTCGCGCACATCGGTGACGCCGGCCTCGCGCAACGCCGCCACCAGTTCGTCCAGCGCCCGCGCCAATTCTTCCGGGTCGCGGCTGCGCAGCACCAGGTTCGACCCATAGCCGCCGTCGCCGAAGAACGGATAGCTCCCCAGCGACATGTCCGGATGGGCCTTGGCCACCGCCTCCAGCGGCGCGGCGATCACCCCCTCGCCCGAGCCCTCGACCCGCACCGTGCGCGCCACGGTGACCGCGCCGCCGCGCAGGCGCCAACCCACGTCCTCCAGCATGCCGCGCATGATCGTCGGCACCCCGGCCAGCACGAAGACGTTGCCGATGGTGAAGCCGGGCGGGCCCTGCACCGGGTTCTTGACCAGCTCGCCGCCGACCGGCACCCGCGCCATCCGGCGGCGTGCGGCGTTCAGCTCCACGCCCCAGCGGGCGGTCATCATGGCGATGATCTCGGGATGCTCGATCAGCTCGACGCCGAAAGCCGCGGCCACCGCGTCGGCGGTGATGTCGTCATGGGTCGGGCCGATGCCGCCGGTGGTCACCACATAGTCGTAGCGCTCGCGCAGGGCGTTCAGCGCCGCGACGATCTCGTCCTGCACGTCGGGCACGGTCCGCGCCTCGGCCAGGTCGACGCCCAGCACGCCCAGATACCGGGCGATGTCGCGCAAGTTGGTGTCCTGCGTGCGCCCCGACAGGATCTCGTCGCCGATGATCAGCACAGCAGCGGTCACCCGGCCGTCCGTCGAACCCGCCATACGCACCTCCGCAACGCCCGCCATTGTGTCGCACCTGACTAGAGGCCCGAGCAGGCGCGCACAACCTGTCATGCGCCCGCCGCTTTGCGCAGCACCCCGCCCAGATGCTAGCCACCGCCTGCCCGACCCGTTCAAGGAACGCCCATTGGAATTCGCTCAGCCCCTGGTCCGCGGCCAGCTCGTCAGCCGCTACAAGCGCTTCTTCGCCGACGTGCTGCTCGATGATGGAACCCCGGTGACCGCGCACTGCCCCAATCCGGGGGCGATGCTCGGATTGAACGTCCCGGGCCTGCCGGTCTGGCTCTCGAAGTCGGACGATCCCAAGCGCAAGCTCGCCCACACCCTGGAGCTGGTCGAAGCCGACGGCGGCCTGGTCGGGGTCAACACCATGCATCCCAACCGCCTGGTCGCCGAGGCCCTGGCCGCCGACGCGATCCCGGAGGTCGCGGGCTACGCCGTTCACCGGCGCGAAGTGAAGTACGGCGCGGCCTCGCGCGTCGACTTCCTGCTCGAGCATGACGGCCGCCCGCCCTGCTGGCTGGAGGTCAAGAACGTCCACCTGCGCCGAGGCGGAACCCTGGCCGAGTTTCCTGACTGCGTCGCCGCCCGCTCGCTCAAGCACCTGGCCGAGCTGACGGCCATGGTCGACCAGGGCCATCGGGCGGTGATGCTGTTCGTCGTCCAGCGCACCGATTGCGACGGCTTCGCCGCCTGCGCCGACCTCGACCCCAAGTACGCCGCCGGCCTGATCGACGCGGCGCGGGCCGGGGTGGAAGTCCTGTGCTATGACTGCGATATAAGCCCCAGCGCCATCGCCATCGCCCGCCCGCTTCGCTGGCGAGACGCGGCGCTCACGGAAGCCGAAAGAGTACTGCCATGACCGACGTCCTCGAAGCAGCGCATCGCACAGGCCAGATCCGCATCCATGGGCCTGAAGGCTTTGAGGGCATGCGCGCCGCCGGCAAGCTGGCCGCCGAGTGCCTCGACATGCTGACCCCGCACGTGGTTCCCGGCGCGGTGACGGAAAAGCTCGACGACCTGGCGCGCGAGTTCATCCTCGACCACGGCGCCGTCCCGGCCTGCCTGTTCTATCGCGGCTACGGCAAGACCACCTGCATCTCGCCCAACCACATCGTCTGCCACGGCATCCCCGGCGAGCGGGTCCTGCGCGACGGCGACATCGTCAACATCGACGTCACGGTCATCGTCGACGGCTGGCACGGCGACACCAGCCGCATGTACGGCGTCGGCCCCATCGCCCCGCGCTCCAAGCGCCTGATCGACATCACCTACGAGGCGCTGCAGCGCGGCCTCGACCAGGTCAAGCCGGGCGCCCGCACCGGCGACATCGGCTACGCCATCCAGCAGTATGTGGAATCGATGCGCTGCTCGGTGGTCCGCGACTTCTGCGGCCACGGCCTGGGCAAGGTGTTCCACGACGCCCCAAACATCCTGCACTTCGGCCAGAAGGGAACCGGCGAGGTCCTCGCGCCCGGCATGTTCTTCACGATCGAGCCGATGGTGAACCTCGGCAAGTACCAGGTGAAGCTGCTCGCCGACGGCTGGACGGCGGTCACCCGCGACAAGTCGCTCTCGGCCCAGTGCGAGCATTCGATCGGGGTCACCGACGACGGCTACGAGATCTTCACCGCCTCGCCGGCCGGCCTCTTCAAACCGCCGGTCCAGGCCGACTGACGAGCGCGCGGCAGGGTTGCGAACACCCGCCGCCGCACGCCTCTTGCCAAGCCCGAACAAATGACGAACAGTGTTCGGCATGGATGGATCGCGCCACCTTGCCGAGGCCCCGCAGCCTGACCTCTGGTCGGCCGCGCCGACGCGCCCGGTCAAAGCGCCGCGGCCGCACTTCCACGGCCACCGCGAGCGGCTGCGCGAGCGCGCCGGCCGCGAGCTCGCCGCCCTGCCCGACTACGAACTGCTTGAGCTGCAGCTGTTCCGCTCGATCCCGCGCGGCGACGTCAAGCCGCTCGCCAAGGCGCTGCTGACTCGGTTCGGCTCGCTCGCCGGGGTGCTGGCCGCCTCGCCGGCCGAGCTGCGCAGCGTGCCCGGCGTGGGCGAGGCCGTCGCCTTCGACCTCAAGCTGATGGCCGAGGTCGGCCTGCGTGTCGGGCGCGCGAGGGTCGGCAAGCGGCCGGTGATCTCCTCGTGGAGCCAGCTGCTCGACTATGTGAAGCTCGGCCTCGCCCACGCCCCGCGCGAGCAGTTCCGCGTCCTCTTCCTCGACAAGAAGAACCAGCTCATCGCCGACGAGGTGATGAACCACGGCACCGTCGACCATGCCCCGGTCTATCCGCGCGAAGTCGTGCGCCGGGCGCTGGAGCTGTCGGCAAGCGCCGTGATCCTGGTGCACAACCATCCATCCGGCGACCCGACGCCGTCCCAGGCTGACATCGCCATGACCAAGGAAGTCGTCGAGGCCGCCCGCGCCCTGCGCATCGCCGTCCACGACCACCTGGTGGTCGGCCGTGACGGGACCGCCAGCTTCCGGGCGCTGGGCCTCTTCTGAAATCCGCTACAGCTACGCTTCAACGAACACCGCCTTGGGGGGCGCCCGCCATGATCCGTAAGTCTCTTCTCCTCGCCGGCGTCATGGCCCTAGCCCTGACGGGCGCGGCCGCGGCGCAAACTGAGGAGGAAAAGCCTGACCCGGTCGTTCAGGCCTGCATGGGCAAGGGCGGAGAGGCGGTCGAGGCGCGCCTGAACGCCTGCAACGAGCTCCTCGCCGACAACCTCGATGACGAGTTCCGCACGGCCGTGCTCAACCTGCGAGCGATACTCTTTGTCGAGATGGGTCTGAACGACCGGGCCCTCGCCGACGCCAGCACCGCCGCGCGCCTGAGCCCCAACGACCCCGGCTCCTACTACATTCGCGCCATCGTCCTGAACGCCATGGATGACCATAAGTTGGCCCTCGCCGACATTGGCCGCGCGATCAAGCTTGAGCCGAACAGCGGCCATTATCTGTCGATGCGCGGCCAATTGCGCGCCGCGACGGGCGACATGGCCGGCTCACTGGCCGACTATTCGCGCGCCATCGAACTGGAACCCGACGACCTCGATCACCGGCTCGATCGGGCCGCCGTTCGGCAGATGATGGACGACGACACTGGCGCCCTGGCCGATCTCGACGAGGCGGTGAGGCGATCGGACGGAGCGCCCAAGGCGCTGGTAATGCGGGGTGACTTCCTGCTCGACGCAAACCGCCTGGACGACGCTCAAGCCAGCTACGACCGCGCCCTGGCCAAGCAGGCTGACTTCGTGCCGGCGCTGATCGGGCGCGCACGCCTGGCTCAGGATCGCGGCGATCTGGCGGCGTCCAGAGCCGATCTCGACCGCGCCATCGCCCTCGATGCGACAGATCCCTACACCTATCGCTCGCGCGGCTGGCTGCGCTACCAGTCCGACGACGTGGTTGGAGCGCGCGCCGACCTTGATCGCGCCGTGGAACTGCAGGGTGATGCGGACTTGCTGTTGGATCGCGCCTCCTTCTTTGGAGGACAGAAGCAGTACGATCTGGCGTTCGCAGACATCGCCGAGGCCGAAAAGGCGCTTCCGAAGTCGGCGTCCATTCCGATGGCGCGAGCCAAGGTCTATGCTGTTCAGCAGGACTGGGCCAAAGCGCTCGCCGAGGCCGACCGGGCGGTGAAACTCGCGCCCGACGATGTCTATGCGCTCAACTCGGCCTGCTGGATTCGCGGGGAGGCGAACCGTGATCTGGAGCGGGCCGTCAATCTCTGCACCAAGGCGATCAGCGCCGAGCCCAGCAACTTCATGCCGCTCGACAGCCGCGCCTTCGCGCACCTTCGGCGCGGCGATCTCACAAAGGCGCTCGCTGACGCTGACGCGGCTCTGGCGCTGTTCCCAGCCTCGGCGGAAACGCTCTACCTGCGCGGCGTGATCAAGCTGCGCCTGGGCCAGAAGGCCGAAGGTGACGCCGACATCGCCGCCGCCCGAAAACTGCGCCCCAAGATCGAAGCCGAGTACGCCAGCTACGGCCTACTGCTCTAGTTGGTGCCCCCTCCCGGACTCGAACCGGGACGCCTTACGGCAAAGGATTTTAAGTCCTCTGCGTCTACCATTCCGCCAAGGGGGCGCCGATCGCTCGGTACACGTGATCGCGCGCCGTCCGCAAGCGCGCCGCTCAGGCTGTGGAACCTTTGGCGTCCGACTTGCTTATCTCCGTCCTGTGGTCCCGATCCGGGACGCCAGGAGGAACGCATGGGCGAACTGGCTTACGCGATCGATCCGGCCGACGACGGCTGGCGCTGGCGCTGGCGGGTGTTCGACGTCGAGGGCGAACTGGTCGCCGGCGGCGTGGAGCCCAGCCAGGCTGCGGCTGAATCCGCCGCCGTCGCCCTGTTCCACGACGGCGTCTGCGCCGCGTCCGCCATCTAGCCCTTGGCTATCCCTCCGGCAGGGCGGCGACCGCCTCGCGCAGCGCCGCCAGGCGCGGTCCGTCGGCCGGATGGGTCGACAGCACCTCCGGCGGCTGCTGCCGCGTCCCGCTCTCCGCCGCCATCCGCTCGAAGAAACGCACCGCTCCGGCCGGATCCATGCCGGCCCGCTGCGCCAGCTCGACTCCGACGCGGTCGGCCTCCAGCTCGTGATTGCGCGAATAGGGCAGGATCACCCCGTACATCGCGCCCATGCCCAAGGCGCCCGCGACCTCGCCGGCGTGTTCAGCGTATTCGCCATTGGCAAGGATCGCCTGCAGCACGTTGACGCCCACCTCGACCGCCATCTGCTGGCTGACCCGCTCGGACGGATGGCGCGCCAGCACATGGCCGACCTCGTGGCCCAGCACTCCGGCCAGTTCGTCGTCGTCCTGCACGAAGTCCAGCAACCCCTTGAACGCCCCCACCTTGCCGTTGGGCAGGACGAAGGCGTTGATCTCGGGCCGGTCGAAGACCACGAACTCCCAGGCCAGGTCCGTGCGGCCGCTGGCCTCGACGATCTTCCAGCCGATCTTCTCCAGGCGCGCCTGCGCGGCCGGGTCGGCGGCGACCGGGGTCTGAGCCCGCAGATCGCTCCACGCCTGGTCGGCCATCTGAGTCAGCGCCTCGTCCGGCACGACGGCGAACTGGCTTCGGCCAGTCTGCGTGTTCTGCGAACAGCTCGCCAGCAGCAGGCCCGCCGCCAGCAACGCCAGCAGACTGCGCGCCCGGCCGCGGGTCACGCTCACGTCTCCGCCCGCGCCGCCGCTTCCCATTCGCGGAATTCAGGCGTCGCCAGCAGCCGCGTCGCATAGGCGCCGCACGTCCCGTCGTCGCCATAGTCGGACAGATGCACGCCATAGGTCCGGAACCGCGTCGCCACGGGGGTGTAGAACGCATCGGCGATCGACCATTCGCCCGCCAGGAACGGTCCGCCCGAACGGCCCAGCAGGTCCGACCACAGCGCGACGATACGGCGCACGTTCTTCTGGGTGGCCTCCGACAGGCTCGTCACCTTCGGTTCGGCCTCCAGCGCCATCGGGCATTCTCCGCGCAGCGACTGGAAGCCGGAGTGCATTTCCGACGCCGCCGCGCGGGCCATGGCGCGCATCGCCGGGTCGTCCGGCCACAGCTTCGCCGCAGGAAATTTTTCGGCCAGGTATTCGCAGATGGCCAGGGAATCCCAGACGGTCAGGCCCCCGTCCTTCAGCACCGGCACCAGGCCCGACGGCGAGTGGGGCAGGATCGCCGCCTCGGTTCGTCCCTCGTCCTGGCGCAGGCCGACCAGCGTCTCGGTGAAGGTCGCACCGGTGTGCTTGAGGGCCAGCCAGGGGCGCAGCGACCACGTCGACCAGCGTTTTGTTCCGACAACCAGTTCCATAGGCCGCTCCATTTCGTTACGTCAGCCTATTGCCCAAGCCCGGGCTCCTCGTCTAGAGTGGCCCCAACAATAAGATTTCAGTTCCCAATTTTTTGCAGGAAACGCCTTTCATGACCGAGACCGTCGCGCCATCGGTTGACTCGACCGCTCCGCCGGCCGCGCCCGCGGCAAGCGCCCAGCCATACTCCGCCTCTTATACCCGGTATGCGATGTTCCTCCTTCTGGGGATCTACATCGTCAACTTCCTGGATCGCGCGGTGGTCAACATCCTGGCCGAGCCGATCAAGAACGACCTGGGCCTCCACGACTGGCAACTCGGCCTGATGAGCGGCCTGGCCTTCGCCATCTTCTACACCGTCCTCGGCATTCCGATCGCCCGGATGGCCGAGCGCAAGAACCGCCCGATCATCATCGGCACCGCCGTCGCCGTCTGGTCCGGCTTCACCGCCCTGTCAGGCATGGCTCAGAACTTCGCCCAGCTGGTTCTGTTCCGCATCGGCGTCGGCGTCGGCGAGGCGGGCTGCACCCCGCCCGCCCACTCGCTGATCGCCGACTACGTGCCGAAGGAAAAGCGCGCCTCGGCCCTGGCCTTCTATTCGATGGGCACCCCGCTCGGCGGCCTGCTCGGCCTGGTGATGGGCGGCCTGATCGCCGACGCCTACGGCTGGCGCGTGGCCTTCTTCGTGGCCGGCGCGCCGGGCATTCTCTTCGCCCTGCTCTGCTGGTTCACCCTCAAGGAGCCGCGCAAGCAGATCGCCCAGCACTCGGCCGCGATCCAGGCGACCCAGGCCACCTTCGGCGAGACCCTGAAGTACCTGGGCACCAAGAAGACCTTCTGGCTCATCGCGCTCGGCGCGGCGATCAAGGCGTTCATCGGCTACGGCCACGCCCCGTTCACCGCCTCGTTCTTCCTGCGCGTCCACGGCGAAGAGGTCGCGGGCCTGGCCTCGATGTTCAACCTCCAATCCATCGGCTTCCTGGGCCTTGCCCTGGGGCTGATGGGCGGCACCGCCGGCGCCATCTCGGCCTATCTCGGCGGCCAGATCGCCGACCGCTACGCCAAGAAGGACCTGCGCGGCTACGTGTCGGTCCCGGCCATCGCCTCGCTGCTGGCCGTGCCGATCTACATCATCGCCGTCAGCGTTCCGTCGGCCTCGATCGCCCTGTGGATCCTGGTGATCAACGGCCTGCTCGGCTCGCTCTGGTACGGCCCGGTCTACGCCATCGGCCAGTCGATCGTGCCGCCGCACATGCGCGCCACCACCTCGGCCATCCTGTTGTTCACGATCAACCTGATCGGCCTGGGCCTCGGCCCGCTGGCGGTCGGCATCCTGTCCGACATCATGAGCAACGGCGTCGGCCTCGGCTCGGCCCAGGGCGTGCGCTGGGCGCTGATGCTGTCGACCTGCTTCGGCTTCGTCGCGTTCGGCCTGTTCTGGATGGCCCGCAAGACGATCCGCGAAGAACTGGTCAGCTAAGACCCAGCGCGGGGGCGCTCCGGCGCCCCCGCGACCTCGCTCCGCCAGTGGAGCGTCGCCGCCTCAGGGCTGCAGGAACATCAGCCAGATCGCGGTCGCCGCGAAGATCACGCCGAACACCAGGTTCAGCCATCGCGCCCGCCGCACCGGCCGCCCAGTCGCCGCCTGGATCAGGAACACCGCCGCGGCCAGGGCGCAGCCGGCCCCGGCCAGCCAGAACTTGGCCGGCGGCGCGACGAAGATCGCTCCCGCCACCATCGCCAGCGCCACGGTCCGCCCGATCAGTTCAGGCGCCAGTCGCCTGCCGTTCCCGCCGCCGTCCGCCGCCATCGTCGCCCTCACTCGCAAACTACGCCGCCGGTGTGCCACGCGCGCCACCGGCCGCAAAGTGCAAGCCTGGCCCCGAAACCTTCCCATGCGGAAGCCTTCACCGAACCGTCATCTGTGGCTTTGGCGCCATGGCGCGGCCCGAGGCGATCTCATAGAATCCTGACCGAACACCCGCGAGGGTGGAATCGCGCCAAATCCCGAGGGGGGAAATGATCTCCAAGCGTTCCGGCTTGCTCTGTGCAAGCGCCCTGGCCAGCGTCATGGCCATCTACGCTGCGCCCGCCGCCGCCCAGGACACCGAAGTCTCTGAAGTCGTCATCACCGGCTCGCGCATCGCGCGCCAGGACTACGTGTCCGAAAGCCCGATCGTCACCCTGGGCCAGGAACGCATCACCCAGGCCGGCATGGTCACGGTCGAGAACACCCTGAACCAGCTGCCGCAGTTCGTGCCGTCTAACGGCGCGGGCACCAACACCACCAACTTCGTCTCCACGCCGGGCCAGGCCTACGCCAACCTGCGCGGCCTCGGGCCGACGCGTACCCTGGTGCTGGTCGACGGCCGCCGGATGGTCGCCGGCAACCCCAACGCCGTGGTCGACCTGAACACCATTCCGACCTTCCTGGTCGACAGCGTCGAGACCATCACCGGCGGCGCTTCGGCCGTCTACGGTTCGGACGCCATCGCCGGGGTCGTGAACTTCAAGCTCAAGAAGGACTTCGAGGGCCTGGTCATCGACGCCCAGCTGGGCGCCACCGACGAGAACGACGCCGGTCAGCAGAGCTTCTCGATCGGCTATGGCCACAACTTCGCCGGCGGCCGCGGCAACATCTCGGCCGGCGTCAGCTATGACCGCCGCGAGGGCCTGGTGGCCTCCGACCGCGACTGGTCGGCGATCGGCTATTCGGTGCTGACCACCGGCCTGACGCCTTCCGGCGCGGCGACGATTCCCGACGGCCGCTTCGATCCGTCGTCGAACGCCGGCGGCGCCGCCAACCTGCCGACCCAGGCGGCGATGGACGCGGTCTTCGCCAAGTACGGCCTGGCTCCGGGCAGCGTCGCCCGCGGCGCCAACCTGTCGTTCAACGCCGACGGCACCCTGTTCTCGACCTCTCCGGTGCGCAACTACCGCGGCGAGCAGATGCCCGGCTTCTCGGCCAGCAGCTACACCTTCAACAGCGCCGACTACCGCTACCTCAACCTGCCGCTGGACCGCTGGTCGCTCTACGCCGCCGGCCGCTACGACCTGACCGACAGCATCGAGGCCTACGGCACGGTCAGCTACACG
Organism: Phenylobacterium sp. NIBR 498073; assembly: GCF_027286305.1. NCBI lineage: Bacteria > Pseudomonadati > Pseudomonadota > Alphaproteobacteria > Caulobacterales > Caulobacteraceae > Phenylobacterium > Phenylobacterium sp. NIBR 498073. The sequence continues at coordinate 3,280,581 of NZ_CP114599.1, forward strand.
ACCTACGACGTCTCGCGCCAGCTCGGCCCGGCCTCGGCCTCGGACGGCGCCTTCCCCGGCCCCGACATCGTGGTGCCGACCACCAACCCGTTCATCCCGGCCGACCTCAAGGCGCTGCTGGACTCGCGCGCCAACCCCACCGCCGCCTTCTATCCGCGCCGCGCCTTCAACGAGGTCGGCGGCCGCCTGTCCAACAACACCTACGAGACCTACCAGCTCGTCGCCGGCCTGCGCGGCGACGTCGGCTTCAAGGACTGGAAGTGGGACGTCTACGCCGCCTATGGCGAGATGAACCACACCGAGAACCAGCACGGCAACGTCAGCCGCGCGGCCATGCGCGAACTGACTTTCGCCCATGACGGCGGCGTGGCGATCTGCGGCGGCTTCAACATCTTCGGCGCCGGCAAGGTCAGCCCTGGCTGCGCGGCCTACATCGCCCGCGAAGTCACCAACGAGACCAAGATCCAGCAGACCGTGCTCGAAGGCTTCGTCACCGGCTCGGTGTTCGACCTGCCCGCCGGGGCCGTGAAATTCTCGGCCGGCGCCCAGTACCGCAAGGACGAGGTCGGCTACTCGCCGGACCTGCTGCTCCAGGGCCCGGACATCGTCGGCTTCAACCCGGCGGTGCCGATCAACGGCGACATCTCCTCGACCGAGGCTTACGCCGAACTGCTGGTGCCGATCCTCGCCCAGGCGCCCTTCGCCTACAGCCTCGACCTGTCGCTGGGCGGCCGCATCGCCGATTACAACACCACCGGCACGATCAACGCCTACAAGGCCGACCTAACCTGGCGTCCGGTCGAGAGCCTGATGGTCCGCGGCGGCTATCAGCGCGCGGTCCGCGCCCCGAACGTCGCCGAGCTCTACTCCCCGCAGTCGTTGGGCTTCTCGGGCATCGGCACGCCGGGCCTGGCCACCACCGCGGGCGATCCCTGCGACGTGCGCTCGTCGTTCCGCAACGGCGGAAGCGCCGCGGCGGTCCGCGCGCTCTGCGTCGCTCAGGGCGTTTCGACCGGCATCGTCGACACCTTCCAGCAGGCTTCGACCCAGGTGGAGATCCTGGCCGGCGGCAATCCGGACCTGTCGGAGGAGAAGTCCGACAGCTTCACCCTCGGCGCGGTCTGGACGCCCAAGTTCGACGCGCCGCTCCTGCGTCGCTTCAGCGTCAGCCTTGACTACTACAAGATCGAGCTGGAGGACGTGATCGGGAACCTCTCGGTGCAAACCATCGTCGGCGAGTGTTTCAACACCGGCGGCGCCAACCCGACCTTCGACAACTCCAACTTCTACTGCCAGCAGTTCAGCCGCATCCCGAACGGCAACATCACCGGCGTGCTGACCACCCAGGTCAACCTCGCCGCCTGGAAGACTTCGGGCTACGACGCCCAGATCGACTGGGGCTTCGACCTGGCCGACCTCGGCCTGCCGGACGGAGCCGGCGCGCTGGACTTCAACCTGGTGGTCTCCAAGCTGGAGAGCTTCGAGCGGCAGGCGCGGCCCGGCGCAGCCTTCCTGCAGAACGCCGGCACCATCGGCGGCGAACTGTCGGGCGGCGCCTATCCGGAATGGAAGTCGGCGATGTCGGCGACCTATTCCGTCGGCCCGGCCAAGGTCACCCTACGTTGGCGCCACATCGACGCCATGACCGACTTCCGCAACGTGCCGGTGTTCTCGCCGACCGCGGTCAACACGCCCGACTACGACCTGTTCGACCTGACTGGGACCTGGCGGTTCGACGAACGGGTGACCATGCGCGCCGGCGTCAACAACCTCGGCGACAAGGACCCGCCCTTCTACACGTCGTACTCCAACTCCAACACCGACCCCTCGACCTACGACGTCCTGGGCCGCCGGTTCTTCGTGGGCGTCACCGCCCGCTTCTAGTCCTGGCGACATGACGAGAGCCCCGCCCGCCCGGGCGGGGCTTTTTCATGCCCGCTTGCCGAGCTTGCCGTTCCTCCAGAGAATGCGCCGGTGACCAAGCTGATTTTCGACTGCGACCCCGGCGTTGACGACGCCGTCGCCCTCTTCATGGCCTTCGCCGCGCGCCAGGACCTGGAGCTTCTCGCCATCACCACCGTCGCCGGCAACGTCGGCGGCGAGCTGACCGCCCGCAACGCCGCGATCATCCGCCAGATCGCCGGGCGCGAGGACGTGCCGATCTTTGCAGGGGCCAGCGCGCCGCTGTACCGGCCGCCCTTCGACGCCGGCGCCTTCCACGGCGAGAGCGGCCTGGGGACCCTGCCGCTGCTTGAGCCGGAGAAGGGCCTGGCCGCAGGACGCGCCGCCGACGTCATCGTCGACCTGGTGATGGCCCACGCCCCCGGCGAGATCACCCTGGCGGTCACCGGCCCATGCACCAACCTAGCGCTGGCCATACGGCTGGAGCCAGCGATCGTAGAGCGCCTTGGCCCTGTGGTGGTCATGGGCGGCGCCCGGCGCGAAGGCGGCAACATCACCGCCTCGGCCGAATACAACATCTGGGCCGACCCGCACGCCGCCGACATTGTGTTCGCGTCGGGCGCCCAGTGCGTGGTCATGGGCCTGGACGTCACGCACCAGGTCCGCTCGGATCCAGCCCGCACGGCCGCGATCGCCGCCATCGACACCCCGGCCGCCCGGGCGACCCTCAACCTGCTGGAATTCTCCAACGCCCTGGAACGCGACATCGTCGGCGGGACCGGCGCTCCGATCCACGACCCCTGCGTGATCGCCTACCTGCTGGCGCCCGAGCTCTTCACCCTGCGGCCCTGCCAGCTGCGGGTCGAGACCGCCTCGGCCCTCACAGTCGGCCACACGGCCGTCGAGTTCCGCTTGCATGATCCCGCCGCGGCGCGGATTCTGTGGGCCACCCACGCAGACGCCGACGGCGTCTTCGCCCTGCTGAACGACCTGCTCGCCCGATGAGCGCCATCACCGTCATAGGCTCGGTCAACCTCGACTTCGTGGCCACCGCCGCCCGCCTGCCCGCGCCCGGCGAGACGGTGACCGGCGCGACCCTGGCCCGCCATCCTGGCGGCAAGGGCGCCAACCAGGCCCTGGCCGCCCGCCGGCTCGGCGCCGACGTCAGCCTGGTCGCCCGGGTCGGAGCCGACGGCCTCGCCGACGAAGCCCTGGCCCTGTTGGCCGCCGAGGGCGTCGATCTTGAACAATGCGACACGGACGCTTCCGCCGCCACCGGTGTGGCGCTCATCGCGGTGGCCGCCGGCGGAGAGAACCAGATCATCGTCGCCCCCGGCGCCAACGCCGCGTTCACCCGGGACCATCTGACCGCCCCGGCGGCGGGCGCGCTCATCTGCCAGCTTGAGCTGCCCCTGGAGACGGTCGCCGCCGCCGTCGCCCAGGCGAGCGGATTCGTCTGCCTGAACCTCGCCCCCGCCGCGCCGCTGGCGCCCGCCGCCCTCGCGCGCGCCGATCTGATCGTCGTCAACGAGACCGAGGCTGCGTTCTATGGCCCGGCGCTGCACGACCTGCCCGGCCTGATCGCCGTGACCTGGGGCGCCCGCGGCGCGGGGCTGTTCCAGGGCGGGCGCCAGCTGGCCGCCGCCGCCCCGCCGCCGGTCGAGGCCGTGGACGCCACCGGCGCCGGCGACGCCTTCGTCGGCGCCCTCGTCGTCGCCCTGCTCGAAGGCCAGCCGCACGCAGCCGCCCTCGCCTTCGCCTGCACGGCCGGCGCCCTGGCCGCCAACCGCCCCGGCGCCCAGCCCTCGCTGCCGACCAGAGCCGAAGTCGAGGCCTGCCTGGAGACCGTCCGATGAGCGTTCCTACACTCAGCTTCAAGGCCTTCACCGAAGGCTCACCCGCCGACCGCGCGGCCTTTTCCGACGCTCTCATGCAGGGGCTGCAGCAGTACGGCTTCATCATCTTGGCCGACCACGGTGTTTCCGAAGACTTGCTGGAGCACGCCTACCAGCACGCGCAGGAAGTCTTCGCCCTGCCCTATACGGCCAAGCGCCATTACGCGGCCGGCATGCGCGGCTACACCCCGTTCGGGACCGAACACGCCCGCGACTCCAGTCTGCCCGACCTCAAGGAGTTCTGGCAGATCGGCCGCGATCCCGCCCCTGGCCTGCCGGCCGAGGACTTCCCGCCCAACGTCTGGCCGGCCGAGCACCCCGCCTTCGAGCGGACCTTCAGCGACCTGTTCTCGTCACTCGACGCAATCGGTCGCGCCCTGCTCTCGGCCCTGGCGCCAAAGCTTGGCCTGCCCGGCGACTACTTCGACGCCAAGGTGGCGAACGGCGCCTCGATCCTGCGCGTGCTGCACTATCCGCCGGTGCCCGACGACGCCCCCGAGGGCGCGGTGCGTTCGGCCGCGCACGAGGACATCAACTTCATCACCCTGCTGGTCGCCGCCAAGGGCGCTGGGCTGCAGCTGCTCGACCGCGACGGGACCTGGCTGCCGGTCGAAACCGAACCTAAGAACCTGATCGTCGATTCCGGCGACATGCTGCAGCGGCTGACCAACGGCGTGATCCCTTCGACCACCCACCGCGTGGTCAATCCGATCGGCCCCAATGTCAGCCGCTACTCCATGCCGTTCTTCATGCACCCGGCCTCGGACGTCTCGCTGAAGTGCCTGCCCTCCTGCGAAGGCGATGGGGCGAAATGGCCCGAAATCACCGCCGGCGAGTTCCTGGCCCAGCGCCTGCGCGAGATCGGCCTGGCCAAGTAGCCTCAGCGCGGCGGCGCGCCGATGAAGTCCATCTTGCCCACCGGCACGCCCTGGCTGCGCAGAATCCCGTGGGCGATCGCCACGTGGAAATAGAAGTTCGGCAGGGCGAAGCCGAACAGGTAGTCGTCGCCGCGGAACACGTGCCTGTTGTCCGGACCGAAGTTCAGCTCGACCGTGCGGTCCTCCGCGCCGTCCAGGGCCTTGGCGTCGATCGTCTCCAGATAGGCGATGGTGTCATTCACCCGCTGGATCAGCTGGTCGAGGGTGGTCTCGGTGTCGGGCATCGAGGGCGCCTGCACGCCGCTCAGCCGTTGCCCCGACAGTTTCGAGGTGTCGCTGGCCCGCTGCACCTGGCCGGCCAGGGTCAGCATGTCGGGCGCGAGCTGCGCGGCGACCAGCGCATTCGGGTCGCTCCCGCTCGCCGCCGCATGGCCCGCGCCCTTCTGCAGCAGGCCGCGGAGCGCGGTCAGCCCCCTTACGAAGACGGGGATCGAGGCTTGATACATGGTCAGGGACATGGCGCGCTCCAGCGATGGGAATAGTCAGCGCCGGATATGGTCGGCCTCAAGCTCTGCCGCAACGGGGGCGGCCGGCGGCGGCGGAGCGGCGGACGCCTCTTCCAGCAGCCAGTCGCGGAAGGCGGTCGTCACCGGTCGCGCGGACGCCCTGGGCGTCACGAAATGGAACCGCGCCGGGGTCGGTACGAAGCCGTAGGGCGCGGCCAGCCGCCCCGATGCGATATCGCCGGCCACGTAGATCCATGGCGAGACCCCGATCCCCAGACCCGCGACCGCCGCCTCGAGCATGTAGAACAGATGCTCGTACTCGCGGTGCTCGCCGCCGGGACCGACCGGCACGCCCGAATGGTCGGCCCACTCGCGCCAGGCCTGGCGGTGCGGGCGGGTGTGCAGCCGCGGGGCGCTCGCCAGGTCGTGCTCGGCTAGCTGCGGCGCCATCACCGGGCCGTGGTAGTTGTCGAGGAAGGGCGTCGCCTCCAGCCCGTCGCCGGCGATAGTCTCCGCCAGCCGGATCGCCGCGTCGAACGGATCGCGCCCGAAGTCGACAGGCCCGTAGGCCTCCGTCACCCGGATGCTCAGGCCCGGATGGCGCGCGTGGAAACCCGGCAGCCGCGGGATCAGCCAACGCATGGCCAGCGTCCCGACGCAGGAGACGTGCAGCTCCCGCTCGGCGGCCGAGCGCAGGGCGGTGAACGACCGCTCGATACCGTCGAAGGCGCCGCCCAGGCTCTCGGCCAGGCTTAAGCCCGCCTCGGTCAGCCGCAGGCTGTTGCGCGGCCCCTGGGTCAGCCGCACGCCGCACAGCCGCTCCAGGCTGCGCACCTGGCGGCTGATCGCCCCATGGGTGACGCAGAGCTCGTCTGCGGCCAGGTTCATTCGTCCCAGGCGCGCGAACGCCTCGAAGGCGCGCAGGGCGGTCAGCGGCGGCAGATTTCGCTTCGGCATGTGACCTCAGATCACAGACATATCGTGGTTATACGCTACGCCCGGACCCGCGAAAGCCGGCCTTACCGATCCATGTCACCAGGTCCCTGCATCACCTTCATCCAGGCGTGCGGGGGCTCTTCCAGGCAGTCGCGCGGAATGCCGTTGCGGGCCGCGACATCCACCCGGAGAATCCACCACCAGCAGGCCCAGAGCTGGTGCAGTTCGTAGACCATCCGATCGAGGAGCCAGCGGGCGACGCCACGTTCCTCGCCTGCCGCCATCGTCATCTGCTCGACCAGCATCGGTCCGTCCTCGATCTGCAGCCGGAGGATGCAGGCGCCCGTCGACGGCCGCAAACGACTACTTGGCCGCTGGTCAGTGAGCTCAACTCACTAGGCCGGGCGGTTGACAGCCCCGCCGCAGGCTCCACCCTTCACGGCATGGAAACGACGCAGATCGCCGGCCATCGCGTGCTCCTCTGGCCCGAGGACGGCCAACCCCTGGCGAGCGGCCACGACGCCAGCGACATCATCGGCGACGCCTTCTCCACCCAGGCGCAGATCGTGGCGCTGCCGGCCGCGCGGCTGTCGCCGGACTTCCTGCGCCTCTCCACCGGGCTGGCGGGCGACGTGCTGCAGAAGTTCGTCAACTACGGCCTGCGCGTCGCCATCGTCGGCGACGTCTCGGCCGCGGCCGCAGCCAGCGCGCCGCTGCGCGACTTCATCGGCGAATCCAATCGCGGTCGCCACGTCTGGTTCGTTCCGGACCTCGCCGCCCTCGAAGCCAAGATCGCCGAAATCGCATAACGACGTTTCGTGACGTGACCCAGGTCACAGCGACCGGCCTGCGCCGGGCCTACGAATCTGCCTCACAAGACGGCCGCATCCCGTGGCCCTTCACTCCCCTGGAGGCAGTCATGCATCGCTTGGTTCTCCCGACCCTCGCCGTTCTCGCCCTGTCCATCGCGGGCGGCGCTCATGCCGAAGAAGGCGTCATGCGGGTCAAAGTCGGCGACATCAACGTCCATTCGGACGCCGGCGCCCGCACCGCGTTCAAGCGCATCAACCTCGCGGCCCGCGACTTCTGCGGCCCGCTGCAGGGCTACTCGGCCGCCTACCCGGCCGAGGTCCGCGCCTGCCGCAAGGAGATGGTGGAAAAGGCGGTCACGAAGCTCGACGCCCCGCTGGTCACCGCCCTCTACTCGCCCCAGACCGCGACCCAGCTGGCGCGGCGCTGAACTGAACGGCCCACGGTTCGGCCCGCTATGATAGCCTCCGCTCTCACGAGCGGAGGCTATTGCCTTGTCCGATCTGGCCGCGAACGCCGTCCTGACGAGCCTCGCCAGAAGCCCGGTGCTCGCGCACTTCTCGCAAGGAGGCCTTGAGCGTCTGGCCGCGTCCGGCGGCTGGCTGGCGCTTGAACCGGGAGAGCTCTTGTTCCAGGCCGGGGATCCTGGCGATGCGGTCTATGTCATCGTCGACGGAGAGGTCGAGGTGCGCAACTCCACCCTCGACGGCCGCGAGGTCCGCCTGGTCGCGCTCGGCCCCGGCGCCTTGGTCGGCGAAATGGCCGCCCTCGACGGCGGACCGCGCTCGGCCGATGTAGCCGCCACCCGCCGCGCGCGGCTCTGGCGCATCGCCCGCAGCGCCATGCTCGCGGCTCTGGAGGCCGAACCCAAGGCCGCCGTTGCGCTCGTCATCGAACTCAGCGCCCGGTTGCGGGTCGCCGACGGCGCGATCAGCGACAAGACGGTGCTCGACCTGGCCGGTCGCCTCGCCCGGCTGCTGCTGACCGAGGTCGGCGCAAGCGGACTCCTCCCCCTCACCCAGACCGAAATCAGCCGCCGGCTCGGCTTCTCTCGCGAAAAGGTGAACCGCAAACTCCACGAGTGGGCGCGCGAAGGTTGGGTGGAAATCACCCCTGCTGGGGTGCGCGTCACCTCGCTCGAACGCCTCCAGGCCTTGATCGGCCGCCGATTGGGCCAATAGTCCGCCGCCGCCCGGCAGGGCGGCAGTGCGCTCGCGCGCTCTAATCCCCTTAATAGAGTTCAATCCGAAGACACGGTATGGTTAGCCAACTCGGCGCCGCCGGCCTCCCCCTGGCGCTCGCTCGGCGCTGATCCCACGACTGAGGGACGACAGATGCCTGCGCTTCAAACCGCCATGTCCAAGCTCAACACCTCGTTCACACCGGGCGAGATCGACAAGTTCGCCGCCAGCGCCGAGGCCTTCGCGCCCGGCAAGAAGATCGATCCGGGCCTGCTCGCCACGCCGGGTACGGTCCTGCATCGCGCCCTGGGAACCTATCTGGACACCCTGCCGGGCTCGTTCCACGAGAGCCTGCGCGGCATCATCTACTATGCGCTCAAAGCCACGCCCCCGATCCCGGTCACCTTCGCCTGGGCGCCGGGCTACGACTTCGAACTGAACGTCTGGCAGGCTCCCGACACGACCGAGACACGCGGCGGCGTCACCGTGCTGATCAAGAGCCGCTATCCGGCCGACAAGCACCCGCTGGCCTGAGCGCTCAAGGCTCGTCGCCCAGGAACGCCATCCGCACGCCTTCGCGCAGATGACGCTCGTCCTCGGGATTGGCGTAGGTCACCAGCCGCGGCGCTTCGGCCCGCGCGCGCGCGCGCACGTCCAGCGGATAGGCCGCGCGGGCGTCGTCGAACCGGCCTAGCCGCGCCAGGCCGGCCGCCAGGATCGCCGCGGCGCGGGAGTCGTTCAACCGCACCGCCGACTGCGCATGGCGCACCGCCTCGCCGTAGTTGCGCGCCTGATAGTGGGCCAAGGCCAGCAGCTGCAGCATCGGGGCGATCTGCGGATCGTAGGGACTGAGCCTCAGGCTGCGCTCGATCGGCTCCACGGCCTGCGCCGCGCGGCCCGAATAGATCAGCACCTGGCCTAGCCGGAAATGTCCGAACGCGAAGTTGGGGTTCAGCGACAGGGCCCGCTGGGCCTGCTCCAGCGCCTCCTCGTGGCTGCCGAGATAGAGCGCCGCCCCGGCGGCGGCGAAGTAGCCATAGGCATCGCGCGGGTCGAGCGCCACCGCCCGCAGCGCCGCCGTTCGCGCGTCCTCCAGATCGGCCATCGGCACGCGCGACCAGCCGTAGATCGCCCCGCCATAGAGCATTCGCGCCAGACCGACATAGCCCAGCGCCAAGGCCGGATCGCGGTCGATGGCCTGGCGGAACAGTTCCAGCGCCTGATGATAGTCGTCCCGGCTCATCCGGTTAAAGTGCCACATGCCGCGCTGGAAGCAGTCGAGCGCGCTGAGGTCGGCCAGGCTCTTGCGGACGCTGCGCGAGGCCTCGGTGTCGAGCATGGCCGGCTCGATGGCGGCCACGACGTGCTCGGTCACCTCGTCCTGCAGCGCGAAGAGATCGACGATGTCTCGGTCAAGGCTGTCGGCCCAGATCTGCTGGGCGCTGGCGGATTCGATCAGCCGGACATTGACCCGCACCCGCTCCCCGGCCCGCCGCACGCTGCCTTCCAGCACGTAACGCACCCCAAGGTCGCGCCCCACCTGGCGGGCGTCCACGGTCCGGCCCTTGTAGGTGAAGCTGGTGTTGCGATCGATGACGAAGAACCAGCGCCAGCGAGACAGCGCGGTCACAACGTCCTCGGTGATCGCGTCCGTGAAGTAGTCGTGCTCGGCCTCGCCGCCGAAGCTCTGGAACGGCAGCACCACGATCGAGGGCTTGTCCGGCAGGGCCAGGGCCGGACGCCGGCCCAGCTCGACGGCGCCGCCATCCAGCAGCACGCGATACACCCGCACCGGCCGCGCCAGGTTCTTCAGCGTCTGCTCGCCGACATCGTCGAACCCCACGTCGACCCGGCCCTGGGCGTCCTCCTGGACGCGGGCCGAGACCCAGATGCCACCGGGTTCGGCGAGCCCCTCCAGCCTGGCGGCGACATTGACCCCGTCGCCGAGGATGTCCTCGCCGTCGATGACCACGTCGGCGGCGTTCAGCCCGACCCGGAAGCGGATCTGGTCGCGCTCGGCCACGCCGTCGTTGCGCGCGAGCATCCCGCGCTGAATCGCGATGGCGCAGTTCAGCGCGTCGACCACGCTGGCGAACGCCGCCAGCAGCCCGTCGCCTGCAGTCTTGATGATCCGGCCGCGGGCGGCGGCGATCGACGGTTCGACCAGTTCGTGCAGGTGCTCGGCGAAGCGCGCCAGCGTCGCCTCTTCGTTGGCCTCGATCAGCCGCGAATAGCCGACCACGTCGGCGATCATGATCGCGGTGAGCCGCCGCTCCATCCAGGCCAAGCCTCCTTCGGCCCGCCCCCGCACAAGCGCGGACTATATCAGGACTGGCTCACCGCCAAACGCCTCGATGCCGAATTGCCCGCGCAAAATCATCGGCTTACGCTCACGCTGCGACAAATCCCGACTTCTGGGCGACCGGCGGGGACGCCTCGCGCAGGGGTTTGGTCTAGTCTGCCCCGATTGGACGCGAGAGGCCCGATGTTCAAGTCCGCTGAATCCCGCCAGGCCGCGTGGCTGACGCTCGGCATCTGGCTGCTGTCCGGCTCGCTGGCCTCGACGATCGCGACCATCGTCGGCGTGCAGATGACTCCGGCCTTGATCGGCACTGCTGTCGCCATCAACCTGGTCGGCATTCTCTCCTCGGTCGGGCTCTACCGGGTCGCCGTTCACGTCCGCGACAAGAGCGCGTTCCAGCGCATCGGGCTCATGGCGGCCGCGGTCGTGGTCCTCGCGAGCGTGCTGTCGGCGTCCGACATGCTGATCATGGACCTGTCGAACACGGCCAAGCAGTGGTCGCCCAACCGCACCCTATGGATGCGCTTCGCCAACAACGCCGGCGGCTTCTTCTGGATCCTCGGCGCGCTGGGCGCGATCTACACCACCCTGCAGGCCAACCACATGGTCCGTGAGCGCGAGCGTCAGCTCGCCGACGCCCGCACCGCCGCCAGCGAGGCCAACGCCGCGGCCAGCGCCGCGCGCCTGGCCGCCCTGCGCTACCAGCTCAACCCGCACTTCCTGTTCAACACGCTCAACGCCGTCTCGTCCGCGGTGATCACCGGCCGCAACGACGAGGCCGAGAGCATGCTGTCCAAGCTCGCCGACTTCCTGCGCGTCACCCTGGTCGCAGATCCCGAGGCGATGATCTCGCTCGACGATGAGATGGCCACGCTGCAGGCCTACCTTGAGATCGAGAGCGTCCGCTTCCGCGAGCGGCTGGCCCTGGAGTTCGTCTGCCCCGACGACCTGCGCACCGCGCTGATCCCGTCCTTCCTGCTGCAGCCGCTGATCGAAAACGCCATCAAGCACGCCGTCTCGCCGACCAGCGCCACCGTCACCATCCGCCTCGAAGCGACCCGCGACGGCGAGGATCTCGTGGTCCTGGTCCAGGACGACGGCGACGGCGGTCATGGCGGCGAGGTCCGCCCCGGCGCCGGCGTCGGGCTTGGCAACGTGCGCATGCGGCTTGAGGCGCTCTACGGCCCGCGCGGGGTTCTGCAGGCCGCCCCGCTCGCCCGCGGCTTCCTCGCCATGGTGCGCCTGCCGTTGCAGCGCGCCGCCACCGTCACACCCATCCGTTCAAAGGCCGCCGCCTGATGCGTCTCCTGCTCGTCGACGACGAACCCGCTGCGCTCGAGCGGCTGTCGGCCCTGCTGACCCAGGTCAGCGACGTCGAGGTGGTTGGAACCGCCCGCAACGGCCGCGAAGCCGCCGAGGCGGTCGAGGCTCTCAAGCCGGACCTCGTGCTGCTCGACATCCAGATGCCTGAGCGCAGTGGCCTGGACGTCGCCGCCGGCCTGCCGCTGGACGAGCGGCCGGAGATCGTCTTCGTCACCGCCTTCGAGCTCTACGCCGCTGACGCCTTTGAGGTCGAAGCCGCCGACTATCTGCTCAAGCCGGTCCGCTTCGATCGCCTGCGCCAGGCGATCGAACGCGCCCGCCGCCGCCGCGCCCTGCGCGCGGCCGCCGCCCGCGCCGAGGAAGCCGCCGCCAATCCCGTCGACGAGGACCCCGACGGCTTCTGGGTCCAGGTCCGCACCGGCTTCGTGCGCGTGCCGTTGGGCGAGATCGACTGGATCGAGGCGGCCAAGGACTATGTGCTGCTGCACACCGCCACCCGCAGCCACATCCATCGCGCCACCATGACCGCCCTGGAGCGCAAGATGCCGCCCGCTGAGATGATCCGCGTGCACCGTTCGGCCTTCGTGCGGCCGGCCAAGGTCAAGGAGGTCAAGCGCCTGGGCAAGGGGCTGATCTCGCTGGTGCTGGAGGACGGCGTGAACGTCGCTGTCGGCCCCTCCTACGTCAACGCCGTCACCGAGCGCCTCGCCCTCTACCAGGACTGAGCCGCCCAAACCAAAACGCCGCCCCGGGGGAGGGACGGCGTTCACAGCGGTGGGACGTTCGGGCTCAGCCGATGGCCAGGCTCCGCCGGCGGCTGCGGATCGCAGTCCCGGCCAGGCCGAAGCCCATGATCATCATCGCCCAGGTCGCCGGCTCAGGCACCGCGCTCGGCACGTTCCCGGTGACCAGCAGGTTGTCGAACTTCACCCCACGGCCCATCGCCGCATAGTCGCTGGCGAACTGGAAGCGGATGTCGACGACCTGGCCGGCCAGCGCGCTCAGGTCGTACGCCGCCCGCCCCGACTGGGTGCCGGAGAAGCCCTTGCCGCCCATCAGCGTCGCCGCCCGGCCCGACAGGTTGTAGTATTGGTCCGTCGAGACGGGGGTCAGCATCGCGCCCGGGCCGAACACGCCGGTGGTCGAGAAGGCCAGGTTGAACGCGTCGTAGCCGTACTCGCTGACTATGTCGTAGTCGAAAGCCAGCAGCACGTCGGTCGCCTTCGTCAGGTCCAGCCGCACCTGGTAGAAAGAGTACTCGTTGTTCGTGTAGGCCACCTGATGGCCGACGACGCCGCCCCCGGCGCTGAACTTGCCGCCGATGCTCTCGTTCGCCCCCAGCCCGGTGTTGAAGTTCTGCGAGAAGATCGTCGCGGCCTCGGCCGCCCCCGTCATCAGGGCGCTCGCGGCCACCGCCGCCAACACTATGCTTGTCTTCATGAGAAGCCCTCATTGAGCGCCGCGACGGTCGCGGCCCCTTTTCCGGGGACTGCTCTTGCGGACCGCCAGCCCGGGCGTCAGCGGCGCTGCGCCCAAACCCGACCGGCCGGCGCTCCGCGCGACGAAATACGACGCACGGTCGACCAGTCCTGGGCGGCGTTCATCTCTGGTTTTATATCTGGCCGATGTCGGGAACGGGCGCCCTGGCCCGTCCTTAGGGAGAACGAGACAGACCCATGCGCTACGCCATCCTTTGCTACAACGACGAAACCGTGACCTCCGCCTGGAGCAAGGAGGAGGACGACGCGGTGATGGAAAAGCTGGAACTGGTCCAGGAGCGCCTGCGCCAGGAGGGCAAGCTCGGCCCGGCCATCCGGCTGCTGCCGACCACCGCGGCCACCACCCTGCGCAAGGCCCAGAACCTGGTCGTGGACGGTCCGTTCGCCGAGACCAAGGAACAGCTGCTCGGCTTCTACATCGTCGACGTTGAAACCCTTGAGGACGGTCTGCAGATCGCCCGCGACCTCGCCGTGGCCAATCCCGGCGGCGCCTACGAGCTGCGCCCGATCGCCCTCTTCCTGCCCGGAATCGAGATGACGTGACCACCGACCCTGCCTGGATCGACGCCGCCCTGACCTCCGCCCGGCCGCAGGCGGTCAGCGCCCTGCTGCGCTACTTCCGTGACCTCGACCTGGCCGAGGAGGCGTTCCAGGACGCCTGCCTGCGGGCGCTGAAGTCCTGGCCGGAAAAGGGCCCGCCCCGCGACCCGGCCGCCTGGCTGATCCTGGTCGGGCGCAACAGCGGCATCGACGGCGTCCGCCGGCGCTCTCGCCTCCAGGCCCTGCCCTCCGAGGAAGTCCTCTCCGATCTCGACGACGTCGAGGCGCCCCTCGCCGAGCGTCTCGACGGCTCGGACTATCGCGACGACATCCTGCGGCTGCTGTTCATCTGCTGCCATCCGGACCTGCCGGCGGTGCAGCAGGTGGCCGTCGCCCTGCGCATCGTCAGCGGCCTGTCGGTCCGGCAGATCGCCCGCGCCTTCCTGGTCAGCGAGGCGGCGATGGAACAGCGCATCACCCGCGCCAAGGCCAAGATCGGCCAGGCCAATGTCGCCTTCGAAGCCCCCGGCCCCGCCGAGCGCGCCGAGCGCCTGGCCGCCGTCGCCGCGGTCGTCTACCTGATCTTCAACGAGGGCTATTCCTCCACCGTCGCCGAGGCCGACGCCCGCGCGCCGTTCGCCGAGGAGGCCATCCGCCTCGGACGCCTGCTGCTGCGCCTGTTCCCGACCGAGCCGGAGATCATGGGACTGGACGCCCTGATGATGCTGCAGCACTCACGCGCCGCCGCCCGCTTTGACGAGAACGGCCAGATCGTGCTGCTCGATGACCAGGACCGCGGACTCTGGAACCGCACTCTGATCTCTGAGGGCCTGGCCCTGATCGACAAGGCGATGCGCCACGCCGCGCCCGGCCCCTACCAGGTCCAGGCCGCTATCGCCGCCCTGCACGCCCGCGCCGCCAACGCCGCCGACACCGACTGGCCGCAGATCGACCGACTTTACGCCGCGCTGGAGCAGATGAATCCCTCGCCGGTGGTCACCCTCAACCGCTCGGTCGCGGTCTCCAAGACGCAGGGACCGGAGGCGGCCCTGGCGATGATCGCCCCGCTGGAGGGTGAGCTCGGCAGCTACTTCTACTTCCACGGCGCGCGCGGCAGCTATCTCAAGCAACTGGGGCGCAAGGAGGAGGCCCGCGTCGCCTTCGACCGCGCCATCGCCCTCGCAAACAGCGCCCCGGAGGCCGCCCACATCCGCCAGCACCTCGACGGTCTGGCCGGCGAAACCGGCTGAGCGCATTTTTTGCGGGCCCGGCTGTCGGAACGGGCTAACCTCGTTCGTCCTTGGATCAGATGCTCCTCATAAGGAGCCAGCCAGGAAGGATCGACGCCATGTCCGTCACCGCGACCATGGACTCCGCCGCCGCCGACATCGCCGCGCTCGCCGCCCCGCCGATGACGGGGATCACCCCGCACCTCAACCTTGTCGGCGCCAGCGAGGCCTCGGCGTTCTACCAGAAGGCCTTCGGCGCCCGCGAAACGTTCCGCCTGCCCGCCGACGACGGCCAGCGGCTGATGCACTGCGCGCTGGTGATCAACGGCGGCGACCTGATGATCTGCGACTGCTTCCCGGAGATGGGGCACGGCTACGAACATCAGCCGTCGGCCTCGTTCACCATGCACCTGCAGGTCGACGACATCGAGGTCTGGTTCGCGCGCGCCGTCGACGCCGGCGCCGAGGTGCTGCAGCCGATCGAGGACATGTTCTGGGGCGACCGTTACGCGCGCCTGCTCGATCCCTATGGCGTCCACTGGTCGATGGGCCAGACCAAGGCCGCCTGAACCGCAAAGGAAACCGCCATGCTCGCCGCGCTCATCGGCGTCCTGATCATCGCGCTGCTGGGCCTCATCGCCTACGTCGCGAACCATCCCTCCGATTTCCGGCTCGAGCGGTCGACCACGGTCCGCGCCGCGCCGGAGAGGTTGTTCGACCTGATCTCGGATTTTCACCGCTGGACCGCCTGGTCGCCGTTCGAAACCATCGACGCCGACCTCAAGCGCACCTACGGCGGCGCCGAACGCGGGGTCGGGGCGACCTACGGCTGGGAAGGCAGGAAGTCCGGCGTCGGCAGCATGGCGATCACCGAGGCCGACGCCCCCTCGCGGGTGCTCATCGACCTCGTCTTCGTCAAGCCGTTCCAGGCTCACAACAAGGCCGAGTTCACCCTCGAACCGGACGGCGATGCGACCAGGGTCACCTGGGCGATGTCCGGCCATAGCGGCTTCTTCGCCAAGATGATCGATGTCTTCCTCCCCATGGAGAAGATGGTCGGACCGCAGTTCGAACAGGGGCTCGCCAAGCTCAAGACGGTCGCCGAACAGGGCTGACCGCCGCTCGAAGGATCACCACCATGACCTCCCTCGACACCGCGCGCGCCGCTGCGCCGCGCCCTGCCCCCAAGGCCATGACCTGGGCCGGCTGGGCCCTCACGGGCTTGGCCACGTTGTTCATGACCTTCGATATCGCCATCAAGCTGGTCGATCTCCAGATCGTCCGCGACACCATGGTCCAACTCGGCTACCCGCCGCAGCTCGGCCGCACCATCGGGGTGATCGAGCTGGTCTGCCTGGCGCTCTACCTCAATCCGCGCACCTCGGTGCTCGGGGCGGTGCTGTTCACCGGCGTCATGGGCGGGGCGATCGCCACCCACATGCGGGTCGGCGACCCGCTGTTCAGTCACGTCCTGTTCGGCGTCTATCTCGGTGCGGTGCTCTGGGGCGGGCTCTGGCTGCGCGAGCCGCGCCTGCGCGCCCTCTTCCCCGTCCGTCTCTGACCTGGAGCCCCGACATGTCCGACAAGGTCGACGCCTACCTCGCCGCCCTGCCCGACTGGCAGGCCGCCGCCCTCCGAATGGTCCGCGCCGAGGCGCAGGCCGCCGGGCTCTCGGAAGACTTCAAGTGGGGTCACCCGATGTGGTCGTCAGCCGACGGCGCGGTCTGCCTGCTCAAGGGCTTCAAGACACACATGAACCTCGGCTTCTGGCGCGGCGCCCAGATGACCGCGCTCGACGCTCGGCTGACGCCCAGCGGCGGCTTCCAGATGGCGACCATAAAACTGACCGATCCGGTCGAACTCACAGCCGGCCAGATTCGCGGCCTGATCGAGGCGGGCGCCGCACTGAACACCCAGCACGGCGACCCGATGAAAGCCAAGGCCTGAACCCGACGGCGGCTGCGCCGCCGCCGGACCTGACCCCCTAGAACTCCTCCCAGGTGTCGGCCGCCGCATCCAGTTTGCGCGCCGTGGCTGCGCCGGAGGCCGCGATCCGCTGCGGAGCCTGGGCCGCGCGGCGCGGCTGGGCCTGCGGCGGCGCGGCGCGGGCGCCGCCCAGATCGAACTGGGCCATCGCCTGATCCAGGTCCGCCGCCTGTTGGGCCAGGGCGTGGCTGGCGGCGGTGGACTGCTCGACCATCGCCGCGTTCTGCTGGGTCATCTGGTCCATGTCGTTGATGGCGGTGTTGACCTGGCCCAGGCCGACGGCCTGCTCCTGCGCCGACGCGGCGATCTCGGTCACCAGGTCGGTGATCTTGGCGACTTCGCCGACGATCCGCCGCAGCGCCTCGCCGGTCTTGCCGACCAGGTCGACGCCGGAACTCACCTGAGCCGTGGAAGCCGTGATCAGCGCCTTGATCTCCTTGGCGGCCTCGGCCGAACGCTGGGCCAGGGCCCGGACTTCCGAGGCGACGACCGCAAAGCCACGGCCGGCTTCGCCCGCCCGCGCCGCCTCGACGCCGGCGTTCAGCGCCAGCAGGTTGGTCTGGAAGGCGATCTCGTCGATCACTCCGACGATCTGGCTGATCTGGGTGGCCGACGCCTCGATCTTACCCATCGCCGAGATGGCGTCCGCGACGACAATTCCCGAGGTCTCGGCGTCGCCGCGCGCGGCGTTGACCACGCTCTGGGCCTCCCTCGCGCCCTCGGCAGTCTTCTTGACCGTCGCGGTGATCTCGTCGAGCGCGGCGGCCGTCTCCTCGAGGTTGGCCGCCTGCCGCTCGGTGCGGCGCGACAGGTCGTCGGCGGCCGTGGTGATCTCCCCGGTCCCCGCCTGGATCGCCCCGGCCGCGGCCGAGACGCCGTCCATGACCTCGTGCAGGCGGCCGATGGCGACGTTGAAGTCGGCCTGCAGGCGGAGGTATTCCTCAGGGAAATCCCCGTCGATGCGATAGCTCAGGTCGCCCTTGGCCAGCCGCGCCAGCGCCTTGGCCGTAGCCTCCACGGCGAACACCTGCTGCTCGCGCGCAGCCGCCCGTTCGGTGTCCCGCTTCTGATGCTCCAACTCGGTCGCGGTGATGTCGGTGGCGAACTTGATGACCTTGTAGAGCCGGCCCGACTTGTCGAACATCGGATTGTAGGTCGCCTGCAGCCAGATCTGCCGGCCGCCCTTGGCGACGCGAAGGAACTTGTCGGACAGGAACTCGCCGCGGTTCAGGCCGCGCCAGAACTCGCGATACGCCTCGCTGGCCCCGTATTCGGGCGTGACGAACAGGCTGTGCTTGCGTCCCACCACCTCGCCGGGGGTGTAGCCCATCGCACTATAGAAATTGTCGTTGGCCTTGATGATCGTGCCGTCGAGTTCGAACTCGATGACGGCTTGAGACTTATGCACCGCGCCCATGATCGCCTCAAGCTCGGCGACCGCACTGGCCGCCGCCTCGTCGGCGGGCGTCCTTCTCTTGAACACCATGTCTCTGCTCCCCCGCAGTGCGGCGGCGAGGAGCCGCCTCACCCCATGAGGGTTGCGCCCACAGAGTAAATGAAACGGTAAGGTCGCAAGAGCAAATTTTACGTATTTTCCGTAGCTTAGCTCGCCATGCTGCATCACTTTTAGGCAGGCGCACGCCCCGCCCGGCCGCAGCGTCGACGCCCGCCGCCCGCGTCCGGCCGCGCTGCGACGCATCGGCCCTTTCCCTCGGCCCCGGCTGCGGCCATGCTCGCAGCAACGAACAAGTCGGGGAGGGAACCACACTCATGGCCGCCACAGATGCGGGCGCCGCCGCGCCGCCGCGCCAGCCGTTGTTCTCGGAGGGCTACAAGCAGTCCGTCCTGTGGCTGCTGGTCCTGGCCTACACCTTCAATTTCATCGACCGGACGATCATTTCGACGATCGGCCAGGCGATCAAAGTCGACCTGAAACTGACCGACACCCAGCTCGGCCTGCTCGGCGGCCTGGCCTTCGCCCTGCTCTACACCACCCTCGGCATCCCGATCGCCCGCATCGCCGAGCGCCGCAGCCGGGTCAACATCATCACCATCGCCATCGTGATCTGGTCCGCCTTCACCGCGCTCTGCGGCATGGCCACCAGCTTCCTGCAGCTGCTGCTGTTCCGGGTCGGCGTCGGCGTCGGGGAAGCGGGCCTCTCGCCGCCCGCCCACTCGCTGATCTCCGACTATTTCGAGCCCAAGAAGCGCGCCTCGGCCCTGTCGATCTACTCGTTCGGCATTCCGCTGGGCACCATGTTCGGCGCCGTCGCCGGCGGCTGGATCGCCCAGAACCTCGACTGGCGCATGGCCTTCATGATGGTCGGCCTGCCCGGCATCCTGGTCGCCATCCTGCTCAAGGTCTTTGTGAAGGAGCCCCCGCGCGGCTACTCCGACCGTCTGGTGGCCCAGCAGGCGGCCGACGCGCCGGTCTTGGAGGGCGACGAGACCGCGCCCGCCGTGCACGCCAAGCCGCCCTCGATCCTGGCCGTGGCCAAGCGGATCTTCGGCAAGTGGGGCTTCTTCCACATGGTGGCCGGCATCACGCTCGCCTCCTTCGCCGGCTACGGCACCGGCCAGTATTCGGCCCCCTACTTCATCCGCATGTTCGGTCTCGACCTGGCCACCGTCGGCCTGATCTTCGGGGTCATCGGCGGCGTCGCCGCCGGCATCGGCACCCTGCTCGGCGGTTTCCTCACCGACTGGGCGGCCAAGAAGTCGGGCCGCTGGTACGCTCTGGTGCCGGCCATCGGCCTGCTGATCGCCTGCCCGCTCTACATCCTCGTCTACACCCGCGACGACTGGAAGCTGGCCGCCGGCCTGCTGCTGATCCCGGGCATCTTCCACTACACCTATCTCGGCCCGACCTTCGGGGTGATCCAGAACGCCGTCAGCCTGCGCATGCGCGCCACCGCCACGGCGCTGCTGTTCTTCGTGCTGAACCTGATCGCCCTGGGCTTTGGTCCGCCCTTCTGCGGCTGGGTCATCGACACGCTCAGCCAGGCGCATTTCGCCGCCAAGGACCTCGGCCCGTTCTTCGACATGTGCCCGGGCGGCGTCGGCAAGGAAGGCGCCGGGGCGATGATCGACGCGGCCTGCAAGGCGGCGGTCTCGCAAGGCACTCGCGACGGCATCGTCTGGAACCTGCTGATCTACGGCTGGGCCGGCGTTCATTACCTGCTGGCGGCTATCACCCTGCCCCGCGACATGGCCGACGCGCTGGCCAAGACCGAGGCCGAAGCCGCAGCGGGCGCCTGATGGACGGCCAGATGGCGCAGGCCGGCCGCCTGATCGGTCTTCCCGAGCGGATGAGCGACGACGTGGTCCTGCTCGACGGCCACGTCCTCGCCGACGCCGAGGCGCACCTGGCCGGCGAGGACGCCGAGATGCTGCTGCGCTTCGAGGCGCCGCACGCCTCGACCCTCGACCAGACCCGCGCGGCCATCGGGCGCTGGATCGCGGCGCGCGCGGCTGGCGGCCCGATGTTCGCCTACGCCGTGCGCAGCGCGGCCGGCGAGCTGGTCGGCGGCTGCGAGCTGCGCCTGGCCGCCCCCGACAGCGCCGACGTCTCCTACTGGGTGTTCCCGGCCTTCCGCGGACAAGGCTACGCCCGCCGGGCGCTGACCCTGCTCTGCCAGGCCGCCGCCAAGCTGGACGGCGTCTGCTGGGCCGAGGCCCATATCGACGCCGACAATCTCGCCTCGCGGCGGGTCGCCGAGCGGGCTGGCTTCGTCGAGACGGGCGTGGTCAAGGATCAGGCCCGGTCCGGCGACCTCGTCCGGCGCGTGCTCTACACGCTGGCGCTCAAGCCCGAGACGGGTCGCTACTCGGGCCAGCGGCCGACGCCGCCGTCCTGAACCAGCAGCCCGCTCAGGGTGCGGTCGGCGTGCTGGGCCCGCCAGGCCAGCATCGCCTGGGCCTGCGTCAAAACCCGCCCCGGCTCGCTCGCCAGCGTACGCCAGCTCGGATCGGCCGCCAGGTCGAAGCACAGCCAGTCACCGTCGGCGAATTGCACATAGGCCTCGGTCTCGGTTCGCCGCACCGCCAGACTCTGGCGCTCCAGCCGCCGGTCCCAAGGCCAGACGTGCGGCCCGCGCGGAATGTTCCCGAACCGCCAATCGAACTCCCAGTGCGCCGCCTCGCGCCACCAGGGCGGATCGCCCCCTTCGAGGAACGGCGTGAGCGGCAGCCCGTCGCACTGGGCCGGGACCGCGATCCCCATCGCCTCGCACAGGGTCGGCAGCACGTCGACGTTCTCGGTGAAGCGCTCGACCACCGAGCCATGCGCCTCGCGCCGGCGCGGATCGCGCACGATCCCCAACACGTGATAGCTGGCCTCGAAGTAGCCGGCCTTCTGGACCAGCCCCTGGTCGCCCAGCTGCTCGCCATGGTCGGCGGTGACCAGGATGAAGGTGTCGTCCCATTGGCCAGCCGCCTCCAGCGCCGCCCAGACCCGCCCGAGCTGGTGGTCGACCTCGCTGACCATGCCGAAGTACTGCGCCTGCAGCCTGGCCATCTCGTCCGGGTCGCTCGGCGCGGCCAGCCCCGAGGCCAGCAGGCCGTCGTGCAGCCGGTGCCGCGCCTCGCCCGCCGGGACCGGCGGCGGGACCTCGGCCGGATCGTACAGAGAGGCGAACGCCCCTGCCGCGGCGTATGGCGGATGCGGGCGCAGCTGCGAGAGATGTGCGAACCAGGGCCGGTCCTGACGCCCCAGCCACTCGAGGAAAACGTCGGTATGGAACGCCGACAGGCTGTGCTCGGCCGGCCGGTCCGGCTCGCCGGCCAGCGCTCCGTCGCTATCGTCAGGTACTTGGTGGCCCAGGTCCCTTAACCAGCCGATCCAGGCGCTCGGGTCGTGAGTCGTGAAGTCCAGCCCGACCTCGAAGCCGGGCAGCACGCCCTCATAGGTGAAGAGGCGCGGATCCTTGCGGTCATTGACGTCGCGGGGGTCGACCGCCTGATCGGTGTAGCCGAACAGGGTCGGGGCGTATCCGGCGCGAGCGGCGGCTTTCGCCACGTTGTCGAGTCTGCGATCCAATGGCGTCCCGTTGGCGACCACCCGGTGATTGAGTTGGTAGGTCCCGGTGTAGAGGCTCGCTCGCCCCGGCCCGCAGGGCGCGGCCTGGCTGTAGTGCCGGGCCAGGCGCACCCCTTGCTGGGCCAGGCGGTCCAGGTTCGGCGTGCGCACGATTGGATGGCCGGCGCACGACAGGCAGTCGGCGCGGAACTGGTCGAGGGTGATGAAGAGGATGTTCACGCCCGCCACACTGGACGCTGCGCGCCTTCAGGGGAAGCGGCCTAGCCTCGCGACCACGCTTGCGCTTACCCTCGCGCCCGCATGACTCTCACCGACCTCAGCCCGCTGCCCCTGACCACCGTCGTCGGCGCCTTCCTCCTGGCGTTCCCGGCCCTGTTCTCGATCGTCAATCCAGTTGGGGCTGCGATCACCTTTCACCAGGTCACCGAGGGACGCACCGACCGCCACGAGCTGGCCTGGCGCATCGCCTTCAACGCCTTGCTGATCCTGCTTGGGTCGCTGCTGCTGGGCGGCTACATCCTGAACTTCTTCGGGGTCAGCCTGGGCGCGCTGCGGGTCGCGGGCGGGCTGGTCGTCGCCATCCGCGCCTGGCAGCTCCTCATGCAGCCCGAGGCCCAGGAGAACCGCAAGGCCAACGCCGCGGCCTCGGCCGAACAGCACGTGCAGGAGGACGTCGCCTTCTTCCCGCTGACCATGCCCTTCACCACCGGCCCTGGCGCGATCTCGGTGGCCATCGCCCTGGCCTCGCAGCGCCCGGCCGACGGCCACGGCGTGTTCTCCTTCTTCGCCGGCGTCAGCATCGCGGCTGTCCTGGTCGCCCTGCTGGTCGGGATCTCCTACCGCTGGTCCGGCAAGGTGCTATCGCTGCTCGGCGCGTCCGGCGCCCGAGTGATGTCGCGGCTGGTGGCCTTCCTGCTGCTCTGCGTCGGCGTCCAGATCATCTCCAGCGGCCTGGAGAGCCTAGTCACGTCGTACCTCAAGGCCGCGACTTAGGGGCTCCGAACATTGCGATTCCGACCTCGGGGGGCTAACACGCGCCCCGAAGGAGCCCCGCCATGATCCCCCGTTACGCCCGCCCGGAAGCCGCCGCCATCTGGGACCCGCAGACGCGGTTCAAGATCATGTTCGAGATCGAGGCCCACGCCGCCGACAAGATGGCCGAGTTGGGCGTGATCCCGAAGCAGGCCGCCGAGACCATCTGGGCCAAGGGCCGCGACGCGGTGTTCGACGTCGAGCGCATCGACGCCATCGAGCGTGAAGTGAAGCACGACGTCATCGCCTTCCTGACCCACGTCACCGAGATCGTCGGCCCCGAGGCCCGCTTCCTGCACCAGGGCATGACCTCGTCGGACGTCAACGACACCGCCCTGGCCGTTCAGCTCAGCCGCGCCACCGACCTGCTGATCGACGACGTCGACCTGGTCCTGGCCGCCCTGCAGAAGCGCGCCTTCGAGCACAAGCTGACCCCGACCGTCGGCCGCAGCCACGGCATCCACGCTGAGCCGACCACCTTCGGCCTCAAGCTGGCCGGCCACTACGCCGAGTTCCAGCGCGCCAAGGAACGCCTGGCCATGGCCAAGTTCGAGATCGCCACCTGCGCGATCTCCGGCGCGGTCGGCACCTTCGCCAACGTGTCGCCGGAAGTCGAAGCCCACGTGGCCGAGAAGATGGGCCTGGCCGTCGAGCCGGTCTCCACCCAGGTGATCCCGCGCGACCGCCACGCCGCCTATTTCGCGGCGCTCGGCGTCGTCGCCAGCTCCATCGAGCGCCTGGCGGTCGAGATCCGCCACCTGCAGCGCACCGAAGTGCTTGAAGCCGAAGAGTTTTTCGACGTCGGCCAAAAGGGCTCGTCGGCCATGCCGCACAAGCGCAACCCGATCCTCACCGAGAACCTGACGGGCCTCGCCCGCCTGGTCCGCTCGGCCGTGGTCCCGGCCATGGAGAACGTCGCCCTCTGGCACGAGCGCGACATCAGCCACTCGTCGGTGGAGCGCGGCATCGCCCCGGACACCACCATCCACCTCGACTTCGCCCTGCGGCGCCTGGCCAACGTCGTCGACCGCCTGCTGATCTATCCGCAGAACATGCTGAAGAACCTCGACCGTCTCGGCGGCCTAGTCCACTCCCAGCGCGTGCTGCTAGCCCTGACCCAGAAAGACATCAGTCGCGAGGGCGCCTACGCCGCCGTCCAGCGCAACGCCATGAAGGTGTGGCGCGGCGAAGGGAACTTCCTCGACTTCCTCAAGGCCGACCCGGAAGTGATCCTGTCCGACGAAGAACTCTCCGAGCTGTTCGACAACGGCTACCACTTCAAGAACGTCGACGTGGTCTTCGCCCGCGTGTTCGGCGAAGACGCCATGAAGGCCGCGGCGGAATAGTTCCGTCGCGCGCCAAGTCAGGCTAGAGATCGGTCATGATCACCACCGCATGTGGTCGGCGGCGCTTCTGGCTCCGCCGCACCCAGGGTCCGACCTGCAGCGTATGACGCTCCTGAGCTGATCAGGCGACGCTGCGCGCCCGCGCCGCGTCAATGGACGGCCCAGCGCCGTCGGCGACATTTTCGAGATCCCATCATGACCGACCACTCCACCGCCTGGGCGCAGCGCTTCAGCGAGCGCATGTCCCGCGTCCGCGCCAACGAGATCCGCGAGCTGCTCAAGCTGCTCGACCAGCCCGACATCCTCTCCTTCGCCGGCGGCATTCCCGACCCCGGCCTGTTCCCGTCCGAGCGCATCCAGGCAAGCTACCAGGCGGTCCTGTCCGACCCGGAGCTGTCCCAGCAGGCGCTGCAGTACTCGGTCAGCGAGGGCTATCTGCCACTGCGCGAATGGCTGGCCGAGCGCATGGCCGCGCATGGCGTCGCCTGCGGCCCCGAGAACATCATGCTGACCGCCGGCTCGCAGCAGGCGCTCGACCTGCTGGGTAAGCTGTTCCTGACCCGCGGCGACACCGTGGTGGTCGCCCGCCCGACCTATCTGGGCGCTCTGCAGGCCTTCACCGCCTACGAGCCGAACTATCTCGACCTGCCCGACGGCGCCCTGGACGGCGACTTCGACGCAAAGAGCCTGATGGCCGGCCGGGCGCCGAAGCCGCTCGGCTATTTCGTGCCCGACTACGCCAACCCGACGGGCGAGAGCCTGACCATCGCCCAGCGCCAGGCGCTGCTGGAGCTGGCCGACGCCACGGACATGACGCTGATCGAGGACGCCGCCTATCGCGAGCTGCGCTTCGCCGGCGAGGCCCTGCCCAGCCTGCTGACCCTCGACATCGCCCGCTCCGGTTCGATCGAGCAGGCCCGCACGCTCTACTGCGGCACCTTCTCCAAGACCATTTCGCCGGCCCTGCGGCTGGGCTGGGCCTGCGGCCCCAAGGCGGTCATCGAGAAGCTGGTTCTGCTCAAGCAGGGCAGCGACCTGCACGTCTCGACGATCAACCAGATGGTCGGCTGGCGCACCGTCACCGAGGACTATGAGCAGCACCTGTCGCGACTGCGCAACGCCTACGGCGCGAAGGCTCAGGCGACGCTGGACGCGCTCGCTCGCCACATGCCGCAAGGCGTGTCCTGGTCCAAGCCGCAGGGCGGCATGTTCGTCTGGCTGCGCCTGCCGGAAGGGTTCGACGGCAAGGATCTGCTGGCCCGCGCCATCGCCGAGGAGCGTGTCGCCTTCGTGCCCGGCGCGCCGTTCTTCGCCGAGACCGCCGCCGACAACACCATCCGGCTCAGCTACTCGCTGCCGTCCGCGGACGAGATCGACGACGGCGTGGCCCGCCTGGCCCGGCTGATCGCCCGACAAGCGTAGGGGCTGCTGGAGAGACCGCCCCTTCGCGCCACTTCGCAGGTGCGCGTAGGCGGCTCCTCGCGAGGCCGTCATTTGGTCAAGCCTCGCCTGGGCGCTAGGTTCACGCATGAAAACAAGGATGAACCCCCGCGTCTTTTGGGGCGCGAGCGCGATCATCGGCATCTTGCTGGCCCTCGCGACGTTGGCGCCAGGAGCCTCTGATTACGTCTTTCAAGCGGCCCAAGGCTGGGTGATCGACACCTTCGGGTGGTTCTACGTCGCGGCCGTCGCCGGCTTCCTGTTCCTGGTGCTGGTGCTGGCCTTTGGCCCGAGCGGCAAGCTCAAACTCGGCCCCGACGACGCCGAACCCGAGTTCCCATACCTGTCCTGGTTGGCGATGTTGTTCGCCGCCGGCATGGGCATCGGACTGATGTACTTCGCGGTCGCCGAACCCATTCAGCACTATGCCTCGCCGCCCGAAGCCGCGCCGAAAACCATGGACGCCGCGCGCGAAGCGATGGTCATCACCTTTACACACTGGGGGGTTCACGCCTGGGCGATCTACGCCCTCGTCGGCCTCAGCCTCGCCTACTTCTCGCACCGCAAGGGCCTGCCGCTGACGTTGCGCTCGGGGCTTTCACCGCTGCTGGGCAAGCGGGCGGATGGGCCGATGGGCGACGCCGTCGACATCTTCGCAATCTGCGGCACGCTGTTCGGGATCGCGACCTCGTTGGGTCTCGGCGTCGCCCAGATCAACAGCGGCCTGAATTATCTCACCGGCCTTCCGGCCGGTCCGGCCGTACAGGTCGGGCTGATCTTGCTGGTGATGGCGGCGGCGACCATCTCGGTTCTGACCGGCCTCGACAAGGGTGTGCGTCGGCTTTCTGAACTCAACCTCATCCTGGCCGTCGGGTTGATGCTGTTCGTGCTGATCGCCGGCCCGACCGGATTTCTCGCCAAGGCGTTGGTACAGAATTTCGGTCTCTACCTTGATCACTTCTTCGTCCGCACCTTCACGCTCTACGCCTACGAGCCGAGGGCCTGGATGGCGGATTGGACGCTGTTCTACTGGGCCTGGTGGATCGCCTGGTCGCCCTTCGTCGGCATGTTCATCGCCCGCATTTCACGCGGACGCACGGTCAAGGAGTTCATCGTCGGCGTCCTGCTGGTACCGACGGCCTTCACCTTCCTCTGGATGACAGTGTTCGGAAACACCGCGATCAGTCTGGACATGGGTCAGGCCGCCGGCGCCATCTCCGAGGCCGTCGCAGCCGACCTCTCGACGGCGATCTTCCATTTTCTCGAGCACCTGCCCGGAGCCGGCTTCACGTCTGCGCTAGCAGTCGCCCTTGTGGCGGTGTTCTTCGTCACCTCCGCGGACTCCGGCTCCTTGGTCATCGACACCATCGCCTCGGGCGGCGCGGACGACACGCCGCGCTGGCAGCGCGTCTATTGGTGTTCGCTGGAGGGGCTCGCCGCCGCCCTTCTGCTGCTGGCCGGCGGTCTTGGCGCGCTCCAGGCCGCGACCCTCGTGGCGGCCTTGCCGTTCGCGATCATCATGATCCTGCTGGCCTTCGGCCTCGTGCGCCAGATGAACGCGGACCTGGCCGGCGTCAGCGTCGCGACCGAAGCCCCGCCGCTCGCCGAGCGCGTCAAACGCATCCTGGCTCCGGCGCGCCGTCGGGACATCGACGCCCAGTTGAACCGCCACGGCGTTCCGGCCCTGAATGAGGTATGCGCCGCATTGGCCGCAGAAGGGGTGGACACCGCCGAAGTCATCCTCGACGCAGCCACCGCGGCGCTGAAGGTGCGCCACGCAGGCGGCGCCGACTTCGACTATCGGTTGACGGCCATGTCGCGCCCGTTGCCGGCGTTCTCGGCGCTGGAAGCGCCGGAAGGCCGCCGCACTCAGGAGTGGCGGCTGATGTCACAGACCGGCGCATCTCGGCGCCGCGACGTCACCGGCTTCACCCGCGACCAGCTCGTCTCGGACATTCTGGCGCAGCTGGAACTTTGGCGCCGCGACGATCGCCCCGCGCCCTGAGCGGAGGCCCCCGCCGGGGGCCTCCGGGGAAGACTAGACGCGCTCGACGATGATCGCCGGGGCCATGCCGCCGGCCGCGCACATGGTCACCAGACCGCGCTTGAGGTCGCGGCGTTCCAGTTCGTCGAGGACGGTGCCGATGAGGATCGAGCCGGTGGCGCCGATCGGATGGCCGAGCGCCATGGCGCCACCGTTCACATTGACCTTCTCGCGGTCCAGCTTCAGGTCGCGGATGAACTTCTCGGCCACCACCGCGAAAGCTTCGTTGATCTCGAAGAGGTCGATGTCGTCGATGGTCAGGCCCGCCTTGGCCAGCACCTTCTGCGCCGCCGGCACAGGGGCGTTGAGCATCAGGGTGGGGCTGTCGCCCATGTTCGCCATCGCCACCACGCGGCCGCGGGCCTTGAGGCCGTTCTTGGCCGCATAGGACGGCGAAGCCAGCAGCACCGCCGCCGCGCCGTCGACCACGCCGGACGAATTGCCTGCATGGTGCATGTGAGTGATTTTCAGGTCCGGATAGACCTGACGGATCAGGTCGCCATAGGTCGTGCCCTTGTCGTCGATCGGCACGTTGGCGATCATTTCAAACGACGCCTTCAACCCTGACAGGCCCTCGAGCGTGGTCTGCGGGCGCGGGAACTCCTCACGGTCCAGGGCCAGCGAGCCGTCTTCGCGATAGACCGGCACCAACGACTTGTCGAAGCGGCCTTCCTTGATCGCGACATCGGCGCGCTGCTGGCTCAGCAGCGCCAGTTCGTCCAGCGCCCGGCGGTCGATGCCTTCCATCGTGGCGATGGCGTCGGCGCAGACGCCCTGCTGGCTCTGCGGGTGGCGCGCGCGCAGGCGCAGATTGCCGCCATCCATCATCGGCGGCGTCGACGGATCGCCCGTCGAGGAGGTGTAGGACATCATCTCGGTGCCGCCAGCGATCACCAGGTCTTCCATGCCCGACATGATCTGCGCGGCGGCCAGGTTCACCGTCGTAATGCCCGAGCCGCAGAATCGGTCGAGCGTCATGCCGCTGGCCTTGACGTCATAGCCGGCGTCAAGCGCGGCCATCCGGCCGAGGTCGCCGCCCTGCTTGCCGCGCTGGCTGGAGGTGCCCCAGATGATGTCGTCGACTTCGCCGGTCTTCAGGTTGTTGCGCTCGGCCAGGGCCTTGAGCACCGTCGCGGCCAGGTGCTGCGGGTGAAAGTCGGCCAGCGCGCCTTTGCCGACCTTGCCGATGCCGCGCGGGGTGCGGCAGGCGTCGATGATCAGGGCCTCGGGCATGATGTGTTCCTTCCTGGTGCCTCCGGCGCGCGCCGGATCGTTTGGCGGACACTGGCTCACCCGCCGCCACGTCAGTCCAGCGCAAATGCGCGGCCCGGAGTCAGGCGGAGAATATCCATCCCGCCGGCAGCGTCGACAGCTGCACCCCGACCAGGATCACCACGTCCGGCCCGCCCAGATTGACCAGGACGTCGGCCCCGACCTGATTGACCGTATAGGGCGCGCCGCCCTCGACCCGGACTCGGTCGCCCTCGCCCGCATTGAAGTCCAGAACCCGATCGATGCCTGCGCCGACGAAGGTGTTGAAGATGTCGGCCCCGCTCCCGCCCGCGACCGTGTCGCTGCCGCGGTCGCCGCTGATGAAGTCATCGCCGTCCTCGCCGCTCAGGACGTCGCTGCCTTGCCCGCCGCGCAGGGTGTCGGCGCCCTCGCCCCCGAAGCCGGTGTCATCGCCCATGTTGCCGTAGACCTGGTCGGCGCCCTGGTCGCCATAGAGCCGGTCACCGTCCTGGCCGCCGACCACCCAGTCGTCCCCCTCCCGGCCGCGGATGGTGTCGGCGCCGACATTGCCGTTGATGTCGTCGAACCGGATGCCGCCGACGATCGAGTCGTCGCCTGCGTCGCCGCGCAGATAGCTGTCGCCTGGCCCGTGGTTGGTCCCGCTGACGACGACGTCGTTCCCCGCCCCGCCGTAGATGGTGTCGTAGCCGCCGCCGCCGTCGATGGTGTCGTCGCCGTCGTGTCCGCGCAGCAAGTCGTCGAACGAAGCGCCGATGAGGCTGTCGTCGCCGTTCAGGATGGTCCGGAACGCGGCCGGCATGTCGCCGTCCGCGGCCAGCCCGAGGATCCGCGTCGCCGAAGCTGAAAATGCCGAGACGTCGAAGTGCAGGTAGCCGGACAGGTTCTCCTGGATATGGTTCAGCTCGCCGCCCGCCAGCCGCCCGGCGCCGTCGAAGCTGAAGTTCCCGAACAGCGCGACCCGATCGCCGAACGCGCCGTCAGAATAGATCCGCCCGGTGTTGGCCAGGGTGATCACACCGCCGAAAAGGATATTCAGATCAACGGTGTCCATATTGACGCCGAATCTGGCGCCGGCCTTCAGAAACGCCATCACCTGCTCCCGTCGGTTCGCGCGCATGACGGGCTCGCCTCAAGCGTGCGTCAATGGTCAACGCGTGCAGGTGGCGCAGTGTTAAGATGAATTAGGAGTTCGGCCCCGCGCCCGCCGCCGCCAGCGAGGCCAGGGTATCGCGCACCGGGCTTTCGGGTTTCACCCGATCCCTTGCCCGCCCGCAGGTCGCTTCTCTGCCTGCTTGTAGACATCGGAGCGCAGCCATGGCCGCCAAACAACCGAACATCCTCGTCATCTGGGGCGACGACATCGGGCAATCGAACCTCAGTTGCTACACCCATGGCCTGATGGGCTACCACACGCCCAACATCGACCGCATCGCTAAGGAAGGCATGCTATTCACGGACAGCTACGGCGAGCAATCGTGCACGGCTGGCCGCTCCTCGTTCATCACCGGCCAGAGCGTCTACCGAACGGGCCTCTCCAAGGTCGGCATTCCCGCCGCGCCGGTCGGCATGAGCGAGCAGCTGGTGACCATCGCCG
Organism: Phenylobacterium sp. NIBR 498073; assembly: GCF_027286305.1. Classification (NCBI taxonomy): domain Bacteria; kingdom Pseudomonadati; phylum Pseudomonadota; class Alphaproteobacteria; order Caulobacterales; family Caulobacteraceae; genus Phenylobacterium; species Phenylobacterium sp. NIBR 498073. The sequence continues at coordinate 3,311,316 of NZ_CP114599.1, forward strand.
GGCTGCTCAAGAACCAGGGCTACGCGACCGGCCAGTTCGGCAAGAACCACCTGGGCGACCTGAACCACATGCTGCCCACCAACCACGGCTTCGACGAGTTCTTCGGCAACCTCTACCACCTCAACGCCGAGGAAGAGCCGGAGATGGACAACTACCCGACCGAGAAGGACTTCCCGAACTTTCGCAAGACCTTCGGACCGCGCGGCGTCGTGCACTCCTGGGCCACGGACAGGGACGATCCAACGGACGAGCCGCGTTGGGGCCGGGTCGGGAAGCAGAAGATCGAAGACACCGGGCCACTCAACAAGAAGCGCATGGAGACCTGCGACGACGAGTTCGTCGCGGCCGCCACCGACTTCATCAAGCGCGCCAACGCCGAGGGCAAGCCGTGGTTCGTGTGGCTGAACACGACCCACATGCACTTCATCACCCACACCAAGAAGGATAGCGTCGGTCAGGCAGGTCGCTGGCAGTCGCCCTATCACGACACCATGATCGACCATGACAAGAACGTCGGTCAGATGCTCGACCTGCTCGACGAGCTCGGCATAGCCGAGGACACCTTCGTCCAATACTCCACCGACAACGGCCCGCACCGCAACTCCTGGCCAGACGGCGGCATGACCCCGTTCCGCAGCGAGAAGAACACTAACTGGGAAGGCGCCTTCCGCATTCCACTGCTGGCCCGCTGGCCGGGTAAGATCGCGGCGGGGTCGGTCGCCAACGGCATCGTCCAGCACCACGACTGGCTGCCGACCTTCCTGGAGATGGCCGGCGCGCCCGATGTCGTCGACAAGCTGAAAACGGGCTACCAAGCCTGCGGGCGGACCTACAAAAACCACATCGACGGGGTCAGCCTGGCCTCCTACATCACCGGCAAGCAGAAGGAGTGCCCGCGCAACTTCTTCTTCTATTTCAGCGACGACGGCGACGTGCTCGGCCTGCGATACGACAACTGGAAGGTCGTATTCATGGAGCAACGTTGCCACGGCACCATGCAAGTCTGGGCCGAACCGTTCACGCGGCTGCGGTTGCCGAAGATCTTCAATCTACGCACCGACCCCTACGAGTTCGCCGATGTCACCTCGAACACGTACTGGGATTGGATGATCCACAACGCCTACTTCATCTACGCCGCCCAGGCGGCGATGGCGAAGTTCGTGGATTCGTTCGACGAATTCCCACCCGTTCAGCGGCCGAACACCTTCACGGTCGACGACGCGCTGGTGAAGATGACCGAGGCCGCAGGTTCATCCTGAGGCCGGCCAGGGCCAGGGCGGCGGATCTGGCGTCCGCCGCCTTGCGCCTGTCCGGCAAAGCTTCCATTCCGTAACGTCACTATCCGAACATCAGCCGGATGCTCGGGAGGAGACGAACGCCATGGACGCTGCTGCGATGAACGCCATGCTGGCTAGGCAGAAGGCCGCTCACCTGCGTGACGGAGAACCTTCGGCCCAGGTCCGCATCGACCGCATCGACCGGGCCATCGCCCTGCTGATCGACAACCGTGCAGCCATCGAGGATGCGATCAACCAGGACTTCGGCTCGCGCTCGCGCGAGGCGACCGCCTTCACTGACATCGCCGCCTCTATCGGCCCGCTCAAGCACGCCAAGGAAAACCTGGCCAAGTGGATGCGGCCCGAGAAGCGCAAGCCGACGCCGGCGATCCTCGGCCTGTTCGGCGCCAAGGCCGAGATCCGCTTCCAACCCAAGGGCGTGGTCGGGATCATCAGCCCCTGGAACTTCCCGGTGAACCTGACCTTCGGCCCGCTCGCCGGGGTGCTGGCGGCCGGCAACCGGGCGATGATCAAGCCGTCCGAGTTCACGCCCGCCACCTCTGAGCTGATGGCCAAGATGTTCGCCGGCGCCTTCTCGGAGGAGGAGATCGCGGTCGTCACCGGCGGCCCCGAGGTCGGCCAGGCGTTCTCGTCGCTGGCTTTCGACCACCTGATCTTCACCGGGGCGACGTCGATCGCGCGCCACGTGATGCGGGCGGCGGCCGAGAACCTCGTGCCCCTGACGCTGGAACTCGGCGGCAAGAGCCCGGTGATCCTCGGCAAATCGGCGGACCTCGAGGTCGCCTCGGCGCGGATCATGAACGGCAAGACGCTCAACGCCGGCCAGATCTGCCTGGCCCCGGACTACGTGCTGACGCCGCGCGAGAGCCTGGAGCCGTTCATCGCCGGGGCCCAGGCCTCGGTGTCGAAGATGTTCCCGACCCTGAAGGACAATCCCGACTACACCGCCATCGTCGCCCAGCGGCACTACGACCGGATCAAGGGCTACATCGACGAAGCCCGGGCCAAGGGCGCGCGGGTCATTGAGCTGAAGCCCGACGGCGAGGACCTGTCGCAACAGGAGCATCGCAAGATCGCCCCGACCCTGATCATCGATCCGAGCGACGACCTGAAGGTCATGCAGGAGGAGATCTTCGGCCCGGTGCTGCCAGTGAAGACCTATGGCGGCATCGATGAGGCCATCGCCTATGTGAACAAGGGCGAGCGTCCGCTGGGCCTCTACTATTTCGGCTCGGACGAGGCTGAACGCGAGAAGGTGCTCAGCGGCACGACCTCGGGCGGGGTGACGGTCAACGACGTCATCTTCCACGTGGCGCAGGAGAACCTGCCCTTCGGCGGCGTCGGGCCGTCAGGCATGGGCAGCTATCATGGGGTCGACGGCTTCCGCGAGTTCAGCCACGCCAAGTCGATCTACCGGCAGATCAAAGCCGACAAGCCGCTGCAGCAGATGCGTCCGCCGTACGGCCCGGCCATTCGCAAGTACCTGGACGGCCAATTGAAGCGCTGACGAAAGTCGCCAGCTCCGAATCGACGGAGCGGGCGGCGCTCGCCCCGGCGAGCGCGGCCCGGAGCGGCGAGTCGGATTCGCGGGCCTCGACCGGCGTGAACGTGCACACCAGTCCCCAGACGGCGACGGCGATCGGTCGTGGCATGTCTCGCTCCCATCTGGCGGTCTTCAGGCCGCTCGTGGGGGCGCTCTTGCAGCGGTTCGAACATTGCGCGCAGTTGCACCAAGGCGCATGTGCGCCGCTGCACCGGGGCGCCACCGGTTGCAAATCGCGGCGCCGCGATGCATTCGAAAACCCGCGTTACATCAATCGCGGCAAGCCAAAAAAAAACGCCGCCCCGAAGGGCGGCGCTCTTTTTGTGATGCCGAAAGGCCTTATTCGCCCGAGCGTAGCTGCTCGCGGGCCTGGGCCAGCAGTTCGTCCATCTTCATGCGCACTTCGCCTTCGCTGACGGCGACGCCCGAGCCCTTCAGGTCCTCGAACACCTTGCGCAGCACGTCATCGTCGCCCGGCAGCTCGAAGTCAGACTTCACCACGGCCTTGGCGTACTCGGCGACGCTCTCGGCCGAGAGGCCCATCAGACCGGCGGCCCATTCGCCCAGCATGCGGTTGCGACGAGCGCCAGCCTTGAATTCTTGCTCCTGGTCGAGCTCGAACTTCTTTTCAAATCCACGCTCGCGATCGTCGAAGGTCGTCATGTGTTCCCCAGTAGGCGGTCGGTCGGCGTTGCATATCCCGTGAACCGCGCCGTAGCAACGTAAACGCACGATGAGGCGATGCGGCTCTTGCGCCGTTTGCGCCGCGCGGACCAATCCGTTAGTTTTTTCAGGCCTCATATGAGTGAGAGGGCCATACGGTCGGAGCCGCGCGCGTTTGCATCGAACTGCGCGCGTTTTTCGTTTTTCCGCTGGCGGCCAAGCCCTCGCTCTGGGAGAAGGCGCACATGACTACCCGCCGCAAGAAGATCTACGAAGGCAAGGCCAAGATCCTCTACGAGGGCCCCGAGCCCGGAACCCTGATCCAGTACTTCAAGGACGACGCCACCGCGTTCAACGCGCAGAAGAAGGCGATCCTCGAAGGCAAGGGCGTCATCAACAACCGCATCAGCGAGTACGTGATGACCAAGCTGAACTCCATCGGGGTTCAGAACCACCTCATCCGCCGGCTGAACCTGCGCGAGCAGCTGATCCGCGAGGTCGAGATCATCCCGCTGGAGGTGGTCTGCCGCAACGTCGCGGCCGGCAGCCTGTCGCAGCGTTTCGGCCTGCCGGAAGGCCAGGCCCTGCCCCGCTCGATCATCGAGTTCTATCTGAAGGACGACAAGCTCAGCGACCCGATGGTCGCCGAGGAGCACATCACCGCGTTCAACTGGGCCTCGACCCAGGAGATCGACGACATGATGGCCCTGACCCTGCGGGTGAACGACTTCCTGACCGGCCTGTTCGCCGGCGTCGGCATCACCCTGGTCGACTTCAAGGTCGAATTCGGCCGCATCTACGAGAACGACTTCGCCCGCGTGATCCTGGCCGACGAGATCAGCCCCGATTCGTGCCGCCTCTGGGACAGCCAGACGAACGAGAAGCTGGACAAGGACCGCTTCCGCCGCGACATGGGCGACGTCATCGAGGGCTACACCGAGGTGGCCCGCCGTCTTGGCATCATGAAAGAGATGCCCACCGTCATCCAAGGAGGCCTGCACTAGTGCGCGCGAAAGTTCATGTGTTCCTGAAGCCCGGCGTGCTGGACGTTCAGGGCAAGGCCGTCGAAAGCGCCCTGCACGGCCTTGGCTGGCCGCAGGTCGACGGCGTGCGCGTCGGCAAGACCATCGAGTTCGACCTGAAGGACGCGACCGACAAGGCCGCGGCCGAGGCCCAGGTGAAGGACATGTGCGAGAAGCTGCTCGCCAACACCGTCATCGAAAGCTACCGGATCGAGGTGGCGTGAGAGGGCTCACCGCCCTCTTTCCCCTTCTCCCGCTGATCCTGGCCGCCTGCGCGCCGGAGCCTGAGCCGGTCCGGCCGCGGCTCGCGCTCGACTGCTCGCTCTCCTACGAAGCCCTGTCGGCCAAGGTCCTGGCCCAACCGGGCCTGATCCCCGCGCCTCAGGAGCGTGGCGAGCCCTATCGCTTCTACAACATGCAGGGCGGCGGCGAGGCCTTCGTCCTGACCCAGCCCGGCGCGCCCGGCCATCCGGCGATCTTCAAGCAGGAAGCGGTCCAGGAAGGCGGCCGCAAGGTCATGAAGAACACCGGCTGCGCCTATGGCGACAAGGCTGGATTCGACCAGGTGATGACCTACCTGGAGAGCCTGGGCGCCAGGTAGCACGCTCAAGCTTACGACTTTCGCATGCGCAGACCACCGATGTAACCAAGACGAGAAGTCCGCTGAAGCCGTGGGAAACATGAACCACGTCAATATTTTGCGCACTCTTGGAATTGGCTGGGCGATCTGGCTTTGCGCCGGCTCAGCAATCGGCGCGCCCGCGCTGATGACCCGGGCCCCGGGCTGCCTGGACGCGGCCGACCTGCCGATTTGCCTGTTGAAGGTACTGGCCGAGGACGACGCGGGCAGCGATCTGGCGCGCGACCGCGAACTGGCCGCCCGGCCGCATATCTTGGCCGCAGCGGGCGTCACTCCCGAAGGCGTCGCACGCTACCGCGCCGGTAAGGACGCGCGGCTCGGAGAGATATTCTCGCTAGCTGACGATCAGGCGCAGGACGCATTCGTTCAGGTGCTCGACAGCGACCGCGCCGGCCGTCCCCCTGAAGAGGGGCTCGCGATCATCGCGGCCCTGCCTCGCGACGCTCCCACGCTCCCTCCGCTCTTCGCTGACAGCCAGGAAACGTCGGCCAGACTGACAGCCTACCGGTTCATCGCGTTCGCAGATCCCACCACGACGACGCCGGGACCTCCGCCGAGCCGGGCGCTAGTCGCTGCGGTCCTGCGGGCATGGGAGGATGATCTGGCCAGTCGAAGCGGCTTGGCCGACTCGCTTACCGACGCCTCAAGCTTGGCAGCCGCCTATGCCAGACATGGTGATCGCGACGGCGTCGACCGGGCCATCGCCCTGGAGCCTCGCCCCGACGACCGCATCCGCATCCTGCTCGAACTTGGCCGCCAGGACGAGGCGCGAGCGGCGCTGGCGCGGCTGACCGCGGCCGACTTGGAAGCGAGCGTGCGCGCGGAGCTGACGCGGAAGGTCAGCGCCCAGCATCAAGCGGTGTTGGGAGAAGCGGTCGCCATGGAGGTGATGCTGCAGGAGGAGATCGCTCGCCACGGTGCCGCCGGTCAGGACACCTGGATGTACCAGGACCTGCGCAAGCAAAACGCCCGACGGCTCGCCGCGCTGTCCAAGGCGCAACCGAGCGTCCCGGCGCGACTGGTGCGAAGCGAAGCCGAGTCGCGGCTTGCGGACATTCGCGACGAAGTGCTTGGGGCCGACGCGCCCCCTCGCCCGGGCGGCCCGCGTCTGGTGACCGACGCGGCCGCCCTCGGCCTCGCGCGCCAGCAACAGGATCAGCCCACGGCACGCCTCCGCGCCGACATCGAACAGGGGCGTGGCCTGGAAAAGCTCGACGATTACCTGGCTGCAACCCCGGTCACAGAACAATCGAGGCTGCTGGCGACCTGCACCGAGGCTTCGGCCAGCGTGCGTCTCTTCAACCTTGTCGCAGCCTGCCTCGACCGCTTTCAGGTCGACACAGGACAGAGCCGTATGATCTTCGCCGAGAGCGCAATCCGCTACGCCCGGAGCGCCTATTCGTTCGGCGACGCCGCCACGGGACGAGCGCTCCTGACCCAGGCCCTCTCTGCAGCGAAGGATCTCGACGTCAAAGAGAGCTCGAGCGTCAAGCTGGAGCTCATCGAGATCGCCAAGGCCGAACTGCGCGCCAGCGACCGTCTGCCCCCTCGCCCAAAAGCTCAAACGATGATAGGGCCCGCGCCATGAAAGCCGCCGTCATCGTATTCCCGGGTTCCAACTGCGATCGCGACTGCAAGGTCGCCGTCGAACGCTCCACCGGCGCCAAGGTCGACATGGTCTGGCACGCCGAGACCCAGCTGCCGCAGGGCCTGGACCTGATCGTGCTGCCCGGCGGCTTCTCCTACGGCGACTACCTCCGCTGCGCGGCCATGGCCTCGCTGGCGCCGGTGATGACCGAGGTCCGCGCCGCGGCCGACCGCGGCGTCGCCGTCGTCGGGATCTGCAACGGCTTCCAGGTGCTGACCGAGTCGAAGATGCTGCCCGGCGCGCTGCTGCGGAACGAGAAGCTCAAGTACGTCTGCAAGCCGGTGGCGCTGGAAGTCACCAACGCCCAGACCCGCTTCACCGCCGGCTACGCCGGCCGCCGCGAGGTCGAGATGACGGTCGGCAACGGCGAGGGCAACTACTTCGCCGACGAGGAGACGCTCGACCGGCTGGAGGGCGAAGGCCAGGTGGTCTTCCGCTACCTCGACAATCCGAACGGCTCGTCGCGCGACATCGCCGGCATCGTCAACAAGCGCGGCAACGTCATCGGCCTGATGCCGCACCCCGACCGCGCCTTCGAAGCCGAGCTCGGCTCGGCCGACGGGGCCATCCTGTTCCAGAGCGCGCTCGCGAGCGCCTAGTCTTCGTCGTCGTCGCCGGTCTCGTCGCCGATCGCCTCGGTGACTAGCCGGCGCCAGACCGGATCGCTGTCGTCGACCAGATCGACGTCCTCAAGCAGGGCCACGGCCCCGGCGCCGTCCGGCAGCACCAGGCCCAGCACTTCCATCACCTCGCCATCCTCGGTCTCGTGGGACTCGGCCTGCACGACCACGGCGGCGACCTCGCCGTCGTCCTCCCACCAGATGATCGGCTGCGGCAGCTCCATGTCGATCGGGCGGCCGCGGTGGGTGTCGCCAAGGGCGAAGATCGCCACCTTGGCCTGCACGTCCTCCAGGGTCGCCAGCGCGCCTGTGAACGGCTTCAGCCGGGCCCAGTCGTCGACATCATAGCCGCCGCCGTCGAAGGTCGGTTCGTCGTCAAACTCGCTCATCGGGCCTGCCTAGACCCGATAGGCGCGCGTTTCCAGCGCCGTCAGTGCACGGTGGCTGGGACGCTCGCCGCGTCGTCCCACATCCGCACCGGCATCGGAAAGCCGGCCTTGCAGAGCGCCACGTTCAGGGTCCGCGCCAACAACACCGAGGCCTCGGGCCCGCCGACCAGCGGCCGCAGCAGCGCCAGCGCCACGTCCGGCGCCGCACGCGCCACGCCGCAGGCCAGAACCACTCGCTGCTCGTCCTGGGAATAGCCGCCGCAGGCGATGCAGTGCACCTCCATCGCCCGCCGCGCATCGCGCTCGATGTGCTCCATCAGCGCCACGAACACGTTGGCCACCGGCCTGGAGCTCACGTGCGTCAGGCCCGGCCGAACCAGCTCGCGCGGGTCGTCGCCGGCCATGCGCGCCCGCGCCCAGGCGCGCAGCGAGGCCAGCACGAGCTGCTCGGAGACCGCCAGGCCGTGCGGTCCGACCCGCAGGGACGCCGCAGCTAGGGGGGCGATGGCCATGGGAGCGCTCCTTTATTGCGAATGACTCGCAATATCGATACACCCGGCCGGCCTGTCGGTCAATCGGCCGAACCGCCTTCGAGGTTGCGTTTCAGCGCCGCGAGACCGGCCTCCATCAGCGGCGTCACCATCTCGCTCAGCGCATCGGGCTTGAAGTCGCTGAACCAGAGCACCCGGCTGCCGGCGCCGTCGGCGATGACCTGCATCGAGGCCGCGTGATGTTCGAAGGGGCCGTCGATGACGCTGTAGGCGACGCGCCTTGAGGGCTCGTCGACGCCGAGGATCTGCTCGGTCACCATCATCCCGTTGGCGAACGTCACGGTGCGCAGGTCGCCGTCGACGCGCCCGTCGACCAGCACGCCGGCGAACAGTTCATGCGCCTTGCCGACCTGCCGTAAGCGCTCCCATACGCCCGCTATCGGCAGGTTTACCGACACGTCTCGCAGGATCGTGACCATGGAAAATCTCCGCTGACTGATTTTGCAGGGAGAATAGCCCTCCGGGCCGGCGGCTTCTGGCGGCTATCGGACGCTATCGGCAGACTTTGCGCTGCCGCTACGTCATGCCGTAAGCACGCGCGGACAATCTGCGGAGGCGACATGCAAAGGCTGATGGGATCGGGCGACCTGCTCGACGCGAACGGACATCTGGTCGAGCGCGGCTGGGCCGCCAACGAGGTTCGCCGCTATGATCGCGGCGCCATCGGCGTGCCCCATGACGATACGGCGATCAAGGAGTGGGACTACTACGCGATCCTGTCGCCGGACTTCGGCCTGGCCCTGACCGTCGCCGACAACGGCCACATGGGCTTCCTCGGCGCCTCGTGGATGGACTTCCGGACGGGGAGCTTCGTTAACGGCGGCGTCGGCCTGCCGGCCCCGCACGGCGCCATGGCCCTGCCGCCCAGCGCCGACGCCGGCGACATCGCCCACGTCCACCCGAAGATGGAGATCGCGTTCCGCTTCGTGCCCGGCGGCCGGGTGCTGACCTTCGACGCGCCCAGCTTCGACAAGGGAGCCGGCATGTCCGGGGAGATCTTCCTGGCCCAGCCGCCGATGGACCGGATGGTCATCGCCACGCCGTTCGCCGAGCAGGCCACCGCCTTCTACTACAACCAGAAGATCAACTGCATGCCGGCGTCGGGTCATGTGGTCTACGCGGGCCAGCGATATGAGTTCGAGCCGTCCAGCGCCTTCGCCGTGCTCGACTGGGGCCGCGGGGTCTGGACCTACGACAACACCTGGTACTGGGGCTCGGCCTCGGGCCTGGTCGACGGCAAGCCGTTCGGCTTCAACATCGGTTACGGTTTCGGCGACACCTCGGCGGCGAGCGAGAACATCCTGTTCTTCGACGGCAAGGCGCACAAGCTGACCGACCTGGAGTTCCATCTGCCCGAAGGCGCGCACGACAGCGGTCCTTGGCGGTTCACCTCCAGCGACGGCCGCTTCGAGATGACCTTTGAGCCGATCGTCGACCGCCACGCCGACTTCGCCATGGGGCCGGTCAGCAGCCGCCAGCACCAGGTGTTCGGCAAGTTCTCCGGCGTCGCCGTGCTCGACGACGGCACGCGCCTGCAGGTCCGCGACCTGATCGGCTTCGCCGAAGAGGTCGAGAACCACTGGTAGCGAAGGTTGTCGCCCCCCGTGTCATCCCGGTTTGCGAAGCAAGACCGGGACCCATGAACACCGGACGGATCCGACGGCGGCTCAGCGTCACCCCATCCTGCTCGAACAACGCGAATGGGTCCCGGTCTTCGGCTGCGCCGAAACCGGGATGACACTTATCGTCAGGCCTGCTGGTGCTTCAGCGGCAGCAGGGCCACCAGGCTGATCAGGGCGGCGACCGCCAGATAGATTCCGACCGGCACCAGGCCGCCCTGGGTCGACAGCGCCTGGGCGATCATCGGGGTCAGGCCGCCGCCGATGATGCCGCCGACGTTGAACGCCATCGAGGCGCCGGTGTAGCGCACCCGCGCCGGGAACAGACCCGGCAGGAACGCGCCCAGCGGGCCATAGACGAAACCCATGGTCAGCAGCGCCAGCGACAGGAACGCCCAGGCGCCGAGCAGCGAACCATGGCCCATCATCGGGGCCATCAGCGCGCCCACCGCGATGGCCATGAAGCAGCCGGCCATCAGCACGCGGCGCGGATTGCTGGCGTCCGACCAATAGCCGGCTAGGACGATGCCGAGCGCCATGAAGCCGATCGCGCCCAGCTGCACGCCGAGGAACGTCTCGCGGCTGTAGCCCAGGGTCTGGACGCCGTAGCCGAGCGCAAAGGCGGTCGCCAGGTAGAAGGTCGCAAAGCAGGCCACCACCGCGAAGGTCCCGGCCAGCGTCGGCGCCAGGTGGCGCTTGAACAGCTCGGCCAGCGGCACGTCCGAGGGCGCCTCCTCGGCCAGGGCCTTGGCGAAGGCCGGGGTCTCGGTGAGCTTCAGGCGGACCCACAGGCCGACCCCGACCAGCAGGGCGCTGCCCAGGAACGGAATGCGCCAGCCCCAGCTCTGGAACTGTTCAGGGGTCAGCAGCATGCCGAGGATCAGGAACAGGCCGTTGGCGGCGATGAAGCCGACCGGCGCGCCGAGCTGCGGGAACATGCCATAGCGCGCGCGCCAGCCGGGCGGCGCGTTCTCCACCGCCAGCAGCGCGGCCCCGCCCCACTCGCCGCCGAGGCCGAAGCCCTGGCCGAAGCGCAGGATGCAGAGCGCCACCGGCGCCAGCCAGCCGGCCTGCTGGTAGGTCGGCAGGAAGGCGATCAGCACCGTCGAGGCGCCCATCAGCAGCAGCGAGGCGACCAGGGTCGACTTGCGCCCGATGCGGTCGCCGAAGTGGCCGAACACGATCGCGCCGACCGGCCGGGCGAAGAACGCCACCGCCATGCTCGCGTACGAGGACAGGAGCTGCATCGAAGGCGAAGCGGCCGGGAAGAACAGCGGTCCGAACACCAGCGAGGCGGCGGTCGCATAGATGTAGAAGTCGTAGAATTCGACGGCGGTGCCGACCAGGCTCGCGCCCAGGACCCGCCGCGTCGACGGCGCCTCAACAGTCTTCGACATCCACACCCCCAATGATTGCTGTTCGGCTTCGCGCCAGACGCCTGCCAGGTCAAGGCGCGGGGCGCGAAATCTGCGGTCGGGGGGTTGCGACAGTTCGCCTGATTGGCGTCTATCTGACGTAGCGATTCGCCGGAGACGGGAAAGTGACCCAAGGACTTGGAGCTCTGCGAATACTGGTCGTCGACGACAACGAGCAGATGCGCACGATCATCGGCACGGTTCTGGCCGCTGCGGGCGTCGGGCGCCTATTCTATGCGACCGACGGACGACACGGCCTGGACCAGCTGATGCACGATCCGGTCGACGTGGCCTATGTCGACTACGAGATGCCGACCATGAACGGCCTCGACTTCATTTCCCGGGCGCGCGCCCTGCCGGGCGAGACGCGCTACCTGCCGATCATCATGCTGACCGGCCACTCCGACCTGCCGCGCCTGAACGCCGCGCGCGACCGCGGCGTCAACGAGTTCCTCGCCAAGCCGGTCACCGCGCGCGACATCCTCAAGCGACTGGAGTCGGTGATCATGCGACCGCGCCCCTACGTCGCCGCGGCGGACTTCTTCGGACCGGACCGGCGGCGGCGCTCGCCGCTCGGCTATGCCGGCCCCATGCGCCGCGCCGCCGACAACGCCGGCGTGCTGGAGCTTTAACGTCCCCACACCGCTCATCCCGTCGAAAGCCGGGATGAGCGGATCGGGGGCGGCCGAGCCAACTACCAGCTTTGGCAAACCTTCTCGGGAACCGAGACGACGCGCACCCAGCGATAGCCCTGCACCTGGGCGCCGCCGACCTCGTAGGTCGCCGGCTCGCGGGTGAAGCACGGACCGAACGCGCCGGCGTCGGGAACCAGCATCTCGCCGCCCAGCACGACCTTCTCGAAGACGGCGACCGCCTCCGGCCCCAGCTCGCGGCCGACCATCGCCTTCCAGGCCTCGTGGTCGAAGGTCACGCCCTGCTCGCGGCTGACGAACATCGGCGCCAGCATGTCGTCCAGCCGGCGCTTGCCGCCCGACTTGGCGCGGATCTTGGCGTCGAGGTCGGCGAAATAGAGAGCGCCGCGATTGTACGGCACGTGGCGGATGCTCTCGGAGCCGAAGCCGGCCTTGGCGATCTTCTCGGCCGACCAGTCGCGCGCCTCGCTGCCCCAGTAGCCGCGGGCCATGGCGTCGATCTGCTGGCCATACTGCTCGACCGTCGAGAACCCGGCCCGCAGGGGGGCGAGCGCCGTGTAGTGGGTGGTCAGGCCCTCGCTGAACCAGCTGCTGATCCCGACAGCGCCCGGCGACTCGATCCCGCCGACCCACTGGTGGATCATCTCGTGGGCGAAGGTGGTGCGCGGCCCCTCAGCGCCCGGATCGCGCGGCGCCGAACCGCGCGAGAGCATGAACGAATTGGCCAGCGCCGTGCCGCCGCCGACCGGCGGGGTGTCGAGGAAGCGCATGAACACCCGGTAGCGCGGGGCCGGCTTCAGATAACCGAAATCCTTGTCGAGCTGCTGGTAGAGCTTGCCCGACCAAGCCAGCTCGGCGGCCGGGTCGAACGGGGCCTGGCCAAGCCAGGTCCCGCTGAAGCCGTCCACGTCGCCGCGCTTCGGATAGCGGCCCATCGGCCCGGCCATGTACCAGGCCTGGCGCAGCTTCTCCGGATCGCCGGTCAGCGCGACGTCGCCGTCGCCGAACGAGGCGACCGCGCTGGAGCCCCTGGCCAGGCCGCTGAGGTCCCAGCGCAGCTTCAGCTGCGCCTCGCCGACCTTTTCCGGCAGCACCAGGAACCCGGCGCCGGCGCCGCTGACCCCGCCGCCCGACGGCCGGATGCCGAACGGCGGGCCTTGCGGCGCACCGGCCGGCTGCACCGCCGAGCGATAGCTGATGGTCACCGGATAGGAGACCGGCCGCTGGGCGGTCCAATGGCGGAAATAGGGGAAGCCGCCCGGCGCGGCCGGGTCGTCGACCGAGGCCAGCGGCACCGCGCCCTTGGCGTCGGTCACGGTCAGGCCCTGCACCCGGTCGGCGACGCCGCGCACCCCGGCATAGGTGACCGGCGCGGAGAGGACGAGCCCTTCGCCCTGCGTCAGCACGCTGCGCACCTCGATGGCGACGACCTCGGCCCCGCCGTCGCGGACCGGCTTCAGAACCGTCTCCAGCCGCGGCGCGGCCTGCGCCCCGAACGCCAGCGCGCTCGCCGCGCCCGCCAGCAGCCACCGTTGAGAATTCCAGCCCATCGCACGCCCCCTGTTCGCACATATGCTATGCGCCGGAGCGGGCTTTTCTATGCAAAGGCGCGAGGCGGACGCCGGACGGCCAGCAGGCCTTTGCGCCGTTGGGGCAACCGCGCGGAAGGGCTATGCGCGGACCCTGGCCGGATTGCCGACCACCGTCGCGCCGGGCGCGACGTCGCGGGTCACCACCGCCCCCGCGCCGACCAGGGCGTCGTCGCCGATCCGTACGCCCGGCAGGATGATCGCCCCGCCGCCGATCCACACATTGGCGCCGATGCTGATCGGCCGGCCGAACTCCAGCCCGGACGCGCGCTCGGCCGGGTCGCGCGGATGGTCGGCGGTCAGGATCTGCACGCCCGGCCCGATCTGGGTCCGGGCGCCGATGGTCACCGCCACGACGTCGAGGATCACGCAATTGAAGTTCAGGAAGGCGCCATCGCCGAGACTGATGTTGAAGCCGTAGTCGCAGTGGAACGGCGGCCGGATCGTCGCGCCCCGGCCTGCGAAGGCCAGGCGCTCGGCCAGCAGGGCGTGACGCCGATCGATGGGCAGGTCCAGGGCGTTGAACCGAGCCATCCAGGCGACCGCCGCGGCGTGGTCGGCCTGGATCTCCGGGTCGCCGGCGTCATAGAGCTCGCCGGCCAGCATCAACTGCTTCTGGGTCTGCGCCATGGCTATCCGCGCCAGATGCTGACGCCCTCCTTGATCGTTTCGGTGACCTTCAGCGAGGCCAGCTTCTCCGGATCCGTGGCCGTCGGATCGGCCGACAGCACCGCGAAATCGGCCAGCTTGCCGGGAACCAGCGATCCCTTCGTCGCCTCCTCGAAGTGCTGATAGGCGGGCCAGATGGTCATCGCCTTCAGCGCCGCCTCGACGGGAACCCGCTGATGCGGCCCCAGGATGTCGCCCGAGCGCGTGCGCCGGCTGACCGTCGCCGACAGCACCCGCATGGAGTCCGGCTTGGCCACCGGGGCGTCGTGGTGGGTGGTGAACATCATTCCGCGCCGCAGCGCCCAGCCGGTCGGCGAGATGTTCTCGGCCCGCACCGGCCCGAGCACCGAGTCCCGGTGCCAGTCGCCCCAGTAGAAGGTGTGCATCGGGAAGAACGACGGGATGATCCCCAGGGCCTTGCAGGCGTCGACCTGATCCTCCCGCGCCGTCTGGCCATGGATCAGCACGGGGCGCCGGTCGCCCCGCCCATGCTTTCTCGTCGCCTCGCGCACCCCGGCGATCAACACGTCGATGGCGGCGTCGCCGTTGGCGTGGACCAGGATCTGCCAGCCGTTGGCGAAGGCCTTGTCGATCGCCGCCAGGCACTGGTCCACCGGCACGGCCGGATAGCCGGCATAGGCCGCGTTCTGGCCCTCGGGCGGCACGAAGTACGGCTGCGACAACCAGGCGGTCTTGCCCTGGGGCGACCCGTCGATCGACAGCTTCACCCCGCCGATCCGCAGCCGGTTCGTATAGGTGCGGCTGAGCAGCGGCGGAACCACCACGTCCGTCGCCGTCAGCACGTCGGGGTAGGCCACCACGTCGGCGCTCAACATGCCCTTGCTGGCCGCCAGCTGCAGCGCCTTCACCCCGCCGCTGGAGGACTTGCCGTCCTGACAGGTGGTGTAGCCGTACGAGGTGTAGAGCTTCACGCCCTCGGCGATCATCTTCAGGTTGGCGTCGAGGTCGAGCCGGCTCAGCAGCTTGACCATCACGCCCATGAAGGCGTGCTCCTCCATCACCCCGTTGGGTTCCTTGCCGCCGGCCTCGCGACGGAAGACGCCGCCCTGCGGATCGGGAGTCGCGGCGCTGACGCCCGCCGCCTCCAGCGCCTTGGAGTTGGCGACGCCCAGATGGCCGGACTGGTGGATGAACAGCACCGGGGCGTCGCTGGAAATCTCGTCGAGGTCCTTGCGGGTCGGATGCCGCTGCTCGCGCAGTTGGGAGTCGTCGTAGCCGAACCCGATGATCAGGCCATAGCGCTCGGCGAACGGCCGGTTGGCGTCGCGCCAGGCCCGCACGATCCGCTGCAGGTCTGGGATCGACTTTCCCTCGCCGTCGGGCGCCGGCAGCAGGTTGGCCGACACCGCCTGCAAGCCGACGAACGAGACGTGGCCGTGCGGGTCGACGAAACCCGGCAGCAGGGCGCGCCCATCCAGGTCCACCAGCCGCGCGCCGCGCCCGGCCTTGGCCAGCACCTCGTCCCGGTCGCCGACCGCCAGGATGCGCCCGCCGCGCACGGCCACCGCCTGGGCCCTCGGCCGCGCGTCGTCCATGGTCAGGATCGGACCGCCCGCATAGACGGCGGTCCCCTCGGCCGCGAAGGCGCGCGATCCGGCCGCCAGCGCGGCGGCGCCGCCCAACATCACGCCCCGACGTGTTCCCTGCATCATATCCCTGTCTCCCCTCCAGCCGCGGCGTCATCGCCGTCTAGTCGAGTTCCTGCACTCCGCCGCCGCTGACCGTCAGCACCTGGCCGCTGATCCAGGCGGCGGCAGGCGAACAGAGGAACAGCGCCGCATTGGCGATGTCCTCCGGCGCGCCAAGGCGCCCCAGCGGCGTGTGGCGCAGCATCGCCCGTTCCGTCTCCGGTGTCAGCACGCTCGCCAGGGCGCCGGTCTTGATCGCCCCCGGCGCGATGGCGTTCACCCGGATCCCCATCGGCCCGAGGTCGAAGGCGAGGTTGCGGGTCAGGTGGTTGGCCGCGGCCTTCGACGATCCGTAGGAGGCCATCCGCACGTTGCGGTTCTCGCCCGCCATCGACGAGATGTTGAGAACCGCGCCGCCGCCGGCCGCGGCCATGTGCGGCGCGCACAGCTGGCAGAGCCGGAAGCCCGAGAACACGTTGAGCTGAAACGCGCGCACGAAGTCGGCCATCGGCATGTCGAACGGCTTGGGCCCGCCGCCGCCGGCGTTGTTGACCAGGATCGTCAACCGCCCGAACCGCTGCAGCGCCAGGTCGACCAGGCGTTCCAGGTCCTCGTCGCGGGTGACGTCGCAACCCACGGCCAGCGCCTCGCGCCCCGCGTTCGCCAGTCCGTCCGCCAGCGCCTGCGCGGCGGCTTCGTCGCGGTCGCTGACCACCACCGCCGAGCCGGCCTGCGCGAACCGCTCGGCGATCGCCCGGCCGATGCCCGCCCCGGCGCCGGTAACGATCGTCACCTGTCCGTCCAGCGCCAGCAGCCCTTCGATCCCTTCCGCCATCCTGACCTCCCTACGTCGCCAGATGAGCTAACGCGCGGCTTGATCGGCGGGCTCCTTGATTTGGCCGCGTGCCTGCGCCAGAGCATCGGCATGTCCCTGCGCATCGATCCGTTCCACGCCATTTCCGTCAGCGGCCTGGCCCATCGGCTGAAGTCCGAGGGCCGTTCGGTGATCCACATGGAGTTCGGCCAGCCCTCCACCGGCGCGCCGAAGGCGGCGATCGAGGCCGCCCACAAGGTGCTCGACAGCGACCCGATGGGCTATTGGGAAAGCCCGGCGCTGAAGGCCCGCATCGCGCGCCACTATCTGGAAAAGTACGGCGTCGAGGTCGCGCCGAACCGCATCACCCTGACCTGCGGCGCCTCGCCGGCGCTGGTTCTGGCACTGGCCTCGTCGTTCAGTCCCGGCGACCGCGTCGCCCTGGCGCGGCCTGGCTACGTCGCCTATCGCAACACGCTCAAGGCGCTGCACATCGAGCCGGTGGAGCTGGCCTGCGGCGCCAACGAGCGCTACCAGCTGAGCGCCGAGCGCATCGCCGCCCTGGATCCGCCGCCGGCCGGCGTGATCATCGCCAGCCCGGCCAATCCGACCGGCACCATCATCCCCGCCGACGAGCTCGAGGCCATCGCCAAGATCTGCCGCGAGCGGAACATCAAGATCGTCTCGGACGAGATCTATCACGGCCTGAGCTACGTCGAGCCGGCGCGCTCGATGCTGGAGTTCGAGCCGAACGCCCTGGTGGTCAACTCGTTCTCCAAATACTTCAGCATGGCCGGCTGGCGGCTGGGCTGGCTGCTCTCGCCGCCCGAGCACGTGAAGGCGGCGATCGCCTATATGGGCGCGCTGTTCCTGACCCCGCCGTCGCTGGCCCAGCACGCCGCGCTGGCGGCGATGGACTGCGAGGACGAGCTGGAAGGCCACATCGAGGTCTATCGCGCCAACCGCGCCCTGCTGCTGGAGGCGCTGCCGCGGCTGGGCCTGTCGGCCATCGCCCCGCCGGACGGCGCCTTCTACATCTATGCCGACGTCGCGCACCTGACCGACGACAGCCTCAGCTTCTGCCAGCGGCTGCTGCAGGACACCGGGGTCGCCACCGCCCCCGGCGTCGACTTCGATCCGGTCGAGGGCCGCCACTTCATCCGCATGTCGTTCGCGGTCTCGACGCCGGAGATCAAGGAGGCGATCTCGCGGCTGGAGCCCTGGTTCGCCGCCCAGGCCGCGGCGAGCGCGGAATAAAATCCAGCGCGGCTGTCGGCCCCCGCGAACCTGCCGCGTCCTAGGGGCAGACCCAAGGAGATCGACATGACCGACACCGCCGCCGACCGCGAACTCGTCCTGACCCGCATCGTCGACGTTCCCGCCGACAAGCTGTACCGCGGGTGGACCGAGCCGGAGCTGATGAAGCAGTGGTTCGCCCCCAAGCCGTTCACCGTCCCGGTCGCCGAGACCGACGTGCGCCCCGGCGGAACCAGCTTCGTGGTCATGAAGGACCCGGACGGTAACGAATATCCCAATCGCGGCGTCTATCTCGACGTCGAGCCGGGCAGGAAGATCGTCTTCACCGACGCCTTCACCGAGGCCTGGACGCCTTCGGACAAGCCGTTCTTCGTCGGGACCATCAGCTTCGAGGACCTGGGCGGCGGCCAGACCCGCTACACCGCGACCGCCCGCCACTGGAGCGTCGAAGACAAGCAAGCCCACGAGCAGATGGGTTTCCACGAGGGCTGGGGGATCTGCCTGGATCAATTGGTCGAGGTGGCCCGCGCTCTCTAGGCCGACAGCTCTAGGCGCCGGCCGGCTCATCGCCCAAAGTCGGATCACAGATGAGCGTCCAGATCCGTCCCTTCGCAGAGGCCGACCGCCCGGCCTGTCAGGCCATCGCCGCGGCGGCCGCCCTCACCTCCTATGGCGCGCACATGCCGCCGCAGGCGTTCGGCCCGCACGAGCCGCTGGAGCCGGCCGACCAGCGCGCGGTCGCCGTGATCGGCGGCGAGGTGGTCGGCTTCATCGAGCTGGTCGGCGCCCACGTCTCCAACGTGTTCGTCGCGCCGGCGGCCCAGGGCCAGGGCGTCGGCGGCCTGATGATGGCCTGGGCCGAGGCGCAAACCCACGGTCCGCTGACGCTCTCGGTGTTCACGGTCAATCCGAACGCCCGGCGCTTCTACGAGCGGCTCGGCTTCGTGGTCGAGGGGCTCAAGACCATCGCCTTCGCCAGCGGAGACCACGAGGTCTGGCGCATGCGCAAGGACCGCGCCGCGCCGCTTTGACGGCGATCAAGGCCGACTGCATCCATCGCCCCTATTTGAGCGTTGCAGTGACCAGGAGGTCGCTATGGCGCTTCTGTCCCACCCTCTGAAGGCGTCGCAGCGCTTGCTCGGTCCGCGGCGGTCCTCCCCCGTTCCGCCGCCAGGCGCTCCCCCGCCGCTTCGCCTGTCGCCAGGGCGGGCGGCGGCGGGCGCATTGCTCGCCCTGATCGGCCTAGCTGGCCTCATCGGCCAGATCGTCGTGTTCAACTGCGGTTCGCAGGCCTGCGACCGGGCGATGATGACCGTCGGCCTGGCCATGGGCGCGGCGCTGGCCGCCCTCTGCCAGATCGCAATCATCTTCGGCCTCTGGCTGCTCTGGACAGCACGTCGGCGCGACGTCTAGGCCCTTGCCGCCCCCTGGACCCGGGCATAGGCTGCCCGGATTAATTTACGTCATAAAGGGAAGCGACAATGAGCGCTGCGGTGGAAACGGTCCAGAAGTCGGAAGAAGTCCTCTATGAGGTGGCCGAGGGGATCGCCACCCTCACGCTCAATCGGCCCGAGCGGCTGAACACCATTTCCGGGCCGATGCTGGCCCGCCTGACCCAGCTGCTGATCAAGGCCAACGAGGACCCCGCCGTGCGGGTCATCGTGCTGACCGGAACCGGCCGCGCCTTCTGCGCCGGGCTCGACCTGGTCGACGCCACCCAGGGATCGGGCATCGGCTCGGACAAGCAGGTCTCCACGATCTCGGTGAACCTCGACCTGCGCAACACCCCGCCGACCGTCCTGTTCGCCATGGACAAGCCGACGATCTGCGCGCTCAACGGCTCGGCCGCCGGCTACGGCATGGACACCGCCATGGGCTGCGACATCCGCATCGCCGGCGAGAGCGCCAAGATGGCCGCGGCCTTCGTCAAGCGCGGCGTGGTGCCGGAAAGCGGCGGCACCTGGATCCTGCCGCGGCTGCTGGGCTGGGCCAAGGCCGCCGAGCTGATCTTCACCGGCCGCACGCTGTCGGCCAAGGAGAGCCTGGAGCTCGGCCTGGTCAACCACGTGGTCCCCGACGCCGAGCTGGCCGCCAAGACCCGCGAGATCGCCCTGGAGATGGCGGCCAACGCGCCGCTGGCGGTGCAGTCGGCCAAGCGGCTGATGCGGATGGGCCTGTCGGAGACGTTCAACGACCACGTCCACCACGTCTATCTGCAGTTCCTGCAGCTGATCCGCACCCAGGACTTCAAGGAGGGCATGACCTCCTTCCTCGAAAAGCGCCCGGCCGACTTCCAGGGCCGCTAGAGGCTCGCCATCGGCCCGGCGCCGGCCGGGCCGACCTAGCTGCGAGCGGCGAACCCGACGCTGCCGTCGTCGTCCGCCGCCAGGGCCTGCACGTCGGAGACCGAGGCGGCGGGCGGACCGCCGCGGCACGCCTCAGCCATCCGCTCCAGCGCGACCTCGTCGCCGATCGCGAGCAGCTCGACCGAGCCGTCGGGGCAATTACGCACCCAGCCGTCGAGCGCGAGCGAGCGCGCCTGACGCTCGGCCCACCAACGATAGCCGACGCCCTGCACCTGTCCGGTGATGCGCAGTCTGAACGCACGCCGCTCCATGCGCCCAGCATGCGCCTGCAGCAGGCGAATGTCATGACATGCGGGTCCCGTCCGATTTGCCGACATATCGTCACCCGCCTAGGCTGTGCGGAATCGAAGACGAGGGAGAGGACGATGGTCAGGCAGGCATGGGTGTTCGCCATTGCGGCGATGGTGGCGAGCTGCGCAGCGCCGGGCGGCCAGGCGCCGCAGATGCAGGCCAAGGCCGAGCCTAAGCCTATCCCCGAGATCCGCCCCGGCTACCTGGCCGGCTACCTGCCGATGGGCGGCGCGCCCAACAGCCTGGCCATCCTCCCCGGCCCGCCGGCCGCCGGCTCGCCCGCCCAGGCGCGCGACGACGCCGCGGCCAAGGCGGCCGTCGACCTGAACGGCGGCCCGCGCTGGTCGGTGGCCGTGCAGGACGCCGAACTGAAATTCCCGGCCGCGGCCGAGACCTTTTCCTGCGCGCTGGGCGTGAAGGTCAGCGCCGAAACCACGCCGCGGCTCTACACCATGCTGCGCCGCACGCTCGTCGACACCGGGCTGTCGACCTATCCGACCAAGACCAAGTTCCAGCGCCAACGGCCGTTCATGGTCAACAACACGCCGATGTGCACGCCGCAAGACGAGGCCGAACTGCGCAAGGACGGCTCCTATCCCTCCGGGCACAGCGCCATCGGCTGGGGCTGGGCGCTGATCCTGGCCGAGGCCGCGCCCGACCGCGCCACCGAGCTGCTGCATCGCGGCCGCGCCTTCACCCAGAGCCGGGTGGTCTGCAACGTCCATTGGCTGAGCGACACCGAGGAGGGCCGGATGATGGGCGCGGCCACCGTCGCCAAGCTGCATGACAACGCCGACTTCAAGGCGGATCTGGAGGCGGCCAAGGCCGAGATCGCCGCCGCCCGCGCCGCCGGCCAGCTGCCGACCCGCGACTGCGCCGCCGAGACCGCGGCCCTGGCGAACGGCTAGCGCGCTTTGTCATCCCGGAAAGCCCTTGAGGGCTTGTCCGGGATCCATTCGCGCCGCGCCCGGAAGATGGGGCGAGGCCGGGCCATCTCTGGCCGATCAGGTGTTCATGGATCCCGGACTTGCTGCGCAATCCGGGGTGACACGGAGGGCTCGCCCTACCCGGCGTGGGCGGCTTCCAGGTCGGCGACGATGATCTTGCTCATCTTCAGCATGGCCTGGACCACGCGCCCGGCCTTGGCCGGGTCGGGATCGCTCATCAGCCGCGGCAGCGCCTTGGGCACCACCTGCCATGACAGGCCAAAGCGGTCCTTCAGCCAGGCGCACTGGCTGGGGGAACCGCCGCCGGCGATCAGCCCGTCCCAGTAGCGGTCGACCTCGGCCTGGTCCTCGCAGTCGATCACGAACGACACCGCCTCGGTGAACTTGAAGTGCGGCCCGCCGTTGAGGGCGGTGAACCGCTGGCCGTCGAGTTCGAACTCGACGGTCATCACCTGTCCGTCCATGCCGCCGGGCGAGCCGGGCGGATAGCGCGTCACCTTGCCGATCTTCGAATTCGGGAACAGCGAGACATAGAGCTCGGCCGCCTCGTGGGCCTGGCCGTCGAACCACAGGAACGGATGTATCTTGTGCATGTCGTCCTCCTCACCGGGGCGGCGCGCCGCACCCGCGATCGAGCCCACCAGCGGGACCTCGGGCCAAGGACGAACCAGCAAGGCCGGATCCGACATCGGTAGAAGACCCGATTGCCGCGGCCGCGGCCGCTTGCCCAAGCTTGCGGGCGAAAGGACGCCGCCCCGTGGTCCACCAGGCTGCCCTCCCGCCGATGATCGGCGTCGAAGCGATATTCGAAGGCGGCCCGCCGCGGCGGCTGACCGCCCTGGCGCGCCTGCCCTCGCCGATCGCGCCCAACGCCGCCGTCCGCACCGTGCTGACCTTCGCGATCGCCTGGATCCCGCTGGCCGTGCTGGTCGCCATCGACATCGTGTTGGGCCGGCCCAGGGTCCTCTACAGCTTCGTCGAGGACATCGGGGTTCACGCGCGCTACGCGATCGCCGCCCCGCTGCTGGTGCTGAGCCACGTCGTCTGCGCCCGGCGGCTCGGCCGCATCGCCTATCACTTCCAGGTCTCGGGCCTGCTCGACGAGGCCGACCAGCGGCGGGTGCGCGAGGCGCTGGAAGCCACCCGCCGCCGCGTCCACTCGCTGTGGGCCGAGGCGGTGGTGGTCATCGTCGTCTACGCCCAGGTCGCCTCCCTGGTGACGCTCGAGCCGCAGATCCTTCGCCAGGCCGAGTGGCAGGTCGCGGCGAACGGCGCCGGGCTGTCGGCGGCCGGCTGGTGGCACGGCGTGGTCAGCGCGCCGCTGTTGATGGCGCTGCTGCTGGGCTGGGTCTGGCGGATCGCCAACTGGGCCTGGTTCCTGCGCACCGTCTCGCGCCTGGACCTGAGGCTGGTGGCCGCACATCCCGACCAGGCCGGCGGGCTCGGCTTCCTGGCGCAGTCGGTCCGGGCCTTTTGCATCGTCGGCACGGGCCTGGGCGCCATCGTCGCCGGCCGCTTCGGATACGTCTATCGGCACGATCTGGCCACGCCGTTCACCAACCTGCTGCTGGTCGGCGGCGTGACGGTGCTGACGCTGGCGCTGGCGGTCGGGCCGTTGCTGTTCTTCATGCGCCCGCTGATGCAGTCCTGGCGGCAGGGGGCGCTGGAATACGGCGTTCTGGCCAGCGACATGGGCGTGCAGTTCGAGCGCAACTGGTTCGGCGGATCCGAGCGGCCGATGCTGGCGGAACCGGACTTCTCGGCCGCCACCGACCTCTATCAGGTGGTCGGCAACGTCTACGCCATGCGCTTCATTCCGGTCGACCCGCGCAGCCTGATCATGCTGGTGGCCGCTACCCTCGCCCCCTTCGTGCCGGCGATGTTCCTGTCCATGCCCACCGAGGCGGTGATCGGGGAACTGAAGGCGTTGCTGTTCTAACCTAGCGGTCGAGCCAGCGGCGCCAGGCCGGTCTGGGCTTGGGCTTGACCGGCGGCGGCGGCGGGGCCGCTACCGGCGGGGCGACGGGCTCGGCTGTGGGCGGCGCAGGCGGCGGCAGGCTGAACATCGCCCGATCGACCGGCAGGAAGTCGACTTTCGACAGCACCCGTTCGCGCGGCGCGGCCAGACCGCCGCCGGACATCGCCACCCGGAACGGGATCATCACCGCGCCCACGCGGCGATAGTCGGAGATCTCGTAGGTCGTCGGCGGCCCCTGGCCGTCATGCTCGACCATCCGGCCGAGCAGGCGGCTGCGCGCGTCGAACCAGAGGTCGCGCGGCGCGCCGCCCGCCGGCTGCACCCGCAGCACCTCGTAGCTGCGCCCCTGGTGCTGGCGCACCCCTTCGTGCGAACTGCGCAGGTCGAAGCGGCTCGGATAGAAGTAGCCGTACCCGGCGAAGAACGCCTCGCCCCGGACCTTGGCCAGATACGGTCCGCGATCGGACCCCGTAGCCGCGCCGCTGGCCAGGACCCGCCACTCGGCCGCGCCGTTGTAGCCCTGGATCAGCCTGGTCCCGCCGTCGGTCAGGGTTTCTTCCCGCAATCCGTAGCGCAGGGGATCGGCCCAGCGTTCGATCGGCTTGCCGCCCTCCGCGCCCACCTCGTGCACGCCGCGCAGCATGTTCCAGGCGGCCGCCCCGCCGGAGGCCGCGCGCGCCTGGTCGAGGACCCTCTGGGCGGCGGGAGAATTCTGGGCCTGCGCGGCGCCGGCCGCGAGCACCGCGACGGCGACCACCGCGGCGAACAGCTGACGCATCGGCGAAGTCCACATGAGCCGGCGAAGGAAGCGGCGAAGGATGTCGAGAATGCGGCGACTCGCACCCTCGGCCCGCCTGTTAGCCGCCCCGCGCCCGCGCCGCAAACCGCCCGGCCTCGATAATTACGATACTTTCAAGTTGACATAATTGAGCCGTGAGGAGAAATCTCCGCCGCGCAACGCCGTTGCGGCGACGCCCGCCGACGCGCGCAGACGCCGCCACGGTCGGCGCACATCAAGGGGGAAGCATGTTCCACACTGCCTTCACGCGGTCGTCCGCGTTCACCAAGCGCGCGCTGCTGGCCGGCGCCGCGGCCGCCGCTGTGCTCGGCTCGGCCTCCGCCGCCGCGGCCCAGGAGCCCGACACCCTGCTCGGCGAGGTGGTCGTCACCGCCCAGAAGCGCACCGAGCGCCTGCAGGACGTGCCGGTCTCGGTGAACGTGGTCTCCGCCCAGGCGCTGGCTGACAGCCATGTCTCGGGCCTGCAGCAATTGCAGCAGCTGTCGCCATCGCTGACCTTCACGCCCTCGGCCAACACCCGCGGCCAGGGCCTGTCGGTGCGCGGCCTCGGCACCCTCAACTTCTCGGACGGCGTGGAGCCGACCGTCTCGGTGGTGCTGGACGGCGTCGTCATCGGCCGCAGCGCCGGCTCGTTCTTCGACTTCAACGACGTCGAGCGGATCGAAGTGCTGCGCGGGCCGCAGGGCATGCTGTTCGGCAAGAACGCCGCGGCCGGGGTGATCAACATCGTCACCGCCCGTCCGAACCTCAGCGAGTTCGAGGCCGACGCCTCGATCAGCTACGCCACCTTCGACGAGGTCCGCGCCAAGGGATCAGTCTCACTGCCGATCAAGAGCGGCGAGCTGGCCGCCCGGATCTCCGGTTTCTACAATGAATCCGAAGGCATCATCACCAACCGGTTCGACGGCAAGAAGTACAACGGCCTGAATTCCTACGGCGTGCGCGGCAAGCTGGTCTGGAGCCCGGACGACAGCTTCGACCTCTTCGCTACGCTCGACTACACCCGCGCCGACCAGGACTGCTGCGTCAGCACGGTGCGCTCGATCCTGCCGACCACCCGCTATTTCGGCCCGACCGGCCCGACCCGCGCCTCGCTGTTCACCGGCGTCGAGGTCGGCCCCTACAGCCGCGAGGCCAATTTCGACGGCAAGGCGTTCAACGACCAGAGCACCTGGGGCGCCTCGGTCGAGATGAACAAGGAGTTCGAGCCCTTCACCCTGACCTCGATCACCGCCTATCGGGCGTTCGAGGTCGAGGACAACAACGACGCCGACGGCGGCCCGCTGGCGATGCTGAACATCAACAGCGCCCACCAGAAGCAGAACCAGTTCAGCCAGGAACTGCGCATCACCTCGCCGGCCGGCCAGCGGCTGGAGTATGTGGCCGGTCTGTTCTACTTCGACCAGGACGTCTCCACGACGACGGAGATCCTCGGCAACTTCGGCCAGGTGCTGCCGGCCGGGCAGTACTTCCAGAACTTCATCGATCGGGCGATCAGCACCCGCAACTACGCGGTGTTCGGCCAGGCGACCTTCAACGTCACCGACCAGCTGCGGCTGATCGGCGGCCTGCGCTACACCAACGAAGAGCTGAAGGCCCGCTTCCTGCGCACCGTTCCGGCCGGCGCCCGGGCCGCGGTCCCGAGCCTGGGCGGCCCGCCCCTCGACGCGCCGCATCTGAACGCCAAGGACGACGACGTCTCGGGCAAGCTCGGCGTCCAGTACGAGGTCAGCGACGACGTCATGGCCTATGCGACCTACTCGCGCGGCTACAAGGGCCAGGCGATCAACCTGCTGAACAACCTCAGCGCCGCCACGGTCAATTCGGGCAAGTACGTCCTCGCCCCGGAAACGGTGAACAACTACGAGATCGGCCTGCGCACGACGCCGTTCGACCGCCGGATGATCTTCAACATCACGCTGTTCCAGACCGAGATCGAGAACTTCCAGGCCCAGACCTTCGACGCGAACACCACTAGCTTCGCGCTCGCCAACGCCGGCGAACTGCGCTCGCGCGGGGTGGAGCTGGAGACCCAGTACCGCCCGAACCAGGCGTTCCAGTTCTCGGCCAACGTCGCCTATGCCGACACCCGCATCGAGGACTTCGCCCCGGCCTGCTACCCGGGCCAGACCGCGGCGCTGGGCTGCGTCGGCGGCCGCCAGGAGGTCACCGGCAGCGCGCTGACCAACGCGCCGATGTGGTCCTACACCCTGGGCGCCAGCTACAACCGGCCGCTGGAATCGATCCCGTTCGACCTGACCGCCGACGTCTCCTACAGCTACCGCTCGTCGGTGTTCTTCACCTTCCGCGACCCGAACACGATCCAGCCCGGCTACGGCCTGCTGAACCTGAACGTCGGGCTGCAGAGCAACGACGGCCGCTACGGCGTCACCGTCTTCGCGCGCAACCTGCTGGACGAGCAGTTCTATTCCGGCATCGGCACCGGCTTCCTGGACACCAACGCCACCGGCGCCGGCTACACCCAGAGCCTGACCCAGGACGCGTTCCGCCGCGTCGGGATCGAGGCCCGTGTGCACTTCTAAGGCCGGACGCGGCCCGCTTCGGCGGGCCGCTCCCATCACGAGGCCAAGGAGAAAGGGCGCCGCGATCGCGGCGCCCTTTTTCGTACCCTAGTTCTCGAAGTAGCGGGCGAAGCGGCAGACCAGATCGGTCGAAGGCTGCGGTCCGGAGCCGTACTTACCCCACTCCTGGTCCCAGAGGCGCTTCAGGCGCGCCAGTTCCTGCGGGTGACGCGCGGCCAGGTCGACCGACTCGGCGAAGTCGACGTCGGTGTTGTAGAGCTCCCAGCGATCCTGGCCCTCGTCGCACTTGTGCAGGGCCACCGCCCGCCAGCCGCCGTTAGTGATCGCCCGGTTGCCGCGCAGCTCGAAATACTGGGTCGTGCGCGCCGGCGCGGCCTTCGGGTCGGCGAAAGTGGCGGCGAACGAACGGCCGGCGACCGGCAGCTGGCGCTGGCCGTCGACGGTGTCGGCGAACCTGGTCCCGGCGGCCGCCAGCAGGGTCGGGGCGATGTCGACCACGTCGACGTACTGGCTGCGCACCGCCCCGCCGTCCTTGATCACCGCCGGCCAGGAGACGATCAGCGGCGTGCGCACGCCGCCCAGATGCGGCCAGAGCTTGTAGCGGCGGAACGGGGTCACCCCGGCCATCGCCCAGGGGCGCGGATACTCGGCCTGGGTCTTGACCGTGCCCAGCTCGTCCAGCCGCGCGCGCTGCTGGGCCGGCGTCAGGGTGTTCGGGCGATAGAGCCCGTCGAACGATCCGGTCTGCCCCGCCTCGGGCGCCGCGCCATTGTCGGACAGCAGCACGACGATGGTGTTGCGGCTGAGACCGGAGGCCTCAAGATAGGCCAGAAGCCGGCCGATCTGCTCGTCGGCGTGCTGCATGAAGCCGGCATAGACCTCCATGTAGCGGGCATAGACCGCCCGCTCGTCCTCGCTGAGCTCGGCCCAGGGGCGGTCGCCCTCGGCCCCCGGCGGCAGGACGGTGTCGGCCGGGATGATGCCGATAGCCTTCATGCGTTCGAACCGCTCGCGGCGGATTTCGTCCCAGCCCTTGTCGTAGACGCCCTTGTAGGCGTCGGCGTAGCGGGCGGGGACCTGCAGCGGCGCGTGGGCGACGCCGAGCCCGAGATTGAGGAAGAACGGCTGGTCCGGCGCCTTGCCCTGGTGCTCGCCGATCAGGGCGATCGACTTGTCCACCAGGTCGCTGGACAGGTGATAGTCGGCCGGCAGGGTCGGGTGGATGTAGCCGTTGTTCTCGACCAGGTCGGGCTTGTACTGGTCGGTCCAGCCGCGCGCGAAGCCATAGAAGTAGTCGAACCCGCGTTGCAGCGGCCAGGACTCGCGGCCCGCCGTCTCGCCCAGCTGGCTCATCGGGATCAGGTGCCACTTGCCCACCAGCCAGTTGGCGTAGCCCACGCCCTTCAGGGCCTGGGCCATGTTCTGGGCGTTCTTCGGGACATCGAAGGCGTCCTTCGGGAAGGCGCTCGGCATCACCGCCGCGACGTCCGGCACGTCCGGCATGTTGACCGTATGGCCGTTGCGGCCGGTGATCATCGCCGCCCGCGTAGTCGAGCACACCGCCTTGGTGTCGAACCGATTGTAGCGCAGGCCGCGGGCGGCCAGGGCGTCAATGTGCGGGGTGCGGATCTCCGCCCCGAAGCAGCCCAGGTCCGAGAAGCCGACGTCGTCGAGGACGATGGTGATGATGTTGGGCCGCGCGCCCGGCGCCGGCTTGCGCGTCGCCGCCGTCGCGCCGCGCGCCAGGGCGGTCGAGGCCAGCAGGGAGGTGAGCAGGACGCGGCGTTGGATCATAGCGGACTCCGAGGTTCCGCTTCGGTTTCGACCCGCGCCGATATTATGTCAACTTTATAGTATCGTAATTCAGCGAGCCGGGCCAGGCGGCGTCAGCAGGCTCTGGATCAGAGTGCGCAGATCCTCGTCGCTGACCGGCCAGTTCAGCGTATGGGTGTTGCGCGCGACGCCGTTCAGCGCGTTGAGGATCACCGCGGCCGGCAGCGCCGGCGGCGGGTTCATCCGCTCCAGAGCCTGGGCCAGCGCGCCGGTGTTGCGGCTGCGGCGCCCCTTGGTCCCAGCGAACAGCGGCGCGGCGATCTCGCGGTTCACGCGGGCTTCGGTCTGCAGCGCCACCGAACAGGCGCCCAAGTGAGAGTGGCCGTAAAGCTCGATGAGCTTGTGGGCGAAGGCCTCCAGGTCCGCCGCGGGCGCGCCGGTGTCCTTGAACTCGGCCTCGCTCCAGACCTCGAGGAACGCCTCCATGACGCAGGCGGTGGGAGTGTCCCAGCGGCGGTAGAAGGTCGCCTTGGTGACCCCAGCCTCGGCGCAGACGCGTTCGAGGGTCATGCCCGAATAGCCGTGCCGCGCCAGCACCAGCAGCGCGGCGGCCTTGATGCGTTCCTGCAGGCCGCTGTCGCGCGGGCGGCCCCTTCCCCGGCGCGGCGGTTCTGCTGTCTTGGCCTCGGTCGAACTCATGACCTTGGATGTCTCCCCGCGCCGAATCCGCGACCGGCGGACCGGGTCGGCGCTCAAGCCTAGAGGCCCGGGCCGCCCCCGCCCGTCAACCCCCGCGGGCGACAAGTCCTTGGCCGCGCCGGAGATTTTCTGTACGAGCGGTCTGGCGTAGCGGCCTCTTTCGGGTTTCCGGCCGCCGCCTCTCCCCCGAGCCCGCATGCAGGAGACATCCCATGGCGTGGCTCGTCCTCGGCGTCGCCGTCGTGACTGAAATCATCTGGGCGCTCAGCCTCAAATGGGCTGGCGTACAGGCCACTTGGCAGGCCGCCGCCGTGCCGATCGCACTGAGCTTCGTGAACATGGGCCTGCTGGCCTGGGCCATGCGCGGCCTGCCGGCGGGGACCGCCTATGCGGTGTGGACCGGCCTGGGCGCGGTCGGAGTCGGGATCTGCGGGGCGCTGCTGTTCGGCGAGAAGCTGTCGGGCGTGCAGATCGGCTTCATGGCCCTGATCGTCGTCGGCGTCATCGGAACCAAGCTCGCCGCCTGAGCGTGAGGGGCGCGCCGCGCAGGCGCGCCCCGCCGCCCTAGAACCGGACGCGGAAGCCCGCGGTCCCGGCGAAGTCGTAGCTGTCGCCGAAGGTCGAGAGCGAGGTGTCGCCCGAGACCTCGCCGTAGAGCGTGTAGCGGCCCCCGCCCCAGGCGTAGGTCCCGCCCGCCGCCAGACCGGCCCAGGTCCGAGCAAGACGGCTGACCACCGGCGCGCCGGAGACGTCGACCGCGGTTCCGTCGAGGAACTCGTGGCTGACGTCGACCACCGCATAGAGGCCGCCGCCGGACGCCAGGGCGTAGTCGACGCCCAGACCCGCCCGTGCGATCAGGCTCTCGGACGTGTCATTGGCCACCACCGCGCCGAAGCCGTCGGTGAAGCTGTCAAAGTCGACCTTGGCGTAGCTGACCTGCGCCTGCGGCGTCAGGCGCAGGCCGCCGACGGCGAACCCGTGGCCGGCCTCCAGCGCTGCGGCCAGGCCCTCGCCCGAGACGCCGTCGGCGCGGGTTCCGAGCTGGCTGGAGCTGAGGTCGCTGTCGAACCAGCTGGCCTGCAGCTGGGCGTCGAGATAGCCGCCGCCGGCCGCCATCCAGGTGAGGTTAGCGCCGAGGCCATAGCCCTTGGTGTCGATGTCGCCGCCGCCATAGGGCGAGCCGACCTTGGTCTTGGCCCCGCCGAGATAGCCGGTCAGGCCGGCGATGATCACCCCGCCCGCGCCGGTTTCGGCCGCGAGCGGCTCGACCCCGAACTGCAGCTTCCAGCGGTCGGCCTTGAGGTTCGCCGCTGTGGTGCTCTCGTCCGGCTTCAGGCGGGTGCGGCCGCCGTCCAGGCGGCCCCAGACGCCGACGCCCGCCTCGCCCGACCACTGCCGGGCGCCGGTGCGCTCGCGCATGGCGCCCAGACCGTTCAGCAGTTGCAGCGCCTGCGGATAGGCCTCGTAGATCGGAACCCCCGGCTGGTAGAGCGGCGCCTCAGCGCCCGACAGGTCGGACGGTTCGAGGTTGGAGCGCAGGCGCCAGTCGCCGCCCTCGGTGTCGCGGCGCAGGACGTAGCCGTAGGCGCCAGCCACCAGCACGTTCTCGGCGCCGCGCCGATAGTCGCCGTCCGCCAGGGCGAAAGCGCCCGCGGCGGACGCGCCGTCCACCTGCACCAGCAGGATGCCGTCCGCGGTCAGCGCCCCGGTCCCGCCGGCCAGGCGGTTGATCTTGATCGGCGTCACGCCGGAGGCCGCCCCGCCCACGACCAGCAGGTCGGCGGGCGCGCCGTCACCGGCCAGGGTCGCGTCCATCTCCAGCACCCCTCCGGCCCCGACATAGCCGCCGGTCAGGGTCAGCACGCCGACGCCGCCGCGGCCCGGCGCGACCACACCGCCGGCTTGGTTGACCAGTCCGCCGAGTTGGCCCGCACCGATCAGGCGCCCGCCGAAATGGACGCTGGTCATGCCGCCCAGCTTGCCGTCGATGGCCAGGGTTCCGGCCCGGACTTCGGAAGCCCCGGCGAAGGCCGAGCTGTCGCCGGTCAGGCTGAGGGTTCCAGCTCCCTGCTGCGCCAAGGTCCCCGCACCGCTGACGACGCCGGCGAAAGCGACGTCGTCGGAGCGCCGGAAGACCAGCGTCCCGTCATTGGCGACGTCGCCGCGGATCGATCCTGAGGCTCCGCCGTCGCCGATCTGCAGCGCGCCGCCGCTGATCCGCGTGCCGCCGGCATAGCTGTTGTCGCCAGTCAGGATCAGCGTGCCGCCGTCGGCCTTGTCGAGCCGGCCCCGGCCGGTCAGTTCGGCGGCGATGACGGCGACGAACTGCGCGCCCTCGCTCGTGCCGTCGCCGACCCGGACGACATTGTCGCCGGCCCCGAGGGTCAAGGCGTCGCCGATCAGCCGGTAGCCGTTGGCGGCGAACTGCACACCCGTGACGTCGATGGCGCCCTCGGATCCGTCCACCGTGACCGTGCCGCCTGTCCCCGCGAAGATCGCGAAGCGGGGGTTGGAGAAGGCGCCGTTCTGGGCGCCGCTCGCCGTCGTCCAATTGCCGGCGCCCGCGCGCCACGTCCCATCGCCGCCGCTGATCGCCCCGTCGCCCGCCGCGCCGCCGTCGCCGTCCCAGAAGGTGAACTCCGGCGGAGGCGGCGGCGGCGTTGTGGTTCCGCCGCCGCTGGAGGGGGGGGCGCCCGAGGCGATCAGGTTCACTTGATTGGCGATCGAGGTCTGGACCACTCCGGTGAAGCCGGCCGGCAGGGTCCCGACGTCGAGCACGTTGTCGGTCAGGATCCCGGTGTAGTCGAACAGCCGATAGACGCCCTGAAGGAAGCTGCCGCCGGCGCTCTGCGTCACGTGGAGCGTGCCGTTCAGGGTCAGGGCGCCGTTCACCACCGCCAGGTCGTTGAGCGTTCCGCCCGCTGTACCGGCCTGGCCCAGCTGGTAGCGCAGGGTCGCGCTGGCGTTGAGGGTGAGCGGGCCGTTGAAGGTCAGCGTCCCGGCCGCGTTCAGCCCGCCCGGGGCCAGGGTTCCGCTAATGACCCCGCCACGGGACGTGCCGGTCCCGCCGATGGTCCCGTTGACGCCGACCACCAACGCCGAGCCGCCGCCCGCCACCGAACCGTTGATCAGCAGGGTCCCGGCGTTGACGTTGGTGAGGAAGCCATAGGTGTTGGCGCCGTTGAGGATCAGCGTCCCCAGATCGGTCTTGGTGACGCCGCCGCTAGCGCCGACCAGCGGCGTGTCGATGATCGCCACGTAGTTCTTGCCGTCCGCGGTGCCGTCGCCGACGCGGATCGTCCGCCCCGCGCCCGACAGCGTGATCGTTCCACCAGTGAGGCGATAGCCGTCCTCGGCGAATTGCAGGCCGCCGCCTGTCGTGACCGACCCGACGTTCACCGTGCCCGGGACGCCGGCGAAGATCAGCAGATCGCTGGCGGTGTAGGTGTTGTTCACCGCGCCGGTTCCGGTCGTCCAGTTGACCCCGGCGGTCGTCCAGCTGCCGGAGCCGCCATCGACGCGGCCGTTGCCCGAACTGCCCGCACCGTCGCCGTCCCAGAAGTTGACGGCCATGCCGCCGGTGTTGACCAGATTGACCTGGCCCGGGATCACCGTCTGCAACGAGACCGTCGAGCCGGCCGGCGTCGTGCCGATGGTCAGCCCCTGGTTGTCCAGCGTCCCGCCATAGGAGGCGATCCGGTAGAGGCCAGGATCGAACAGGCCGCCGGCGGTGAGCGAGACATTGACCACCCCGTCCAGCCGCAGGTCGCCGCCGACCTTGATCAGGTCGTTCATTGGCCCGCCGACGACGTTCGATTCCCCGAATTCGATCTGGAGCGTCGAGGCCGGATCGAGCAGCAGGTCGCCGGCGATGGTCAGGGTCCCCGGGCTGTCGCCCGGTGCGATCGTGCCGCCGGTGACCGTCACGTCGCCGCCGATGGCGCCCGAGCCGCCCAGGGCCGCCCCAGCCGCAATGACGAGGTTCCCGCCCAGCTTGCCGCCGACGTTGAGCTTGCCGCCGATCAGGTTGGTCGTCCCCGTGAACGCCGAGTTGTCGCCGGTCAGGCGCGTCGTGCCAGCCGCGACCTTGATGGCCCCGCCGCCGGTGATCACGGAGTCGAACTCGTAATCGAGGTCGGTGTGGTTGAAATTGAGCCGGCCGGCCGCGCCGAGCGTTACGCTCGCGGTGTCGAGCACGCCGGCCGCCGCCGCAGCGGCGCCCTCGCCCCCGCCGATGTTGATGACGCCGACGGCCGTCGCCGAGCCCGCGTTGAACGCGCCCGGCGCCTCCAGCACGCCGCCGTTGGCCAGGGTGACGACGCCCTGGCCCGGGCTCGCGCCGAGCGTCACCGCGCCGGTCGCAACCAGCCGTGACCCGACGTCCGAGACCAGCAGCGTGGCCGAGCCGTTGTTGATCCGCGGGCCTACGCTGAGTGCGCCGGTGGTCACCTCACCGCCGTCCCGGACGTTCACCTCGCCGCGATAGAGAGTCAGCGTACCCAGGCCCAGCGTGGAGCCGGCGCCAGTGACTGTCAGCCGCGGCGCCGTCGCCTGGGCGGCGACTTGCGCCCCGACGAAGAGGCCCTGTCCGACGGTGGCCCCGCCGCGGTCTGAAATCGTCCAGGTCCCGTTCGACGTTCCGTTGATGGCGCCGAAGCTGGCGCCTTGGTCGAAAATCAGCTTCGAACCGACGCCGCTGACCGTCAGGTCGAGCACGTTGTTAGGGGCCAGGCCGAGTCCGGTGTTTACGGCATGGACGACCCCGCCATTGCGAATCCGGATCGTGGCCGCGCCGCCATTAGCCGCTTCGAGCGCATTGGCGGTCAGCTGGCTGCCGACGCCGTCGACAATCAGCGTGCCCCCCGAGCTCACGAAGGCTGTGCCGCTGGCGGTGACCTTGGCGCCGCCTTCCAGCCGCACCTGCCCGCCCATCACGCTGAATAGCGCGCTGCTGCTGGACCCGGCCAGCGGGAGAACCCCAGCGCCGTTGACGACGAAATTCCCGCCCGAGCCGATGAAGGTCAGACCGATGACCGTGAAGCCGGCCGGATCGACGAGGATGTTCTTGTTCGGAAGCGTGACCGGCGCGGCGACCGCAAACCCAGCGGTCAGGGTGATCGTGGACTGCGCGTCCGGACTGGCGGCCGCGGCGGCCAGGGCGTCCCTGAACTGCTGCTCCGTCCCGGCGGTAAAGCTGGCGGCCTGGGCCGCATGAGGGGCGAGCGCGGCGACGCCCAGCGTCAGAACCGAAGCCGTAGCCCAAAGCCCGCGCCGGCGACGGGGCGGGAAACTGCACGAACGCGACATGACTTGCACCCACTTTCGGCCGGCCTGGGGGGACTGGCGGGCCTACGCACGCCTCCACCGGGAGCGCGGCGCGGGGGAACTGTCGGTGCGGAAACGTGAACTAACGCATAATATGGGGTCGCAATAGTTGACTATTTTAAGTGGCATTCCGAGTGACAATTGCACGCACCAACCAGCGCGTTGACTCGCGGGCCGCGGCGGCCCCATCTCCAGGACGATGGCCAAGTCGGATAGAGCGCCGCGCCGCTGGTCGGACGCCACCCACGCCAGCCTCATCGCGGCGGGGCTGGAGGCGTTCGGCGAGCAAGGCTTCGAGGCCCTGAGCGAGGACGCCATCGCCCGTCGCGCGGACCTGACGCGCGGGGCGATCCAGTACCAGTTCGGCGGCAAGCGCGGCCTGTTCGCGGCGGTCTTCCGGCATGTCCTGACGCAGACCGCCCGCGATCTCTATGACCGGACCATGGAACGCGCGCACTCGGTCGCCGAGCTGGGCGAGGGCGTCGGGGTGTTCATGGACCTGGCGCTGGATCCGCAGCGCCGGCGGCTGCTGTTCGTCGAGGCGCCGACCGTGCTCGGCTGGGACGACTGGCGCGCGGGTCTGCGCGGCGCCTTCGAGCCGCTGCTGCACCACGCGCTCGGCCATTGGGTGTCCGAGGGGCTGCTGCGCGAAGAGGAAGTCCCCGGTTACGCCGAGGTGCTGCTGGGGGCCGGCGTGCAGGCGGCCCTGGCCCAGAGCGCCGGCGATCCGGCCCCACGCAAGGCCCTGGAGGCGATGATCGCCCGCCTGGCCGCCCGCCCCTGAGCGGCGCGGTTGCACGTCGCCGTCATTTCATGCACGATGCATGAAATGACAGGAGGAAGCCGCGCATGTCCCGTTTCGCCGTCATTGCGGCCGCCCTGCTCGGCGTGCTGTTCCCGCTGCTGGAGACGTTGCGGCGCGGGTTCTCAGCCTGGCTGACTACGCCGGTCACCCTGCTGGAGGACTATGTCGCCGGCGCCCTGCTGCTGTGGGCGGCGGTGTTCCTCGCCCAGCGCCGGCCGAGCGGCTGGGTGGTGATGCTGGTCGCCGCCGCTTACGCCACAGGCATGATGTCCTCGAGCTTCTGGAAGCAGCTCGAGGCTCAGCTGACCGGCGAAACCTGGGAGGACAACCAGGGCGTCGTCGTGGCCTTCAAGCTGTTCCTGTGGGGCGTGCCGCTGATCCTGACCCTCCTTTCGGCAAGGGCGGTGCTGCGGGAGCGGGCGGCCCGATGAGCAAGGACATCTATCTGGTCGTCCACGGTGAGGCGCAGCACCATGTCGAGGGCCTGGTCGGCGGCTGGTACGACAGCGACCTGACCGAACAGGGCCATCGCCAGGCTCAGGCCATCGCCGGCCGGCTGGCCGAGCGGCTGGCCGGCGCGCCGTCGGTGGAGGTCTATGCGTCGGACCTGCGCCGCACCGCCCAGACCGCCGCGCCCATCGCCCAGGCCCTGGGCGTCGAGGCGGTGCATTGGCCCGACCTGCGCGAGCGCAGTTACGGCGAGGCCGGCGGTAAGCCGGACGCCTGGCTGGAGGCGCGCACGGTCGCCGCGCCGAAGGACGGAAACCGGCTCGACCACCGTGACGGCCTGGTCGAGGCCGAGACCAAGCGGCAGTTCGCGACCCGAATCTACCGCGCCATGGACGCGATCGCCGCCAGCCCCTGCCCGGTCCAGGTCGTCGTCACCCATGGCTATGCGGTGACCTTCGCCATCGCCGCCTGGATCAGGATGCCGCTGGAGTCGGTCGGCTGGGTGAACTTCCGGTCGAGCTCCGGCGCGATCAGCCACCTGCGCGAGGACGACCGCTGGTTCAACCGCTACCTGATGAGCCTCAGCGACACCGACCACCTGGCCGGCGTCGGCTAGCCCGCGTCGCGCGGCGGCTCCTGGGCGAGCGCGGCCTGGCGGGCGATGGCCAAGATCTCGTCGCCGCGCGCGCCCGGACCGAAGACCCGCGCCAGCAACAGGCCGCCGAGCATCGTGCTCCACGCCGCCACCGCCGCATCGGTCTTGCCGCCCGGTTCGCCCATCGACCGGGCGGTGCGCTCGAAGACGCCCTCCAGCCGCTCGGCCATCAGGGCGCGGACCTGCGGATCGTCGCAGCGCGCCACGTCGGCGGCCAGCGAGGCGATCGGGCAGCCCTGCCCGATCCCGTCACGGTGCGCCCGGCTCAGATAGCGCGCGACCAGGCTGCGGAAGCCTCCGCCGGCCCGCTGCTGGACGGCTCGCTGGCTGGCGAAGGCGCCGTCCAGCGCGCGCCCGAGCGCGGCCAGCGTCAGCGCCGAACGCGACCGGAAGTGGCCGTAGAAGCCGCCGCGAGTCAGGCTGGCCTGCTGCATCAAAGCGTCGATGCTGAGATTGTCCAGGCCGCCGGCCCGGATCCGCGCGGCGGCCGCATCGAGGATGCGCTCGCGGCTCTCGGCTTTCTCGGCTTGCGAATGTCCCATCGGCTCCGGACCTCACGGCTGACCGTCGCCAGAGGTAGCACAAACTATGTTGAAGCAACAGCCGGGCATGATTTTGCTTAGGAATCTGAATGATTGACTTCATCCAGATACATGTTGACCATCATGCAGATTACCGACTGGAAGATTTCGATGACCACCGCCACCATTTTGGCCGAAGCCGCCGCCCACCCGTTCGACCATGCCCTGGCCCTGCAGCCCGTCGGCGAGGGCGTCTATGAAGGGGTTCCGAGCCCGCGCTACTGGAACATGGCCGGTCCGTTCGGCGGGATCACGGCGGCGACCCTGCTGAAGGGCGTGCTCGACCACCCGGCCCTGCGCGGCCGGCCGCTGGCCCAGACCGTCAACTTCTGCGCCGCCATCACCCCCGACCCGTTCGTCCTGAAGGTGGTCCTGGAGCGCGACGGCAAGTCGACACAGCATTGGAGCGTGCGCCTGGAGCAGGCCGGCCAGATGGCGGCCAACGCCACCCTGGTCACCGGCCCCGAACGCGAAACCTGGGCGCACCAGCCGGCGCAGCCGCCGGACGTCGGCGAGGCGTCCAGCGTGCCGGTGTTCGACACCGCGGCGGCGACCGCCTGGTTCGCCCAATACGAGATGCGCTTCGAGCATGGCGCCTTCGGTCAGGACCAGCCCTCGCATACCGGCCTCACCCGCGCCTGGCTGCGCGACCGCCAGCCCCGGACGCTGGACTACCTGGCGCTGGCCTCGATGGCCGACGCCTTCGCGCCGCGGGTGTTCCTGATGCGCGGCGTGCGCGCGCCGGCCGCGACGGTGAGCCTGTCGACCTACTTCCTGGCCGCGCCGGATGAACTGGCGGCGCAGGGCGTGCGCCCGATCTTGGGAGAGGCGCAGCCGCGCGCGGCGCGGCACGGTTTCCACGACCAGAGCGTCGAACTTTGGTCCGACGCCAAGTCGCTGCTTGCGGTCTCGCACCAGTTGGTGTGGTTCAAAGACTAGAAGAACGAAAAAGTACAAGACGGGGGACTAATGGGGGGAATTCGACGCGGGCGCGCCCAAATGGGCGCCGCCTCGCTGGCGCTGGGCTGGCTGCTAGCCGGCCAGGCCGCCGCGCAACCGGCCAAGGCCGAGGACGGAACGGCGACATTTCCGGCCGCCTTCTTCGCCCAGTACAACCCGGTGACCGCCGCCGACATGGTCGCCCGCACGCCCGGCTTCGAGCTGCGCGACGGCGATGACCGCCGCGGCTTCGGCGGCTCGGCCGGCAACCTGCTGATCAACGGGGAGCGCCCGAGCTCCAAGACCGCCGCCTCGGAGATCCTCAAGCGGATCCCGGCCAGCGACGTCGTGCGGGTCGAGGTGATGTCGGCGACCAACGCCTCGGCGGACGTCAGCGGCCAGACCCAGGTGGTCAACCTGGTCATCAATCAATCGGCGGCGCGCAAGCCCTCGACCACCTTCGTCGTGGGCCTGCGCCAGATCCAGTTCTCCGAGCGGATCGGCTGGACGCTGCAGGCCTCGCGCTCGATGGCCCTGTCGTCCACCGCGGACCTGTCGCTGGACGTCCAGGCGCCCAACACGCTCGGTCGCGGGGAGATCCGCGACCTGCTCTATAACGGGGCCGGCGACCTGACCGGCGCCCGGTACCAGATCGGCCAATCGACCAATGTCAGCCTGCAGGGCTCGGCCCACCTGCGCTGGCGCCCCAACGGAGAGGACGTGATCAACCTCAACGTCCAGTACGTGCCGACCTGGAACGGGACCGACACCGTCCAGTACGAGGCCCTGGCCACCACCGCCCTGCGCAGCAGCCTAGTCGGGCGCACGGAGTACGACGACAACTACACCGCCGAGATCGGCGGAGACTGGGAACACCGTTTCTCGCCGGCGCTGTCGGTCAAGCTGATCGGGCTGGTGTCGCAGTCGAGCGTCGTCCAGCAGGACGTCTACGACATCTTCACCGCCCCGGCGGCCAACCTGCTCCGCACCCAGGACCGCACGACCAGCGGCGGCGAGCGCATCGCCCGCGGCGTGGTGAAATGGAACGCGTTCTCCAGCCACGCCCTGGAGTTCGGGGGCGAAGGCGCCTTCAACTTCCGCGACACGACGCTCGACATCGTCAATCAGCCGCGCGGCGGACCGCCGATCCGCGTCCCCCTGCCCGTGGCCGACGCCCGGGTCGAGGAGGTGCGCGGCGAGCTGTTCGTCACCGACATGTGGTCGGCGTCGCCCAAGCTGACGATCGAGGGCGGCGTCAATGTCGAGTTCTCACGCATTTCCCAGACCGGCGACCAGGAGCAGGAGCGCGAGTTCAACTTCGTCAAGCCTCGCCTGAACGCGACCTATGTGGTCAATCCCGATCACACCTTGCGCTTCAGCCTGGTGCGCGACGTCGCCCAGCTCGACTTCGCCGAATTCAGCAGCACCATCGACTTCGTGAATTCCTCGACCATCCAGGGCAATCCGAACCTGGTGCCGGAAACGGCCTGGAAGTCGCGCATCGAGTGGGAGGGCCGCTTCGGCCAGCGCACCGCCGTCACCCTGGCGGCCTTCGCCGACGCGGTGCAGGACGTCCACGACCTGGTCGAAATCGGCGGCTTCGACGCCTACGGCAACATCGGCGACGGCACGCGGATCGGGGCCGAGGTCCGCGGGACCGTCCCGCTCGACAAGGCCGGCCTGCGCAACGCCGAGCTGCGCTTCAACGGCCTCTACCAGCAGACCCGCGTCACCGACCCGATTACGGGCCAGGAGCGTTCGTTCTCCGTGCCGCTGGAGCGCCAGGGCACGACGTCCGGCGCGCCGGTGCTGAACGCAGGCAACAAGGACTGGGCCTATGTGGTCAATTTCCGCCAGAACCTGCCGGCGATCTCCTCGGCCTGGGGCGTGACGGCCGTGCAGTGGGCCGAGCGCGACGAGTACCGGCTGGCCGAGACCATCAGCTATGTGCGGCCCGAACCGCGCATCGATCTGTTCGTCGAGACGACCCTGATCAAGCCAGTGACCGTGAAGCTCTACATCAACAACATCCTCACCTCCTCCGAGGAGCGGACGCGGACCTACTTCCGCGGCTCGCGGGCCGGCGGTCAGATCGACCGGATCGAGGAGCGGCTGTCCGATGGGGGCCCGGAAGGCTCGCGGGTCGTCGGCGTCCTGGTGTCGGGCCGCTTCTAGGCCTCGGCGGCGTCCATCGCCGCCTTGGCTGCGGCCATCATCTTGGCGAAGGCGCCGCTGCGGATCAGCTCGCGGCGCTCCTCCAGACCGCGGTGCAGTTCGGCCAGCACCCTGGCGGCGTGCTCGTTAGTCTGGATCGCCGCCCACCAGGCCGCGACGTTGGCCGCCTTCGGCACCGGGTTCTCGACGCCGGTCCCCGGCAGCACGTTCTCGATAAGGAACAGCGCCGGCACCAGCGCGCAGTCGGCCAGGGTCAGTCGCCCGCAGCAGGCGTAGCCGTCGGCGCCGATCATCTTGTCCAACGCCTTGACGTTGCGCACCACCTGGCCGCCCAGCAGGTCGACGATCCCCTGGTCGCGGCTCTCCGCTCGCGACTGCGGACCGAGCATGAACATGTTGTTCATCAGGTAGACGTCGCCGATCCGCGCCAGGGTGCGGATATGCGCGGTCTCACGCGGGGTGGCGCCGAGCAGCGAGGGCTGCGGATAGACCTCCTCGATGTACTCGGCGATGACCTCGGATTCCGGCATCAGGTCGCCGTCGAGGTCGAGCACCGGGATGCGGCCGATGGGCAGGCGTTGGCGGAAGGACGGCATGCCGAAGTCGGCCGGCCGCTCCAGCTCGATGTCGGTGATGCCCTTGGCGTAGATCTGCATCCGCACGCGGGCGGAATAGGGGCTGAGATCCCCCGAATAGAGCTTGGGCATGGCTTCCTCCTGAAGGACCTTGTTTTCCCTTAGAGAGCACGGATTCCGCACGCCGCCCATGGCTACGGCTGGAACAACCGCGCCGCGCCCCCGTTCCCTGCTGCCCTACCCATCACCGCAAGGAGGAACGCCATGACCAGCCCCGCCGACCTGCGCGAGAAACTGTGGAAGTCCCTGAAGTCCGACAAGACCTTGATGCTCGGCCTGGCCGGCGTCGACGAGGGTCACGGCCAACCGATGACGGCCCAGCTCGATGGCGACGACACCCGTGCGATCTGGTTCTTCACCTCGCGCGACACGGACCTGGCCCAGGCGCTCGGCGCCCGCCACGAGGCGGTCGCGCACTTCATCGACAAGGGCCACGACCTCTTCGCCACCCTGCACGGCGACTTGGTGGTCGACGACGACCCGGCCATGATCGACCGGCTCTGGAACAAGTGGGTTGCGGCCTGGTTCGAAGGCGGCAAGTCCGATCCCAAGCTGTTGCTGCTGCGCTTCGAGCCCGACCGCGCGCAGATCTGGCTGAACGAGAACAGCCTGTTCGCCGGCGTGAAGATGCTGCTCGGCGCCGACCCCAAGAAGGACTTCGCCGACAAGACCGCCGAGGTCCGCCTCAACTAGACGCGGTACAGCCGCACCGGCGAGCCGGCCGCGCGGGCGATGACCCGCTTGGCCTCAAGGTCGAGCTGGACGCACTTCAGCCACCAGCCGGCCTTGTCGCCGCCGGGAAACAGGTCGCCCGGCAGCTTCGGCAGCAGGGCGGCCTTGGCCGCCGCCACGGTGAGGCCCGGCGCTTCCCCCGGCAGCACGGCCAGGAGCGCAGTCTTCATCGCCCCGTACTTGGCGGCGTCGACGCGGGACGTGCGGCCCGGGCTGTTGGGGTTCTCGACCTCGACCTTGTCCGACACGCGCGTCTCCTCCCGTTGGTTAGTCAGTTCGCGGCGGCGGCGCCCGGATAGTGCACCTGCGCTCCCGGCCCCAGCGGCAGGTCCAGCAGCACCCAGCCGACGGTCATGGCGATGCCGGCGGCCATGAAGCAGAGCGCATAGGGCAGCATCAGCGCCAGCAGAGAGCCGACGCCCATGCCCCGGTCCCAGCGCTGACCGAACGCCAGGATCAGCGGGAAGTAGCTCATCAGCGGGGTCATGATGTTGGTGTAGCTGTCGCCCATCCGATAGGCGGCGGTGGTCATCTCAGGGCTGACGCCGAGCAGCATGAACATCGGCACCACCACCGGCGACAGCGCGCTCCACTTGGCCGAGGCCGAGCCGATGAACAGGTCCAGGAACGAGGACAGCAGCAGCACGCAGACCAGCAGCACCGCCGGCGGCAGGGCCATGGCCTGCAGCGCCTCGGCGCCGTTGATGGCCACGATCGGACCGATCCGCGACCAGTTGAACATGGCCACGAAGTGCGCGGCGAAGAACACGAACACCAGGTAGGGCGCCATGGTGCGCACGCCGTGCTGCATCATCTGCACGACGTCGTCGGCCGACCGGACCGTACCGACAGCACGGCCGAAGGCGATGCCGCTCAGCACGAACAGCAGGAAGAAGCCGGCGATCAGCGAGGCGTAGAGCGGCTGCAGCCGCGAGGGCCCGACGGCGTCCTGGTCGATGAACGGGGTGTAGCCGGGCCACAGGGCCAGGGCGGTGAAGCTGGCCACCACCGCCAGCGCCGCCACGCCGGCCCAACGCAGGCCCTTGCGCTCCTGCGCGGTCAGCCCGGCCTTCTCGAGGTCGGCGCGCAGTTCCTCGTCGACCACCCCGTTCCAGACGCCCAGCCGAGGCTCCACCACCTTGTCGGTCAGGAACCAGATGATCGGGGTGAACAGCGCGACGATGGCGCAGATGTAGTACCAGTTGCCGAGCGGGTTCATCGTCCAGTCCGGCTGCACGATGCGGGCGGCCTCCTGGGTGAAGCTGAGCAGCAGGACATCGATCTGGCCGGGGATCAGGTTGCCGGCGTAGCCGCCGGACACCGCCGCGAACGCCGCCGCCAGGCCGGCCAAGGGATGGCGGCCGGCCACCGCGAAGGTGATCGCCGCCAGCGGGATGAACACCACGTAGGCCGCGTCCGACGCATGGTGCGAGACCATGCCGATCACCGCCACGATCGGGGTGAGCAGCGCCTTGTGGGCGTTGCCGAGCGAGGCGCGGATCAGGGCCGAGAACATGCCCGAGCGCTCGGCGACAGCCGCGCCCAGCATGATGGTCAGCACCAGGCCCAGCGGTGCGAAGCCGGCGAAGGTGCGCGGCATCTCGGCGAACAGGCGGGCGATGTTCTCCTGCGAGAACAGGCTGGCGGCGCGATAGGTCAGGACGCCGTTCGCCAGTTCGGCGTGCTCGGGCGCCTTGGTCCCCGAATAGGGCAGCGAGGCCTGCCAGCCCATCGCCGCGCCCAGCGCCGACAGCAGCATCAGGGCGAAGATCAGATAGACGAAGATGATCGTCGGATCGGGCAGCAGATTGCCCGCGCGCTCGACGAACCCCAGGAAGCCGCGCTGGCGGTCGGGTCGGGTTTCGTCGGTCATCGGGGCTCCTGGCGCCGCTTGGAAAGGGCGACCTGTCTAGCCAAGCCTTTGAATGCCGACCATCAACTTCTATTTGACCAGGCTAGACCGGTCCGCCGCCACTATTCGGGCACGGGCGGCGGAGCCTGGCGATACCAGGCCAGCTGCTCGCTGGTGGCCAGCAGCCGCCCGTCGCGCGACCAGTAGCTGGAACGTTCGTCCGAGGCGCCGCCGCCGCCGACCCGCCCCTCGCACTCGATCAGGATGAAGTCGTCGCCGAGGACGGCGATCTCCTCGGCCGTGGCGTGCAGGTAGGCGGTGAGCGACAGGGTCGTGGTCATCACCCGGTCGAGCGCGTACATCGCGCGCGGCGCGGAATTGTCCGTCACCATGGCCAGCAGCGCCTTGTCCCACACGCCATTGCGCGGCCGGACCCAGGCCAGCGAGCGGGAGTCGCCGCCGGGCTTGGGCGGGAAACCGTCGAGGGTGCGCCGCTCGAAGGCCGAGGCCCCGAAATGCAGCGGCCCGGCGGGGTGGTCGGGAGACGGCAGCTCGTCAGGCGACGGCGCCTGCGGCAGGGTCGCGAACGCGAACGGCGCCGTGGGCGGTCGCCGCGCCATGGTGATCATGCCGTGGACGCCGACCTCCTCGACGCCCTGCGGCCGCAGCTCGACCTCCCAGACCCCGATGGAGCCGCCCTGGCGCAGCCGGCGCGTGCGCACGTCGAGCTCGCCAGACGGCAGCCCCGCGGCGTAGGTCAGGGTCATGGACAGCACCTCGCCGCTCGCCTCGGGCTCGGCCTCCAGCGCCCGGACGCAGAGGCCGAGCGCGTAGCCGCCCCACAGACCGCCGCCGGGATTGCGCCACTCCGGCGCGGCGAAGGTCGTCCATCTGCCGGGCGCGCGCGATTGCAGGGCGATGTCGTAGGCGGGGTTCGAGGACGTCGTGGACATATCGCCGTTCTACTGGCCCGGCGCTCGCGCGCAAGACCGCGCCAGACGGCCGCTGCCCGCGCGCGAGATCGGCGCGACCGCCGGCCGCTCTCGGAACAAACGCCGATGAAGCATGTTCTCCGACGATTGGGCGGGAGAGACCTGAGCGTCGCGCGATTTGCGCGGCGCCCCTTGGGATTGGGCTCCATCATGACTTCCACCCGCCACGCCCGCGGAGCGTCGCACGGCTGGGCTGCGGCCCTGTGCGCAACGGTTCTCACGCTTGC
This sequence comes from Phenylobacterium sp. NIBR 498073, assembly GCF_027286305.1. Taxonomy (NCBI): domain Bacteria; kingdom Pseudomonadati; phylum Pseudomonadota; class Alphaproteobacteria; order Caulobacterales; family Caulobacteraceae; genus Phenylobacterium; species Phenylobacterium sp. NIBR 498073. The sequence continues at coordinate 3,356,119 of NZ_CP114599.1, forward strand.
GACGACTCCAGCCGCGCACGCCGAACAGGCGCCGCCCGCCGCCGAGAGCCCGGCGACGCTGTTCCAGAACGTCCGGGTGTTCGACGGCAAGCACGGGATGCTGTCGGCGCCGTCCAACGTTCTGGTGTCGGGCAACAAGATCTCCCAGATCTCCACCGGCCCGATCGCCGCGCCGCCGGGCGCGAAGGTGATCGCCGGCGGCGGCCGCACCCTGATGCCCGGCCTGATCGACGCCCACTGGCACGCCATGCTGATCCGCGGAACGCCGGCCGAGATCCTGTCCGGCGACGCCGGATACTCCAACCTGCTGGCTGGTGCCGAGGCTCACGATACCCTGATGCGCGGCTTCACCACCGTGCGCGACGTCGGCGGCCCGGCGTTCAGCCTCAAGCACGCCATCGACCAGGGCGTGATCGACGGGCCGCGCATCTATCCGTCCGGTGCGATGATCACCATCACCAGCGGCCACGGCGACTTCCGCCAGCTCACCGACCTGCCCCGCCGGGCCGGCCAGCTGACCCGTGTGGAGGAACTCGGCGGCGCGGCCATCGCCGACAGCCCCGACGAGATGCGCATGCGCGCCCGCGAGCAGCTGATGCAGGGCGCCTCGCAGATCAAGGTGACGGCCGGCGGCGGGGTGTCCTCGCCGTTCAGCCCGGTCGACGTCACCACCTTCACCGAGCCGGAACTGCGCGCCGCCGTCGAGGCGGCGGAGAACTGGGGCACCTATGTGGTCGCCCACGCCTTCACCGACGAAGCCATCCGCCGCTCGGTCCACGCCGGGGTGAAGGTCATCGAGCATGGCTTCCTGATGAGCGAGCCCACCGCCCAGCTGATCGCCCAGAAGGGCGTCTGGCTCAGCCTCCAGCCGCTGCCGGAGGCCCTGCGCGAGGGCTTCCCGGTCGGCTCGGTCCAGCGCGAGGGCGCCGACGAGGTCTGGCCCGGCATCGACCGCACCTATCGGCTGGCCCGCAAGTACAAGCTCAAGACCGCCTGGGGCACCGACGTGCTGTTCTCTCAGGCCCTGGCCCAGCAGCAGGGCGCGATCCTGGCCTCGCTGGCGCGCTGGTACACCCCGGCCGAGGCGCTGATCATGGCCACCTCGACCAATGCCGAGCTGCTGCGCCTTTCGGGTCGCCGCAATCCCTATCCGGGCGCGCTGGGCGTCGTCGAGCAGGGCGCCTACGCCGACCTGATCCTGGTCGACGGCGATCCGCTGACCAACCTCGACCTGATCGCCGATCCCGCCCGGAACTTCCTGGTGATCATGAAGGACGGCAAGATCTACAAGGACACGCTGTCGAACTGACGCCGTCGTCGCGCCCAACGCCGCAGTTTGCCCCTCCCCCCTCCCCCTTGCGGCAGAGTCCCGCTATATGCGCGCCCATGAGCGCTCAGCCTGGCAAGACCCTCCGCGAAACCGCCGCCGAGTACGGCCTGAAGTCGGAAGAATACGACGTCATCCTTCAACGCCTGAACCGCGAGCCCAACGAGGTCGAACTGGGCGTGTTCTCGGTGATGTGGAGCGAGCACTGCTCCTACAAGTCGAGCAAGAAGCACCTGGTGAAGTTCCCGACCACGGGCCCGCGGGTGATCTGCGGTCCGGGCGAGAACGCCGGGGTCATCGACATCGGCGACGGCCAGGCCTGCATCTTCAAGATGGAGAGCCACAACCACCCGTCCTACATCGAGCCCTACCAGGGCGCGGCGACCGGCGTCGGCGGCATCATGCGCGACGTCTTCACCATGGGCGCGCGCCCGGTGGCGCTGCTCAACGCCCTGCGCTTCGGCGATCCCAGCCATCCGAAGACCAAGCGCCTGGTGAGCGGCGTGGTCGCCGGCATCGGCGGTTACGGCAACTGCGTGGGCGTCCCGACCGTCGCGGGCGAGACCAATTTCCACCGCGGCTATGACGGCAACATCCTGGTCAACGCCATGTGCGTGGGCCTGGCCGACGCCGACAAGATCTTCTACTCGGCCGCCCCGGCCGCCGGCTTCAGCGTCGTCTACTTCGGCTCCAAGACCGGCCGTGACGGCATCCATGGCGCGACCATGGCCTCGGCCGAGTTCGACGACGCCTCGGACGAGAAGCGTCCGACCGTGCAGGTCGGCGACCCCTTCGCCGAAAAGCTGCTGATCGAGGCCACCCTCGAACTGATGGCCTCGGGCGCGGTCGCCGCCATCCAGGACATGGGCGCGGCGGGCCTGACCTCGTCGTCGGTCGAGATGGCCGGCAAGGGCGGCGTCGGCATCGAGCTGACCCTGGACGACGTGCCCCAGCGCGAAGAGGGCATGACCGCCTATGAGATGATGCTGTCGGAAAGCCAGGAGCGCATGCTGGCGATCCTGAAGCCCGGCCGCGAGCGCGACGGCCACGCCATCTTCGAGAAGTGGGGCCTGGACGCGGCGATCATCGGCGTGACCACGGACACCGGCCACCTGGTGCTGAAGCACAAGGGCGAGACCGTCTGCGACGTGCCGCTGGCCCCGCTGTTCGACGACGCGCCGCTCTACGACCGTCCGTGGGTCGCCCCGGCCCAACTGCCGCGCCTGGCGCCGGCCGACGTCGCCGCCCCGACCGACTACGCGGCCGCCGTGCTGAAGCTGATGAGCAGCCCGGACATGGCCTCCAAGCGCTGGCTGTGGGAGCAGTACGACCGTCACGTGATGGCCGACACCCTCGAGGACTCGGCCACCGGCGCGGACGCCGGCATCGTGCGCGTGCACGGCACCAAGAAGGCGCTGGCCGTCACCTCCGACTGCACCCCGCGCTACGTCCTGGCCGACCCCTTCGAGGGCGGCAAGCAGGTCGTGGCCGAGGCTTGGCGCAACCTCACCGCGGTCGGCGCCGATCCGATCGCGATCACCGACAACCTGAACTTCGGCAACCCCGAGCGGCCCGAGATCATGGGCCAGATCGTCCGCGCCATCGAAGGCATGGCGGAGGCCTGCCGCGACCTCGACTTCCCGGTCGTGAGCGGCAATGTCAGCCTCTACAACGAGACCAACGGCGCGGCCATTCCGCCGACCCCGACCGTCGGCGCCGTCGGCCTGATCCCCGACTACGCCCACCGCGCCGACTTCGCCGGCATGAAGGACGGCGACGCGCTGGTGCTGCTCGGCGCCACCGCCGGCGAACTGGGCGCCTCGATGTACCTGCGCGAAGTCCTGGGCCAGGAAATCGGCGCCCCGCCCAGCGTGGACCTCGCCCTGGAGCGAAAGGTCGGCGACCTCGTGCGGAGCCTGATCCTCTCGGACCAGGTCACGGTCTGCCATGACTTGTCGGACGGCGGCCTGATCGCCGCCGCGGCCGAGATGGCCCTGGCCTCGAACACCGGCTGCGCCCTGAAGGCCGCGGCGTCGACCGCACCGCACGCCTACCTGTTCGGCGAGGACCAGGCCCGCTACCTGGTCGCCGTCAAGGACGCCGCCCCGATCCTCGCCGCGGCCCAGGCGGCCGGCGTCGAGGCCGCCGTTGTCGGCAAGGCCGGCGGCGCGGACCTGGCGGTCGAAGGCCTGTTCACCCTGCCGCTGGCCAAGCTCCGCGCCGAGCATGAGGGCTGGATGCCGGCCTATATGGGCGGCTGATGTCCAAGCTCCGCCGCCTCATCGACCTGCCCGGCGTCCGCGACCTGGAAGACAAGGCGCTGATGCAGCCGCGCTACGCCGACGTCGACGCGCGCTCGACGTACCCGGAGATCGACGAGGTCTCGCGCGCCCTGTTCGGCCTCACCCAGGACGAGGCCGACGACGTGACGCGGCCGGAAGGCTGGGACCGTATCGAGCGCAAGCCGGTGCGCGACCAGGTCATCGCCTTCGAGGCCGAGGGCTGGGACACCACCGACGACAAGCGTCGGCCGCTGCGGATGTTCGACCATTTCGCGCCGCAGCTCTGGCTGGCCCTGCGTGGCGTGGCCGGAGAGCTGCCGTTCCAGGCCGAGCCCGACCCCGACGAGGCGGTCTATTCGTCCCTCGCCGCCGACGCCGCCAAGTTCCGCCGCGACCGGCGCTAGCTGGTATGGGCGGCGGGGATACATCCGGGGGGCGCGCTCGCACGTAGGTAGGCCATGACCCGCCTCCTCGCCCTCGCTCCGCTCCTGCTGCTGGCCGCCTGCGCCAGCGCCCCGACCCGCTCGGGCTTCCTGTCCGCCTACGACGGCTTGACGCCTCGTACCGACACGGTCCGCGCCAAGGTCGAGCAGAAGCGCGACGAGGCGATCCTGGCTGATGTCCGCCAGGTCGCCATCGAACCCACCGTCCTTGTCGGACCGGGCGACTGGCTTACCCCCGGCGAGGTCGTGCTGCTGCAAAGGGAGCTCGACGCCCAACTCTGCTTCGAGCTCTCCGAACGCTTCGACATCGATCCCGCCGCGCCCAACCGGGTTCGCGTGGCGATCACCCGCGTGGATCCGACCGGACGCGCCGCCTCGGTCGCCTCGGCCGCGGCAGGGTTCTTCATTCCCGGACCGTTGGGACTACGCGCGCCGGGAACGCTCGGGTCGCTGTCGGCGGAGGCGGAGATGCTACAGGGCGAGCGGCAGGTCGTCGCCGTCAGCTGGAGCCGCAGCGCCACCGCCATCGGCACGGACGATCCCTCGCTGAGCCGCGTGGGCGATGCTCTGCAGTTCGCCGAACCATTCGCTGACGCCGTCGCCGCGGCGATGACGCCGACCGGCCTCAAGTCGCGTCCGATCCCAAAGCCCGACCCCTGCGCCGAGTTCGGCAGCCGTTTCCGTCCCGAAGGCTGGGCGGCCAAGTTCGCGACCGGGCTCTATGTGCCGCAGATGAGCGGCGCCAAGGCCGAGGAAACCGACGACGGCCGCTAGGCGCTGGCCTTGGCCAGCAGCTCCAGGGCCGCGGCCGCGAACGCCTCCATGTTCGCGGCGCGATCGCTTGAGCCGGTCTCGATGGTGGTCACGAACTCGACCGGTCCCGACACCGCCACGCAGGTGTGGCCCGCCGCGTCGCCATAGGGGTTGCCGGTCGGCCCGGCCGCGCCGGTCTCCGAAACGCCCCAGGTCGCGCCGAACCGCTCGCGCACGGTCCGGGCCAGCAGCAGGGCGTAGGGCTCGCTGGCCGAACGCATGCCCTCCAGCGCCTCCTTCGGGATCTCCATCAGCATCACCCGCGCCTTGGGCGTGTAGACCACCCCGCCGCCCAGATAGTAGGCCGACGCGCCCGGGACGCTGAGCAGCGCGGCGCTGATCAATCCGCCGGACGAGCTTTCGGCCACGGCGACCTTCTCCTTGCGCGCCTTCAGCTGCTCGCCGATCTGGGCGGCCTGCGCCATCAGAGCCTGCATTCGATTACTCCTCGTCCAGTCGATAGGTGGTCCGCGCCACGTCGCGGAACAGCAGCGCCTTCTCGTCGGCGCTGGCCCCGGAGGCCAGACGCTTCAGCGCGTTCCAGAGGGTGGCGTAGTCGCAACTGACCCGGTCGACCGGAAAGTTGCTCTCGAACATCGCCCGCCGCGGCCCGAACAGCTCGATGCAGGTCTCGACATAGGGCCGCCAGGCGTCGGCGAGCTCGGCCGAGCCCGGCAGGCTCTCGCGCTTGTGGAACTCGAAGCCGCAGATCGCCATGCCCAGGCCGCCGAGCTTGACCACGACGTTCGGGTGCTGAGCCACCAGCGCCATGTCGCGCTTCCAGCGGGCGAACTCCTCGTCCCGGCGGCCGGCATAGGGCCCGATGCCCAACACCCCGCCGACGTGGTCCAACACGATCGTCGTCTCGGGGAAGGCGCCGGCGAGATCGGCCACCTCCGGCAGCTGCGGATGGAATTGCCAGGCCTCGAACGACAGGCCGTTGGGGGCCAGCTGGGCGAAGCCGCGCCGGAAGTCCTCGCGCCCGTACAGCCCCTGCGGCGGGTTGGTATGGCCGTTGCGCACCTCGTCGCTGGGATCCCAGGCCCCGGTGTGCCGGATGCCGCGGAACCGGCCGCCGCCTGCGCGGATGTGGCCCGCCAACGCCTCTCCGACATTCTCGTGCGTCAGGTCCGCGAAGCCGACGATGCCGGCGCAGGCCCGCACCGGGCCGTAGCGCCCGCTGGCCGACATCGCCGCGACGCCGTTGACGAACTCGGTTTCGCCCACCGGCGACATCAACCGGCTGGTGTCGGCGCTGTACATCGCCCCGCACTCGACGAAGACCGTGCTCTCGACGCGGTGCCCCGATCCGAGGTCGGCCAGCAGCTCGTCCAGGAGGTAGCGGCCGTTGGGGAAGTCCCAGAGGTGGTGGTGCGGATCGCAGATCGGCAGATCCGGTTCGATGATCTCCTCGGTCACGCCCTCTCCCCCGCTCGTTTTTCTTGGCTTCCGTACGCCGGCGCGCTCATGATGCCCGCCAATTAGAACGACCGCCATTTTCTTCGGGAGGATTTTTATGGACGCCCAGTCTCAGTGGACCGGCCTCGACGCCGCGCGCCTGGAGCGCATCACCGACCATCTCGAGCGCAACTACATCGGCCCGCAGAAGATCATGGGCGCCCAGATCGCCGTCGCCCGGCGCGGACAGGTCGCCTACCGCAAGTCCTTCGGGTCGATGGACCTGGAGCGCAGCAAGCCGATGGCCGACGACGCCATCTTCCGCATCTATTCGATGACCAAGCCGATCACCTCGGTCGCGCTGATGATGCTCTATGAAAAGGGCTACTTTCAGCTCAACGACCCGGTCAGCCGCTACGTCCCGTCCTGGAAGGACCACCGCGTCTATGTCTCCGGCGAGGACGAGGCGATGGTCACCGAGCCGGCCCGCCGTCCGATCTCCTTCCGCGACGTGCTCTCCCACTCCGCCGGCCTGACCTATGGCGGCGGCCTGCCCGGCGTCGGCATCCAGCATCCGGTCGACAAGCTCTACCGCGCGCTCAAGGTCAAAACCTTCGGCGGCGAGGACACCATGCAGGGCTTCCTCGACAAGCTCGGCCAGGTGCCGCTGGTCTATCATCCGGGCGAGCGCTGGATGTACTCGCTGGCCACCGACGTCTGCGGCGCCCTGGTCGAGGTGATCTCCGGCAAGCCGCTCGGCCAGTACCTGCAGGACGAGATCTTCGGCCCGCTGGGCATGAAGGACACCTCGTTCTCGGTCGCGCCCGAAAAGGTCGACCGCTTCTGCGCCAACTATCAGCGCGGCCCCGACAAGAAGCTGAAGCTGATCGACGACCCCGCGACCAGCGCCTTCGCCCGCCCAGCCGGCTTCGAATCCGGCGGCGGCGGCCTGACCGGCACCACCGACGACTACATGCGCTTCTGCGAGATGCTCCGTCGCGGCGGCGAGCTGGACGGCGCCCGCATCCTCGGGCCGCGCACGCTGGAGATGATGTACATGAACCACCTGGCCGGCGGCCAGGACCTGTCGACCATCGCTCTGGGCAGCTTCTCGGAGACCGCCAACGACGGCGTCGGCTTCGGGCTGGGCTTCGCCTCCACCAAGGGTCAGGTCGAGACCGGTTCGCTCGGCGCCGGCGACTACTACTGGGGCGGCGCGGCCTCGACCATCTTCTGGGTCGACCCGAAGGAGGAGCTGTCAGTGGTGTTCATGACCCAGCTGATGCCGTCGGGGACCTTCAACTTCCGCGGCCAGCTCAAGAGCCTGATCTACTCGGCGATCGTCGACTAGCAGGCGCGGGGCGTCGATGGCCTCGTCGACATCGACGCCCCCGACCTGGCTGCGGTCCCCGGATCACGGAGACGATGAGATAGCCCCGTCGATCCGATGGGCGACACCCAGGGACCCTTGTGCCAATCCAGCGGTTGTTAAGCTTTCTACCGCATTAAAGATTCGCTGAGTGGAGTTCCCCCGATGCCCATGTCCATCGCTGACCTGGAAGCCAATCTGAGAGAGGCGTTTCCGGACGCCGAGATCGCCATCGACGATCTGGCCGGCGACGGCGATCACTATCGCGCGCGCATCGTTTCTCCGGCCTTTGCAGGCCTGTCGCGGGTCAAGCAGCACCAGCTCGTCTACTCTGCCCTGAAAGGCAAGGTCGGCGGAGAACTGCACGCCCTGGCCCTCGAAACTTCCGTCCCGGCCTAGGAGGAACCGCCCCTTGCGCTACCGTCCGTTCGGCGCATCGGGGAAGGCGGTTTCCGCCGTCAGTCTGCTTTTGCGGGACGCGCCGAACATGAGCTCGCCCGGCGCCTGGCGCAGCCTGGTCATCTCGGCGATGGAAAGCGGGGTGAACAGCTTCGAGGCGACGGCCGGTTCCGACGTCCTGGCGCTGGGCCTCGGCGAGGCGCTCGGCGCCGTCGAGCGCCGGCTGATCTTCCTGGGCTGGCGCCTGCGCGGCAATCCCGCCGGCGCAGTCACGGCCCGCGACATCGCCGACAATGTCCGCGCCGCGCTCCAGCGCACCCGCGCCGGCTATCTCGACCTGCTGATGCTGGACGAGACCGCGGCCGAGACCATGACCCCGGATGCGATCACCTACCTGACCGACCTGCGCAACGCCGGCGTCTGCCTGCAGATCGGCGTGGTCGGCGAGGGCCCGGTGATCGACAAGTGCATCGCCAACGACGCCTTCGACGTCCTGGCCACCAGCTTCAGCCTGATCTCCGACTGGCAGACCCGCCGCCGCATCCGCGACGCTTCGGCCGCCAACATGACGCTGATCGGCTGCGATCCCTTCCCCACCGGTCTCCAGGCCGGCTATTCCGCGCGCGGCGAAATCGAACGGCCGATGCGCCGGGGCCTGCTGGGCGGGCGCAGGCACGAGCCGACGCCGGTCTCCAGCGTCTACGGCTTCCTCAACGACACGCCGGGCTGGTCATCCGAGGAGCTCTGCCTGGCCTTCGCCCTGACAGAACCGGCCTTCGCGACCATCCAGCTGGAGGCCGGGCGCGCCGACATGATCGAACGCATGGCCGCAGTCACCGACAAGGACATGCCGACCGGCGTCGCCGCCCAGATCGAAATGGCGCGTTTCGGCCAGATCGCCGCACAGCGCCGAGCCTGACGACGCGGCCGCTTGACCCCGGCGCTCGGGCTCCCTAGCTCTGGGACGAATTCTTCGCCTCAAAGGCTCAAGTCATGACCGACTCCACGACCGCCAATCCCGTCCACGACTTCATCGCCAAGGCGGTGGCCGACCATCCGGTGGTGCTGTTCATGAAGGGCGTGCCCGAAGAGCCCCGCTGCGGCTTCTCCTCGGTGGTGGTGCAGATCCTCGACCACCTGGGCGCCGACTTCGTGGGCGTCGACGTCCTGCAGAGCGAGCACCTGCGCGAAGGCATCAAGACCTTCACCGACTGGCCGACCATTCCGCAGCTCTACGTGAAGGGCGAGTTCGTCGGCGGCGCCGACATCATCCGCGAGATGTTCCAGTCCGGCGAACTGAAGACCCTGCTGGTCGAACAGGGCGTCCTGGCGGCGTGAGCCGCCTGCTCGAACCGCCTCCCGGCCGCCAGGTCTTCACGCTGCAGTTCACGCCGGCGGCGTCAGACATCGACGCCAACGGCCACGTCAACAACGTGGTCTATGTGCGCTGGATCCAGGACATGGCGACGTCGCACTGGTCCTCGCGCCAGCCAGCCGAGGACCAAGCCCGCTGGGCCTGGATCGTGCTGCGCCACGAGATCGACTATCGCCGCGCGCTGATGCCCGGAGAAACGGCGACCGGCCGCACCTGGGTGGCCGAGACCGCCGAGGGGCCGCGCTTCGACCGCTTCGTGCGGATCGACGGGCCCGACGGCGCCATGTGCGCGCAGGCGCGCACCGAATGGTGCATGATCGACGCGGCCTCGGGGCGCCCAAAGCGCGTCACCCCCGACATCGTGGAACGCTTCATCTGAAACACGGCCGGGAGGGACCTGCCTTGCGTCGGACGACCGAGATCCTCCCCCTTCGCTGCGGCACCCTCCGCGCCCCGGGCAAGATGCTTGAGCGCGGCGCCCAGGGCGACTTCACCCTGCCCGTCTACGCCTTCCTGATCATCCACACGTCCGGACGGGCCGCCGTCTTCGACGCGGGCCTGGCGCCCAGCGATCATGGCCAGGTGTCGTTCGAGGCCTTCCACAACGAGCTGCCCGCCGGGCACGACGTCGCCGCGCGGGTCGCCGCCGCCGGCATCGAGCCTGGCCGCGTCGAAGCGCTGGTGCTTTCACACACCCACTACGATCACGTCGGCGGCGCGCCTCTGCTGCCCAACGCCCGGGTGCTCGTCCACCGCCGCGAGGAGCTGCGCACGCTGGATGCGGCCCGCGACATGCTGCTGGTCGACGAGACCCACGACGTGTTCGGCGACAGTTCGGTGCAGGTGTTCGCCACGCCGGGCCACACCTGCGGCCACCAGTCGCTGCGCGTGTTCCGCGAAGGCGGAGCCGACGTGCTGGCCGGCGACGCCTGCTACTTCTGCCGCTCGCTGGACCACGAGGAGGTCGACCAGCCCTTCCCGTTCGACAAGGCGCAGTACGTGGCGACCAAGCGTCGCCTGGCGGCGATGCGTGCGCAGGGCGACTTCGTCATTCCCGGCCACGACGAGAGGTTCCTTGACCAAATTCCGCCGGGCAGCGCCGTTCGAGCGAGCGCCCTCAGTCGCCTCTAGACGCCAGGCCCCGTCCAGGCGGTCACCGGGTTGAGCAGGAACACCGTCGCGCGCGGCTCCAGGCCAAGCTCGGCCCAGGTGAAGCGCAGCTCGGTCTTGCCCATGGCGAAGGAGCGGCACTGGTCCAGGCGCTTGCGCGCGAACGACACGGTCGGCGCCATCCCCTTGCGGTCGACATAGAAAACGAAGTCGTCCTTGCGGGTGCAGCCGTTCGAGGCGACCTGGATCGCCAGGGCGTCGCGCCCGGCGACCGCGGCGTAGAGCGCCTCCAGCTCCGGATGGGTGGCGGCGGAAGGGGCGACCACCGCCGGCGCGGTGGCGCAGCTGCTCAGCAGGCCCAGGCCGGCCAGAAGCACAACGCGACGATTCATCGGCGGACTCGGCCACAGATCGACCAAAAGCAAAAGGCCCCGGATCGCTCCGGGGCCCTCGCAATTTCGATCTGGTCTTCGGCGCCGATTAGGACGCGTAGAATTCGATAACCAGGTTCGGCTCCATCTTCACCGGGTACGGGACCTCGGAGAATTCCGGAACGCGGACAAACTTGGCGGTCATCGCCTTCGGATCGACCTCGACGTAGTCCGGGGTGTCACGCTCCGACGACTGGAGAGCTTCCAGCACCAGGGCCATGTTGCGCGAACGCTCGCGCACGGTGACCACGTCGCCGACCTTCACGCGGTAGGAGGCGATGTTGACGCGCTTGCCGTTCACCAGGACGTGGCCGTGGTTCACGAATTGACGGGCCGCGAACACGGTCGGCACGAACTTCGCGCGGTAGACGACGGCGTCCAGACGGGCTTCCAGCAGGCCGATCAGGTTTTCCGAGGTGTTGCCCTTGCGGCGGGCGGCCTCTTCGTAGGTGCGCGAGAATTGCTTCTCGGTCAGGTTGCCGTAGTAGCCCTTCAGCTTTTGCTTGGCGCGCAGCTGCAGGCCGAAGTCCGAAACCTTGGACTTGCGACGCTGGCCGTGCTGGCCGGGGCCGTAGGCGCGCGAGTTGATCGGCGACTTCGGACGACCCCAGATGTTTTCGCCCATCCGGCGGTCGATCTTGTACTTGGCGCTCTGGCGCTTCGACATACTCGTCTCTTTCTGTTCGACCCAGGCCGGCGTCCCCGCAAGTGGGAACGCGATCTCAACGGCGGCGTCAGGTCACCCGTCATAGATCGCGGACCGCCAGACATGGTCCGGCGGCGCGAAGGGGCGGTGTATGACGTCCGCCGGCCAAAGAGTCAATCTCGGCAAGGGTTACTTGCAGCGCGCCTTACCCAGCAGGTCGACGCGGCAGCTGGTCTTGTTCCGACGATCGTCGCTGACCACGGTGTTGCCCAGCACGTCACGGCGGACGCTGGTGCGATTGCCGTCGCTGTCCTCGATGATGCGGTTGCCCAGCGCGTCGCGCCGGACCGAGACCTGGTTGCCGTACTCATCGACCCAGGTCGCCTTGCCCAGCACGTCCTTGGTGCCGACGACCGAGTTGCCGTAGATGTCGTAGCAGGTGACCCGGCCGACATCGTCGCGGCACATGACCTGGGCCGCCGCAGGCGTGGCCACCGAGGTCAGGGCGGTCAGGGCGGCGAGGGTCAGGACGAGTTTCTTCACGGCGCACCTCAAGCGTTACCTTGGACCACCCTAGCGCGAAACCGCTGCGGTCGCCAGAACGGTCCCGTCAGCCCCCCGTCCGCGCCGACAGCCGACCAGCGGCCTCCTGCGCCTCGCGCCACCATCGCCGGACCAGGTCGCCTGCGTCGCCGGGCTGGGCCAGACGCACGCCCTGCCCGGCCCAGAGCGAGATCATCTCCGCATCGCCGGCCTTGGCGGCGGCGGCTCGCAGCGGCTGGGTCAGGCGGTTCTGCACCGGATAGGCCGGGACCTCGTCCTGCACCGCATGCAGTTCGCGCATGAAGCGGTTCTCGACGCCGCGCGCGTAGCGGCCGGTGAAGGCGCGGGTCAGGCGTGTGGCCTCGTCACCGGCCGTCTCGATCGCCAGCCTCCACGGCGCGCTGACGCCGGTCTGGTCGGCGAGCAGGAAGGCGGTGCCCATCTGGACGGCGCTGGCCCCCAGCGCCAGGGCCGCGGCGACGCCGCGCCCGTTCATGATCCCGCCCGCGGCGATCACCGGCAGGTCGACCGCTTCGAGGATCAGCGCGGTCAGCGGCAGCGTGCCGACCAGGCTCGCCTCCGGTTCGGCGAGGAAGTGGCCGCGATGGCCGCCGGCCTCGAAGCCCTGGGCGCAAACGCCGTCGGCGCCGACCTCCGCCCAGGCCCGCGCCTCGGCGACCGTGGTGGCCGTGCCGACGACCAGGGTTCCAGCGCGATGGAGGGCCTCCACCTGCCCGGAGGTGAGGATGCCGAAGGTGAACGAGGCGACCGGCGGCGCAGCGCGGGTCAGGGCGGCGAGCTGCGCCTCGAAGTCCGGCGCGAAGCTGTTGGGATGGCCCGGAAGCGCTTCGCCGAGTTCGGCGTACCAGGGCGCCAGCCTGGCCAGCGCAGCCTCGACGACGGCGCCCTGCGGCTCGGCCCGCGGCGCCATCAGCAGGTTCACCCCGAACGGCGCGCCGGTGGCCGCGCGCAGACGCGCCACTTCCGGCTCGATCTGGTCAGGAGCGAGCGCGCCGGCGGCCAGCGAGCCCATGCCGCCGGCGCGAGAGACCGCCAGCGCCATTTCGGGAGGCGAGGCGCCGACCATCGGAGCCTGGAGAATCGGGATCGCCAGACGGTCCAGAAGGTCGCGCAACGCCATCAGCCTTCTCCTTCGGCCTTCCTGCGGGCCATTTTCTCGAGCGAGCGCCCACGGCCCTTCGACAGCGCCGTGACCACGCCGCGGAAGGTGCGGACCTCCTGGTCGGAGAACCGCGCCCGTCCGAGCGCCGAGCGCAAGTTCTGCATCATCGACGGCTTCTTTTCCGGCGGGTGGAAGAAGCCGGCGTCGTCCAGCTCGCGCTCGAAGTGTTCGTAGAGGCCGAGCATCGCCGCGGCGTCGGCCGGGGGAGGTCCTTCGCGGAAGATCGGCGGCGCCCCCGACTCGACGGTCATGCGCCACTCATAGGCGTTGATCGCGACGGCCTGGGCCAGGTTGAGCGAACGGAAGCGCGGATCGATCGGCAGGGTGACCACCGCCTGGCAGAGCGCGATGTCGGCGGTCTCCAGCCCGGCGCGCTCGCCGCCGAACAGCAGGCCGACGGCGCGACCCTCGGCCACCTCGTGCGCCAGATTCGCGGCCGCCTCACGCGGGCCGATGACCGGCAGCTGCAGTTCGCGCGGGCGGGCGGTCGTGGCGTAGACCAGATGCAGGTCGGCGATCGCCGCCTCGACGCTGTCATAGACCCGCGCCGCGTTCAGCGGCCATTCGGCGCCCGAGGCCGCGGCCCAGGCGCGCTCCTGCGGCCAGCCATCGCGCGGATTGACCAGGCGCAGGTCGGCCAAGCCGAAGTTGGCCATCACGCGGGCGACGGCGCCGATGTTCTGCGCCAGTTGCGGCACGTTGAGGATGATGCAGGGCGGGGCGGCGGATTCCATGCCGCGTTTTGGGATGCGCGCGGCGCAGAATGCAAGCGCCGCCTGTCCGATCGCGTCCATCCCCGGTCAATACGGGGTGACCCGCTCTTTGCGTCAGGGCCGGGGCCTAGTATACGGCCCTTACCCTATCTACCCTATCCCAGCCGTTACGTCCCCGGAGCGTCCTGCCCTCATGGCCAAGATCAAAGTCGCCAACCCCGTCGTAGACATCGACGGGGACGAGATGACCCGCATCATCTGGAAGTGGATCAAGGACAAGCTGATCTTTCCGCATCTGGATATTGATCTGGACTACTACGACCTGGGGATCGAGCACCGCGACGCCACCGACGACAAGGTCACAGTCGACGCCGCCGAAGCCATCAAGCGCCATGGCGTGGGCGTGAAGTGCGCCACCATCACTCCGGACGAAGCGCGGGTCGAAGAGTTCGGCCTGAAGAAGATGTGGAAGTCGCCGAACGGCACCATCCGCAACATCCTCGGCGGCGTGGTCTTCCGCGAGCCGATCATCTGCAAGAACGTGCCGCGGCTGATCCCGGGCTGGACTCAGCCGATCATCGTCGGCCGCCACGCCTTCGGCGACCAGTACAAGGCCACCGACTTCCGCGTGCCCGGCAAGGGCCGCCTGACCATCAAGTGGGAAGGCGAGAACGGCGACACCATCGAGCATGAAGTGTTCGAGTTCCCGGGCGGCGGCGTCGCCATGGGCATGTACAACCTCGACGACTCGATCCGCGAATTCGCGCACGCCTGCCTGAACTACGGCCTGCAGCGGAAATACCCGGTCTACCTGTCGACCAAGAACACGATCCTCAAGGCCTATGACGGCCGCTTCAAGGACATCTTCGCCGAGGTCTACGAGGCCGAGTACGCCGCAAAGTTCAAGGAAGCCGGCATCGTCTACGAACACCGCCTGATCGACGACATGGTCGCCTCGGCGCTGAAGTGGTCCGGCGGCTTCGTCTGGGCGTGCAAGAACTACGACGGCGACGTGCAGTCCGACCAGGTCGCCCAGGGCTTCGGCTCGCTGGGCCTGATGACCTCCGTCCTGATCACCCCGGACGGCAAGATCATGGAATCGGAAGCCGCCCACGGCACCGTGACCCGCCACTTCCGCCAGCACCAGCGCGGCGAGTCGACCTCGACCAACTCGATCGCCTCGATCTTCGCCTGGACCCAAGGCCTCAAGCACCGCGCAAAGCTCGACGGCAACGCCGAGCTGACCCACTTCGCCGACACCCTGGAGAAGGTCTGCGTCGACACCGTCGAAGCCGGCTCGATGACCAAGGACCTGGCGCTGCTGGTCGGCGACACCCAGGGCTGGCTGACCACCGAAGGCTTCATCGACAAGGTCGCGGCCAATCTGGAAGCGGCCCTGGCGAAGACCCCCGCCTAAGGCCATGAACGACCGCGCGAGAGAGGACTGGAGCCTCCCCCGCGCGGTCTTCCGCTTGATTGTCGCACTGATCGTGGGAACGGCGCTGGTCTTCGCGACCGCGCCGTTCTTTGCGTTTCGGGCCATGAAGGCGGCCGCCCGCGACGGGGACGGCCACGGGCTGGCCCAGTTGGTCGACTACCCCGCAGTGCGCCAGGGGCTGCGCCCGCAGGTCGCCGCACGGGCCGCCCCCGCCGCCGCGCCCCCAGACGTGTGGTCCGATCCGATCGGCGCGATGAAGCGGGCCATCGAGCCGATCGTTCCACCGCCGCCGGAACTTGAGCCCTATCTCACCGCTCCCGGGCTCTACGACCTGTCGCGCGGCTACGCGCCGGGCGCCGCGCCGCCCGACGCCCCGGCGCTGGCCCTGCCGCGCCTGCGCTACTGGGACCCGAACCGCGCCCGCTTCCTGGTGCTCGCCAAGGGCGTGAAGTCCGCCGACCAGGGGGTGGTCTTCACCTTCGAGCGCCGCGACCTGTTCGCCTGGAAGCTCGTCCAGATCCGGCTGCCGGCCAAAGCCGCCCCGTGAGGCGGGCCTGTCCGCGCCGCCCAACGTTCTTGTTATGTTCACGACGCGGCGCTAGGGTCCCCTCCTTGAACAAGGGAGACGGACGAGATGATCGGCTATGTCACGATCGGGGCGCTGAACGTCGAGGACGCGATGCCGTTCTACGACGCCGTGCTGGGCGCTATTGGCTATGAACGGCAGTTCTTCGATAGCGGATGGGCCGGCTACGGCCTCAAGGGCCAGGAAGCCAACACCTTCATCTGCCCGCCCTTCGACGGCCAACCGGCCCGCGGCGGCAACGGAATCATGATTGCGTTCCGAGGCCCGAGCAAGGAAGCGGTCGACGCCGCCCACGCCGCCGCCCTGGCCCACGGCGGGACGGACGAAGGCGCGCCAGGCCCGCGCCCGGCGGACTCCAGCAACTTCTACGGAGCCTATGTCCGCGACGCGACGGGCAACAAGATCGCGATCTTCACGCGGCCGTAGGTCGGAAGAACAAGCCTGGGGCCAAAAACGAAAAAGGCCGGGGTCGCCCCCGGCCTTTCTGCTGACTTATCGTCGGATCAGGCCGCGACGAGCGTCTCACGACGACGACGGATGGCCACGCCGGCCAGACCGAAGCCGGTGATCATCATCGCCCAGGTCGCCGGTTCCGGCACCGCCGACGGCAGGTCGACGAGCTTGAAGTTGCCCGACACCACCGCGCCGTACTCCTGGCCCGGCTTCGTCGACGGGTTGAGCGAGTACTTGCCCCAGTTGAAGTAGGTGTCGTTCAGCGACACTTCCAGCTTGCCGCCGTTGCCGAAGGTGTAGGTCGCCGGGCCGTCCCACTCGACCTTGCCGCCTTCGCGGAAGAAGCCCCAGACGCCGAAGGTTTCGCCACCGATCGGGCCGCCGGCCCACGGGCCGGCCGGAGCCGAGAACTGCAGCTGCACGAAGATCGGGCTATTGATCAGGTCGTCCAGGCCGATGTCCTGTTCGTTCGTCCAGATCGAGAACAGGCCCACCGGGGCGCTGGTCACGCCGACTTCCAGCGGCAGGCTGAAGCTGTTGAAGTTACCCGTCTCGACCACCAGGCCCGGATCGGCGTGGTTGGCGTTGACGTTGTTGACGGTGCCGGAGAAGACGGTCGCGGCCTCGGCGGCCGGAACAGCGGCGAAGCTAAGCGCCAGCGCGGCGGCCGCGGCGGGCAGATACTTGAACATGAAACCCATCCTTACGTTAATCCTGCGCCTCGCGAGGCGCCCCTCTGGATGGTGAACTAGAGCTTAATGCAATCTCTGGCAACGCCACTCGCCTCACGCGGGTATGCAAATTTTACAATTCGCCGAGCGGCGTTCGAGATTTTACAGATCGCGGTTAACGCGCGTGCGTCCCAAACGAAAAAGGGGGCGCCCAGCGCCCCCTTCACGTCTCGATCGGCGCCGAATCACGCGCCGAGCAGAGCCTTGATCGCGGCCAGGCCTTCGCCCGCCTTGGCGCCGTCCGGGGCGCCGCCCTGGGCGAAGTCGGGACGCCCGCCGGCCCCCTGCCCGCCCATCGCCAGCACCGCGGCCTTGGCCAGTTCGACGGCGCTGAACTTGCCGGCCGCCCCCCCTGTGACCGCCACGGTCACCGCCGCCTTGCCGTCGGCTGATCCGACCAGCGCGATGACGCCATCCGGCAGCTGCTTCTTGAACTCCTCGGCGATGGGACGCAGGTCCTTGCCGCCGACGCCGTCCATCACCCGGGCGATCACCTGCACGCCGCCGATCTCCTCGGGACCCGCAGCGGCGGCGCCGCCGCCGCCCATGGCGAGCTGCCGCTTGGCCTCGGCCAGCTCCTTCTCCAGCTTACGACGCTGGGCTTCGAGCGCCTCGACCCGGCCGGCGACCTCGGCCACCGGCACCTTGAACTGATCGGCCAGCGCCTTGGCGACGCCCGCCTGCTCGGTCAACCAACGGCGCGCCGCCTCGCCGGTCAGCGCCTCGATCCGCCGCACGCCGGCGGCCACGCCGCTCTCCGAGACGATCTTGAACAGGGCGATGTCGCCGGTGCGCGCCACATGGGTGCCGCCGCACAGTTCGACAGAGTAGTTCCCGTCCCCCGCCAGAGCGCGCCCCAGGGTGAGCACCCGCACCGAGTCGCCGTACTTCTCGCCGAACAGGGCCATGGCGCCGGCCTCGATCGCCTTTTCGGGCGCCATCACCTGCGTCTCGGCGGGCAGGTTCTGGCGGACGATCGCGTTGACCTCGGCCTCGATGCGCTCGATCTCGTCAGCCGTCACCGGGCCGCCGTGGCTGAAGTCGAAGCGGATACGCTCGCCGTCGACCATCTGGCCCTTTTGCGACACGTGCGGACCGAGCACGTTGCGCAGCGCCGCGTGCAGCAGGTGGGTGGCGGAGTGGTTGGCGCGGGTCGCCGTGCGCAGGTCCGGATCGACCGCCAGGCGCGCCTCGGCGCCCGGCGCCAGGTCGCCCTGCAGGATCTCGATCTCGTGGACGAAGAGGTCGCCGGCCTGCTTCTGGGTGTCGAGCACCCGGGCCTTGCCGCCGTTCCATTCGATCTCGCCGACATCGCCGGCTTGACCGCCGCTCTCGGCGTAGAACGGCGTGCGATCGAATACGGCCAGCACGGTTTCCCCGCTCTTGGCGGATTCGACTTCGGCGCCGCCGGCGACCAGGGCCAGCAGCTTGCCGGTCGCCTCGGTGGTGTCGTAGCCGAGGAATTCGGTCGCCCCGAGCCGCTCGCGGATCGCGAACCATTCGGCGCCCTGGGCCGATTGGCCCGAGCCGGTCCAGGCTTCGCGGGCCTGCTCGCGCTGACGCTTCATCGCGTCCTCAAAGCCGGACAGGTCGACGCTGATGCCCTTGTTACGGACGGCGTCCTGGGTCAGGTCGAGCGGGAACCCGTAGGTGTCGTAGAGCTTGAAAGCGGTCTCGCCCGACAGCATGTCGCCGGCGTTCATGCCGGCCGTGGCCTCGTCCAGCAGCGCCATGCCGCGACCGAGGGTGCGGCGGAACCGCTCCTCCTCTTGGCGCAGGGTCTCGACGATCACCGGCTCGGCGCGGCGCAGCTCGGGATAGGCCTCGCCCATCTCGGCGACCAGCACCGGGGCCAGGCGGTGCATCAACGGCTCCTCGGCGCCCAGCAGGTGCGCGTGGCGCATGGCGCGGCGCATGATGCGGCGCAGGACATAGCCGCGGCCTTCGTTCGACGGCGACACGCCGTCGGCGATCAGGAAGCTGGTCGACCGCAGGTGGTCGGCGATCACGCGGTGCGAGGGCCCGTTGGCGCCGCCGCCGACAAGTTCCCTGGACGCGGCGATCAGCGTGCGGAACAGGTCGACGTCATAGTTGTCGTGCACGCCCTGCAGCACCGCGGCGATGCGCTCGAGCCCCATGCCGGTGTCGATCTGCGGCTTGGGCAGGTCGATGCGCCGCCCGTCGGCGAACTGCTCGAACTGCATGAAGACGAGGTTCCAGATCTCGACGAACCGGTCGCCGTCCTCATCCGGGCTGCCGGGAGGACCGCCCGGGATGTGCGCGCCGTGGTCGTAGAAGATCTCCGAGCACGGACCGCAGGGCCCGGTGTCGCCCATCGACCAGAAATTGTCGTTGGTGGCGATGCGGATGATCTTCTCGTCCGGCAGGCCGGCGATCTTCTTCCAGAGCTCAGCCGCCTCGTCGTCGGTGTGATAGACGGTGACGCACAGCTTCTCGGCCGGAATCTTGAATTCCTTGGTGAGCAGCGTCCAGGCGTGCTCGATCGCGCCGGCCTTGAAGTAGTCGCCGAAGGAGAAGTTCCCCAGCATCTCGAAGAAGGTGTGGTGGCGCGCGGTGTAGCCGACATTGTCCAGGTCGTTGTGCTTGCCGCCGGCGCGGACCGACTTCTGAGATGAAGCCGCCCGCGGGCCGGGCGGGGTTTCGGCGCCGGTGAAGTAGTTTTTGAACGGCACCATGCCCGCATTGACGAACAGCAGGGTGGGGTCGTTCTGCGGAACGAGCGGGGCCGACGGAATGATCAGGTGATCATTCTTCTCGAAGTAGCCCAGGAACGCAGCTCTGATTTCGTTGAGGCTCGGCATGGCTCGTCGGACGTTGAAGCGAAAAAATAGATAAGGGCTTGCGCACCGTTGCGCCGCCCCGCGCGCGACCGTTTACGGATTTTGTCGACACCCGCAAAGGAAAAGGACGCTTGAACGGCGTGCGTCCAAGCGTCCTTGCGCATCTTCTGAAGCGGCCGCGCGGGGGCTCAGCCGTCTCGGGCGGGTCGGACGTCGGGTTGGAGGCGTCCGGTTCCGAGCGGCCGTGACGACCGCTTCGGCGATGCGGATCCTAGTCCTCGGCGTCCTCGTCGCCGGTCGGACCGACCAGCAACTCTTCCTCGATCGCTTCCTTGGCGCCGCGCACCTGGCGTTCAATCTGCTGGGCGATGTCGGGATTGTTCTTCAGGAACTCCCGGGCGTTGTCGCGACCTTGGCCGATCCGGGTCGAGTTCCAGGAGAACCACGAGCCCGACTTCTCGATGACGCCGGCCTTGACGCCCAGGTCGATGATTTCACCGAGCTTGGAGATCCCCTCGCCATACATGATGTCGAACTCGACCTCGCGGAACGGCGGGGCCACCTTGTTCTTCACGACCTTCACGCGGACGTTGTTGCCGAGGATCTCGTCGCGCACCTTCACCGAACCGGTGCGGCGGATGTCGAGACGCACCGAGGCGTAGAACTTCAGCGCGTTGCCGCCGGTGGTGGTCTCGGGGCTGCCGTACATCACCCCGATCTTGTGGCGGATCTGGTTGATGAAGATGACCAGGGTCTTGGACTTGGAGATCGAGGCCGTCAGCTTGCGCAGCGCCTGGCTCATCAGGCGGGCCTGCAGGCCGGGCAGCTGGTCGCCCATCTCGCCTTCGATTTCGGCCCGCGGGGTCAGCGCGGCGACCGAGTCGATGACGATCACATCGATGGCGCCCGAACGCACCAGGGTGTCGGTGATCTCCAGCGCCTGCTCGCCGGTGTCCGGCTGCGAGACGAGCAGGTCGTCGAGATTGACGCCCAGCTTGTTGGCGTACTGCGGATCCAGCGCATGCTCGGCGTCCACGAAGGCGGCGACGCCGCCGGCCTTCTGGACCTCGGCCACCACGTGCAGGGCCAGAGTGGTCTTGCCGGAGCTTTCCGGGCCGTAGATCTCGACGATCCGCCCCTTGGGCAGACCGCCAATGCCGAGCGCGAGATCGAGCCCGAGCGAGCCGGTGGACACCGCCTCGACCTCGATGTGACTCTTCTCGCCCAGCTTCATCACCGAGCCCTTGCCAAAGGCCCGATCGATTTGCGCAATCGCCGCTTCCAGAGCGCGCTGCTTATCGCCTTCTTCTCGTCCCACGAGCTTCAACGCCGACTGACTCATCCAAGGCGCCCCTTGTTTCATGATTCCAACCCGACAGTCCGTGCCCCAAGAGGCGTCGGCGTCCGTCGGAACAAGGCGTACGCTCTTTGTTCTTGGTTCACAAGATGTTCTTTTCTCGCAAGCATCGACCCTGCGTCCGGTTCTGTCGCAGCCCGGTCGCGGGTTCAGAAATCGTAGCTGGCGGTCAGGCCGAACCGCCGCGGCCGCGGAGCGATGGTCAGCGGCTGGCGGGCGCTGGTGGCGAAACTGGGATCGTCGACATCGGTCAGATTCTCGATGAAGGCGCCGACCGTCCATCGCGCCGCCCGCAGGAAGGCGCGGCTGTTGAACAACCAGTAGTCGCCTAGCGCGACATCCCCGCCCACCCCGGGTTTGAAGGTGCTGTTCGAGCGCCCGACATAGGCTGCGTCCGTCCGCACGAGCAGTTCCAGCCCGCCCCCCAGATCGCGCCGATATTCCAGCCAGCCGTCGGCTGCGATCCGCGGCACCGCCGGAATCCTGTCCCCGGCCGAGCCCAGCCCCACGCCGTCGGCGCTGGCCTGGTCGCTGGTCAGGATCGCGTCGGTCAGCGCCAGATTGGCGCCGCCCCGCCAGGCCGGCGTGAACGCGAAGCTGGCGTCCGCCTCCAGACCGTTGACCCGCGCCCGGCCCAGGTTGGTGATGAACGAGAACGCGCCGTTCGTGCTGTTGGCGGTGTACTGCATGTCCTGCCAGTCGATGCGGTAGAGCGCGGTGTTGACCTGCAGCCGGTTGTTCAGCCACGCCCCCTTCAGGCCGAGCTCATAGTTCCAGAGCGAATCGGCGCCGTAGGCCGACAGGTTCGGCGGGAGGCCGGGCACAGTGTTAACCCCTCCGGGCCGGAACCCCTGCGAAGCCTGGGCGTAGCCCATCGCCGACGGGCTGAACCGATGACTGGCGAGGAACTTGAGGCTCCAGCCGCTTTCCTCGGTTGTGCTGCGGAAATTGGCCTCGGTCGTGTTGGAGATCACGTTGACGATCAACGCCTCGCCGTCGGTGCGCTTGTCGTAGGTGAACCGGCGGGCCCCCAGCACGAACGAGGTGTCGCGATCGGCCCCCAGCGTCGCTTCGCCGTAGACCGCGCGCTGGGTCAGCTGGCTGTCGACGATGCGCCGGCCGGTGAAGTCGCCATGCCGCGGCAGGCCGGTGGCCGGATCGCCGACGATCACCTGGCTGTCGATGGTGTCGCTGCGCACCTCGCGGAACACCCCGGCGGTCCAGGCGAAATACCCCGGCGCATCCGACTGCAGCCGCACCTCCTGGACGTCGGCATAGAGATCGATCGGCTGATAGAGCAGTCCCGGCGCCCGGCTGTCGACATAGCTGGAATAGGCCGCAAGCTGCGGCGCGGTGCAGACCGCCGTGTCCGGAATCTGCAGGTAGCGCTTGCAGCCGTCGAGGCTGAGCCGCTCGCTCTGCAATGTGCCGGTGTAGTCGATCTGGCGCGTGCTCTTCCACGTATAGGACGCCGCATTCGCAGTGAGGCGCATGCCCGAGAAGCGCCAGGAGAGCGCGCCTTCGTACATCGTCATCCGACTGTCGAAAGGCGTGCGTACATGGCCATAGCTGACGTTCGGCGGCGCGCCCGCCCAGCCGCCGCTGGTGTCGCCATCGCGGGCCTCCTGATGGGCCACGGTCAGGTTGATCTGGACGTCGTTGTCGAACTGGAACCCGACGCCCAGGCGCCCGCCCCAGGTCGCGCTGTCGTTGATTCCCTTCAGTCCTAGGCGGCGGTTCTCGAGATAGGGCGGGTCGCGGCGGTGATAGGCAGCCAGCCGCACGCCGATCTTGTCCTCGACCAGCGGCCGATTGACGACCAGCGTCTCGGCCTCGCCCCAGTATCCCGCATTGGTCGAGGCTTCGCCTGACAGCGAGGCGCTCGGCTCGTTCAGGTCCGGCCGCTTGAACACCACCTTGAGCGCGCCGCCCATGGCGCTGGAGCCGTAGAGCGTGCCCTGCGGCCCGCGCAGCAATTCCATCCGCTCGACGTCGACGAGCAGGAACTGCGGCGAGGAGCCGCCCGGATCGGCGGTGGTGCCGCTGGGCCCCGTCACCGGGATGTCGTCGTAATAGAGCGCGGTGGTCGCCTCGCCCGAGCCGTAGACGCCCCGCAGGCTAAAGCGGTTGCGACCGGTGCCGGTGCTGGTCTGGGTCAGGCCCGGCATCAGCGTCGCGGCCTGGGTGAACGTCGCCGCGCCGGCCCGGGTGAGGTCCTCGCCGGAGAAGGCGCGCACCGACATCGGCGTCAGACGATCCAGCGTCGGGCGGCGCAGGGCCGTGACCACCAGCCCCTCGACCTCGGCTTCGGGCTCCTCGACCGCCGGCGCAGGCGCCTGTTCGACCAGATAGCGCCCCTGGAACTCTCTCCAGGTGAGGCCCGACCCGCGGAGCAGCGCGTTGAGGGCGGCGTCGGGGTCCATGCGCCCGAAGACCGCCTTGCTCCGGCGCCCGCCGACCATGGTGGGCGTGAACAGGATGTCGCGGTCGCTCTGCGCGGAAAACATGGTCAGCGCCCGATCGAGCGGCGCGCCGGCGGGAATCGCAAATTGCGCCTTGCGGCTAGCGGCCTCGACGGCCGTCGCGGGGAGCACGACGCCGGATACGCACGCAACAACGATCCCGAGACGGAGAATACTCAACGGCTACAAGGCTCCGCGCCAACGCCACGGCCTTCCGACAGCCGCGTTTGTAAGGCCAGCCCTCTACGCCAGCCAGTGCGCTCTTTGCCGCTCTCCGCCCCCATGGCGCCGACGACCGCCCCACCGTTGCCCGAAAACCCAGCAGGAGCCCGATCGCACGGGTCCCTTTCCCAAACGTCATTGACCTGGGCGCCCCCATCAACAACCATGACGCCAATAAGACAATTCGGGGTGTTCAGGAAATTTCCATGGCGTGGGCGGAAACGACCGGTGCCAGGGGCGAGCCGGAGGGATTGGCGCATGCGTCGATTCCCTACCAGCAAGCCTTACGCGCTTTCTTTCGGCGTCGCGCCGACGGACACGAAATCGACGACCTGATTCAGGAAGTTCTCCTGCGGCTGCACAATCGCCGACAGGGCGGCGAGGTGACCAACCTCTCCAGCTTCATTTTCCAGACCGCGACCAACGTGCTGCTCGATCGCCGCCGCCGCGACACAGTGAGGCGCCGGGGCGCGCACTGCGAGCTGGAAGAGGCCCATCACCCGCTCGACGAATTGTCCCCCGACCGGATCTTGCAAGCCAAGCAGGAAGCTTCCGTGGCGCTGGACGCCCTCAATCAACTTTCTCCCCGCACCCGCGCGGCTTTCATGCTCGTCCGCTTCGAGGGCTTGAGCTACAAGGCTACCGCAGCGCAACTCGGCATCTCGGTGAGCGCTGTCGAGAAACACGTCACCAAGGCGCTCCGGATCGTCTCGATCCGGCTGCAGGAAATCGATGAACGACAACCAACGACAAATCGGTCCTTCCGGTAGCCCGGACGCCGCGTCGTGGTTTGTGCGTTTGCAGCGCCATCCCGACGACAGGGATGTCCAGAACGAGTTTGAGACCTGGCTGGCGGCCGATCCGGCCCATCGCGACGACTGGGCCCTGGTCAGCGGCGCGTGGGACCGCATCGGCGACCTCAAGGACGATCCGCAGGTCATGGCCGCGCGCGAAGCGCTTAAGGCCGATCTCGCCGCCGAGCGGCGGCGCCCGCACATGCGGTGGGCGGCCGGCATCGCCGCCACCGTCCTCGCCGCCGGTTCGATGCTCGGCTACGGCTCCTGGCGTCAGGCGCAGGACCAGAACGCTGCGCCAGCCGCGGTGGTCGCCGCAGCGCCGCAGGCGCTGGCCGTCTACCGCACCCCGATCGGCGGCCAGCAGGTCGTGACGCTGCAGGACGGCTCGAGGGTCACGCTCAGCACCGACACCGAGGTGCGGCTGACCGACTGGAACAAGCAGCGCAGCCTGACCCTGGTGCGCGGCGAGGCCTATTTCGAAGTCGCCAAGAATCCGGACAAGCCGTTCGTGGTGAGCGCCGAGGGGCGCACGGTGACCGCGCTCGGCACCGCTTTCGACGTCCGTGTCGATCCCGGCGAATGGTCGGTCAGCCTGATCGAGGGCAAGGTCCGCGTGGCCGGCGCTCATGCCACCGTCGACATGGCGCCCGGCCAGCACCTGGCTCAGAGCGGCTCGGCCCCATGGACTCTCGAGGCGCGCAACCTGGCCGACCTGACGAGTTGGCGCGAAGGCAGCCTGGTGTTCGAAAACCGGCCGCTGGCGTCCATCGTCCAGGAAATGAACCGCTATTCGACCCGCAAGGTGCGCATCGCCGATGCGCGCCTCGCCGCGACGCCGCTCAGCGGACGCTTCAGAACCGGCGACATGGCCGGCTTCGTCGCCACGCTGGAAGCCTACGGCATGGTCAAGGCGGGCCACACCTCCGCGAACCTCATCGACCTATACCCGCCCGCCGGCGAGTGAGGATTTAGGACGCCGCTGCGTCTTGGAAGGGAGCGGCCGCGCCCTTATGCGCCGCCGTCCTGGAGGACCCATGAAACTGATTTCCAAGGCGCTGGCCACCAG
The DNA here is from genome assembly GCF_027286305.1 of Phenylobacterium sp. NIBR 498073. Taxonomy (NCBI): domain Bacteria; kingdom Pseudomonadati; phylum Pseudomonadota; class Alphaproteobacteria; order Caulobacterales; family Caulobacteraceae; genus Phenylobacterium; species Phenylobacterium sp. NIBR 498073. The sequence goes on from NZ_CP114599.1 coordinate 3,382,064, forward strand.
CGCGCTTTGCGCTACGGCCTGGCTCGCCGCCTCGGCCGCCGTCGCCGCCCCGCTGACCGCCGCCGACAAGGGCCAGCTGACCGCGGCCGTCGACGCCTACACCCCGAAGATGAACGACGCGGCTCTGAAGATCTGGAGCTACGCCGAGCTCGGCTACCAGGAAACCAAGAGCAGCGCCCTCCTCCAGGATCAGCTCAAGGCCGCCGGCTTCAAGGTCCAGGCCGGCGTCGCCGGCGAACCGACCGGCTTCGTCGCCAGCTTCAAGAACGGCTCGGGTCCGGTTATCGCGATCCTCGCCGAATTCGACGCCCTGCCCGGCCTGAGCCAGGCCGCCGTCCCCACCAAGACCCCGATCGCCGGCCAGGACAACGGCCACGGCTGCGGCCACAGCCTGTTCGGCGCGGCCTCGGTCGCCAGCGCCGTGGCGCTGAAGCAGTGGATGGTCGCCAACAAGGTCCAGGGCGAAGTGCGCGTCTACGGCACCCCGGCCGAAGAAGGCGGCTCGGGCAAGGTCTACATGGTCCGCGACGGCCTGTTCAACGACGTCGACATCACCCTGCACTGGCACCCGGGCAACACCAACTCGGCCAACCAGGGCACCTCGATGGCCAACATCAGCGGCAAGTTCCGCTTCTACGGTCAGTCCAGCCACGCTTCGGGCGCGCCGTGGGCCGGCCGCTCGGCCCTGGACGGCGTCGAGATCATGAACGTCGCCAACAACTACCTGCGTGAACACATCCCGGACCGCACGCGGATCCACTATGTAGTCACCAACGGCGGCAAGGCCCCGAACGTCGTCCCCGACTTCGCCGAGGTCTACTACTACGTCCGCAACGCCGACCCGAAGATCGTCGTCGACGTCATGGACCGCGTGAAGACCGCCGCCCAGGGCGCGGCCATGATCACCGGCACCAAGGTCGAGTTCGAGCAGACCGGCGGCGTCTACAACCTGCTGCCCAACGACGTGCTGGGCAAGGTCATGTACCAGTCGCTGTCCGACGTCGGCGGCATCACCTGGACCGCTGAAGAGACCAAGTTCGCCCAGGAGCTCGCCAAGTCCCTGCCGAAGGGCGGCGGCGACCTCAGCTCGGTCGGCAAGATCCAGCCCTACAAGGACGCCGACACCTCGGGCGACGCCGGCGGCGGCTCGACCGACGTGGCGGACGTGTCGTGGGTCACCCCGACCGTGGGCCTCTCGACCGCCACCTTCGTGCCCGGCTCGGCCGGCCACAGCTGGCAGAACGTCGCGGCGGCCGGCATGAGCATCGGCCTCAAGGGCGCGGCCGTCGCGGCCAAGACCCTGTCGCTGACCGGCGCCGAGCTGCTGTCGAACCCGGAGCTGATCGCCCAGGCCAAGGCCGAGCTGAAGCAGCGCCAGGGCTCCGACTTCGCCTACAAGTCGATGGTCGGCGACCGCAAGCCGCCGCTCGACTACCGCAAGGCCGGCGGCGCCGAGTAAGCCGCATGGGGGTCGGCTGCGCCGGCCCCCATTTTTTTCAACGCTCCGGTATCCCCCGCCGCGCTGAATTTTGGTCCGCAACCGCAGGTGCGGAATCGAACCCCGATTGCGTCTCGTCTACTGAGGCTGGTCCATTTGTGGGACCGCCAGTTCTGGCAATCGAGACGGGGGATGGAATGACGCGAAAACACGCAATGACGGGCGCCGCCCTGGCGCTGGTCATGATCATGGGCGGAGCCGCCAACGCGGCGAGCATCACCCCGCCGAGCGAAGCCTTCGCCCAGAACCCGGGCAGCGACTACTTCCTCGCCGACTACACGGCCTACGAGGCCTATCTGAAGACCCTGGCGTCCCAATCGGACCGCATGAAGCTGGTCGACTTCGGCAAGTCCGAAGAGGGCCGGACGCAGTGGATGGCTGTGGTCTCGTCGCCCGCCAACCTCGCCAAGCTCGACCACTACAAGGCGATCTCCAAGCGCCTGGCCAAGGCCGAGGGCCTGTCGAAGGAAGACGCCGCCAAGCTGGCGGCCGAAGGCAAGGCTGTGGTCTGGATCGACGCTGGCCTGCACGCCACCGAGACGGTGACCTCGCAGGGCCAGATCCAGGTGCTCTACCGGATGCTGACCATGAACGATCCGGAGACGCTCCGGATGCTCGACGACGTCATCATCCTGTTCGCGCACGACAACCCGGACGGCATGGAACTGGTGTCCGACTGGTACATGCGCCACGAGGACCCGAACAAGCGCGAGTTCAACTCGATCCCGCGCCTGTACCAGAAGTACGTCGGCCACGATAACAACCGCGACAGCTACATGTCGCAGATGGCTGAGACGACCAACGTCAACAAGCAGCTGTTCCGCGAGTGGTTCCCGCAGATCATCTTCAACCAGCACCAGACCGGCCCGACGGGCATGGTGGTGTTCGTTCCGCCGTTCCGCGACCCGTTCAACTACAACTACGACCCGCTGGTCATGACTTCCCTGCAAGAAGTCGGGATGGCGATGCACAGCCGTCTGGTCGCCGAGGACAAGCCCGGCTCCGGCGCGCGTAGTGCGGCGTCGTACTCCACCTGGCACAACGGGATGGAGCGCTCGATCGCCTACTTCCACAACTCGATCGGCCTGCTGACCGAGATCATCGGCGGCCCGACCCCTGAGTCCGTGAAGCTGGTGCCGAACCTGCAGCTGCCGAACGGCGACCGGCCGATGCCGATCGCCCCGCAGACCTGGCGTCTGTCGCAGACCGTCGAGTACCAGTGGACGATGAACCGCGCGGTCATCGACTACGCCTCGCGCAACCGCGAACGCCTGCTGTCCAACATCTACAAGATGGGCGCGAACAGCATCGAGCGCGGCTCCAAGGACAGCTGGACGACCACGCCGACCAAGATCGACGAGCTGAACGAGGCGGCCAAGAACGCCAAGCCCGGCGCCGAGGACGAAATGATGGCCTCGTTCTTCGGCCGCGCCGGCGCGGTCGATCCGAAGCTCTACAGCGTGCTGCAGAAGCCCGAGGAGCGCGATCCGCGCGGCTTCATCATCCCGTCGGATCAGGCCGACATGCCGACCGTCACTGCGTTCGTGAACGCGCTGATCAAGACCGGCGTGGACGTCGACCGCGCCACCAAGGCCTTCAAGGTCGGCGCCAAGACCTACCCGGCCGGCTCCTACGTGGTGAAGGCCGCGCAGGCCTATCGCCCGCACGTGCTCGACATGTTCGAGCCGCAGGACCACCCGCACGACCTCGAGTATCCGGGCGGCCCGCCGAAGGCGCCGTACGACATCACCGGCTACACCCTGGCCTATCAGATGGGGATCAAGTTCGACCGCATCCTCGACGGCTTCGAGGCCCCGACCGAACGCCTGCCCGACCTCGTGCCGGTGCAAGCCGGTTCGGTGAAGGGTTCGGGCAAGGCCGGCTGGCTGATCAGCCATGAGACCAACCAGAGCTTCACCCTGACCAACCGCCTGCTGAAGGCCGGTCAGCCGGTGTTCTGGCTGAAGGACGGCGCCAAGGCCGGCAAGGACAGCTTCGGTCCGGGCGCGATCTGGGTTCCGGCCTCGGCCGAGGCTCATGCCGTGATCGCCAAGGGCGTGAAGGATCTGGGCATCGACGCCTTCGCCGTCGGCGCCAAGCCGGCCGGCGAGGCCCTGCCGCTGAAGCCGGTCCGCATCGGGCTGGTCGACGTCTATGGCGGCTCGATGCCCTCAGGCTGGAACCGCTGGCTGTTCGAGCAGTTCGAAGCGCCGTTCGAGGTGGTCTATCCGCAGCGTCTCGACGCCGGCGACCTGGCCAAGGACTACGACGTCCTGGTCTTCGCCGACGGCGTGATCCCGGCCCCGCAGGGCGGTCCGTTCCGGGCCAGCCGCAGCTTCCCGCAGCCGAAGGCCGAAAACATCCCCGCCGAGTTCCACCCGTGGCTGGGCGCGATCACCGACGACAAGACGCTGCCGCAGGTGGCCGACTTCGCCAAGAACGGCGGCACGGTGATCACCATCGGCTCCTCTTCGCGTCTGGCGACCGTGATCGGCGCGCCGGTCGAAGTGGCCGTGGCCAAGAAGGACGGCGACAAGCTCGTCGGCCTGTCGAACAAGGAATTCTACATTCCGGGTTCGGTGCTGCGCGCCAAGGTCGATAACCGCCAGCCGCTGGCCTACGGCGTCCCGCAGGACGTGGACGTGTTCTTCGACCGCAGCCCGACCTTCAACCTGAAGGCCTCGGCCAGCGGCGTGGCGCGCGTCTCGTGGTTCGACACCGACGCTCCGCTGCGCAGCGGCTGGGCTGTCGGCCAGGAGAAGCTCAAGGGCTCGACCGGCGTCCTCGACATCGACGTGGGCAAGGGCAAGCTGTTCGTGATGGGTCCGGAAGTCACCCAGCGGGCGCAGTCGTACGGGACCTTCAAGTTCCTGTTCAACGGCCTGCTCTACGGCCCGGCCGTCGCGAAGAAGTAGGCGTCTCCCCAGGACGCCTAGCGCCGGGCAAGCTCGCCCGGCGCCAGGAGCGCCGGGCCTTCGGGTCCGGCGCTTTTCTTTTGCCCGCGCCGTCGTCACGTCCCTTAGGAGCGCGCAACAAGAAGGGCGCCGGTCTTTCGACCGACGCCCTTCGCCGCCAAGGACGCAGCGGCTTGTGGCGGCCGGGGCGGTGGGGCCGCCCCGGCCTCCGTTTGTCTTAGAAACGCTTGCGCACGCCCACGTAGTAGGTGCGGCCCATGACGTCGTAGTTCTGTTGGTCGTAGTTGTACTCGGTGTCGCCAGCCTGCGGCGGGTTCTGGTTGAACAGGTTGTTGACGCCGAACCGCAGGTCGGTTTCCCACGGCAGCTTCACGCGGCCGTTCAGGTCGAAGATGTTGTAGGCCTTCACACCGCGCGCGGTGCTGGTGGGGGTGACCACGGTGGCCGAGTTCTTCATCTCGCTGATATAGCGCCAGCGCAGGCCGACGCTGGCCGGGCCGCGGGTGTAGGTGGCCGAGGTGACCGACTTCCACTCCGGGTGAGCCTGACCGGCGCTGGTCTCGACGGCCGTGCCCCAAGTGCCGGCGTAATCGTAGGTGGCCGCGTTCGGCAGGTTCTGGATCTTGAACTGGTCCAGCCAGCCGACCGAGACGTTGATCGCCAGTTGGCCGGCGTCGTCGCTCAGACCGACGTCCATCAGGTCGATGTTCCAGTCGAATTGGAAGTCGATGCCGGTGGTCTCGAACTGACCGAGGTTCTGCAGCGGCTGAACCGGGTTCAGCGGCACGCCGGACGCCGTGTTACGGGCGATCAGCTGGCAGTAGTAGTTGGTCGGATCGAAGGTCGGGTTGGCCCCGCCGGCGTTGTAGCAGAACTGGAACGAGTTCTTGACCGGCAGGCTGCCGACCGCGTCCTTCACCTTGATGCTGTACCAGTCGATCGACGCCGACATGCGGCTCAGCAGCGGGTGTTCGAACGGCGACTGGATGACGGCGCCGAACGAGAAGGTATCGGCGGTTTCTTCCTGCAGGTCCGGGTTGCCGCCGGTGAGGGCGAACACCTGGGCCGTGCCGAGCTGGTAGCTGTCGATGATCGCGGTCGGGACGCCTTGGGCCAGGCAGAGCGCCCGGACCTGAGCGGCGTCCGCACCGCGGCGGAACGACGAGCGGACGTCGCAGGGGTCGCCGTCGGTGTTGGTCGGGCCGGCGGTGCCGATGGCGACCGAGCCGGTCGAGACCGGCGCGTAAAGTTCGCCGACGCTCGGGGCGCGGATGGCGCGGTTGTAGCCGCCGCGGAAGCGCAGGCTGTCGATCACCGACCAGTCGAAGTCGACCTTGTAGGTGCTGATCGCGCCGACCGACGAGTAGTCCGAGAAGCGGTAGCCGAGGTTGGTGTTCAGCTCCTTGACGAGCGGCAGGTCCTTCAGGAGCGGAACGAGCAGTTCGCCGAAGGCTTCGTAGGTGTCGACCGAACCCGAAGCGTCACGCAGCACGCTGTAGCCCAGAACGTCCGAGGTGCCGTCGGGCTGGTTCAGCTGGCTGTCCGGGGTGAAGGTGTACTCGTTCGAACGGTAGTCGACGCCGGCCGCGAAGCGGATCTCGCCGGCGGGCAGTTCGAACAGGCCGCCCTGGACGCTGGCTTCGACGATGCGCTGTTCCAGCTCGTTCTGGTTCAGCGTGCGGCGGCTGATGTAGCGGATGCAGTCGCCCGACGGCGTCAGGTTGCCGAAGGGGTTCCAGCCGCCGGCGCAGTATTCCGTGCCGCCGGTGGGGCTGCGGAGCAGGCGATTGACCGCGCTGGCGCTGGCGCCGCCGTTCTGCTCGTTGTCGAACTTGGCCTTCGAGAACGAGGCGTAGGCGTCCCAGGTCCAGTCCTTGAACCCGACGTCGCCCGAGAGGCCGCTCGTCAGCTGGTAGACGGTGTAGCTGTACTTCTGGATCCGCGGGCCCAGGATGTTCAGGGCCTTGTAGAAGGTGAAGTCGGCGCCCGGGGTCGGACGCGAGGCCAGGATCGTGCGGAAGTCGGCCGGGATGTAAGGGTTCGAGACCGGAACCGTCAGGCCGTAGACGTTCGAGGCCAGTGTCGGGTTGGTGATGCCGACCGACTCGTAGTCCGTGAAGGTGAACTGGGTGAAGAACTTGATGTTGTCGGTCAGGTCGTAGTCGATCTTGCCGAACACCGCATAGCGGTCGAGGTCCGACTGCATCGAGGCGCCGTCATAGCCGAAGTTGACCTGCTGCTGCGTGCCGGCCGCGTTCGAGTTGACGATGTAGGCGTCGTTGGTTTGCGGATCGCGGAAATTCCGCACCGGCACGCCAGCGGTCGAGAAGATCGTCTGGTCGGTGTTGAAGCCGATCTGGCCGGTGTAGCGGCCAGCGGCGTTGCCGGTCAGGGCCGGGGTGCCGTACTTGCCGACGAACACGCCGTTGACCGAAGCCAGGGTCGGCAGGTTGGCGCCGAACAGCACCGTGCCCTGCGGAATGGTCGAAAGGCCCGGGGTGGTCAGGCGGAAGACGAACCAGTCGCGGGCGCTCTGCAGGGCGATGTCGCGGTTGGTGTAGTCGACCGAGATCACCGCGCGGCCGCGGCCCTCGTCGAACGCCCGACCGGCGGTCAGCGAGGCCTTGAAGGATTCGCCGTCACCGTGCTCGGAGATGCCGTACTGGCTATCGACGGTGATGCCTTCGAAGTTGCGCTTCAGGCGGAAGTTCACGACGCCGGCGGTGGCGTCCGAGCCGTAGGCGGTCGAGGCGCCGCCGGTGATGACTTCGACGTTCTCGATCAGGGCTTCAGGGATGGTGTTGAGGTCGACCGAACCATCGGGGTTCGACGGCTGCAGGCGGCGGCCGTCCATCAGGATCAGGGTGCGCTTGGCGCCGAGGCCGCGCAGCGAGGCGTACGACTGACCGCCGTTCAGGCCGGTCGAGGTCGAGCCGGTGTTGCCTTGACCGAACGAGCCGGTGAACTGCGGCATCTGCGACAGCGACTTTTCAACAGTCACCTGGCCGGTGTTTTCGATGGCCGCCTGACCGACGGACACAATCGGGCTGTTGGCGACATAATCGGGACGGGCGATACGCGAACCGGTGACGACCACCTCTTCAACCGCGGTGGTTTCCTGCGCCTGGGCCATCCCGCCGGCGAGCAGGGCTCCATACGCGACGCCCCCCGCCATCAACCACTTCAAAGAACTCGAATTCATCCGTCCGCCCTTGTTATTTGACGACGCACCCCTCGCGCGTCCGCAGCCCAAGACGCAGGGGTTCCAAGGACCCACATGTCCGACCTGTAATTTTTCGCAGGCGGCCGTCCGGCCCGCGCGGAGTGCGGCTTTTGCGTCTCGCCTGGACCGCCGGCGCCTACTGGACAGGCTCCCGCCTGGGTTCGCACAATGCGCGCGCATGCTCGCGCGCCGGGCCGGCGATTGTTCAGTGAACGGAAGTTGAGACCTTGCTCGCCGCCCCGCCCCCGCCGTCGCCCGCCATCGCCCAGACGCTGGACCAGGCGCGCGCCCTGGGCCGGGCCGGCCGCCTTGCAGAGGCCGAGCGGCTGTATCGCAGCGTGCTCGCCGCGGACCACGCCTGCGTGCAGGCCGCCGTCGCCCTTGCCCGCCTGCTGACCGGATCGGGCCGCGCGGCCGAAGCCGAGGCGCTGGCCCGTCCCTTCACCGAGGGCGAGCGCCCTTGGCATGAGGCGCTCTCGGCGCGAGCGGCGGCGCTGAAGGCGCTCGACCGCAAGCCGGAGTCACTCACGGACTACCAGCGCGCCGCGCAGCTCAACCCCGGCAGCGGCGTCGCCGCTCACAATGTCGCCTCCGGCCTCGGCGACGCCGGCCGCGACCGCGAGGCCGCCGCCGAGGTCGAGCGGGCCTTTTCGCTGGGCCTCGACGCGCCCGAGACATGGCTGGTCTATGGCCGGGCGTTGCAGGGCCTGCGGCGGTTCGACGAGGCCGAGAACGCCTTCCGCAACGCGGTGACCCGGCGGCCCGCCTATGCCGACGCCCTGCGCGACCTGGGGCAGCTCATCTGGATGCGGTCGGGGGACGCCGCCCTGGCTCTGGCGCCGATCGAGGCGGCCCTGGCCGCCGCCGAGCCGCCGCTGCGGCCGCTGCTGTCCGGGGTCAAGATCCGCCTGCTGAACCACGTCGCCGGCGAGGCGCAGGCGCTGGCCTTCGCCCAGCGGGCGCTGGCCGCGACGCCGGGCGATCCGCGCCTGGCGCTCGAAACCGCGGCGCTCTCGCTGAGCACCGCGCCGGAACGCAGCCGCGAGCTCTGCGCCGCGGTCCTGGCCCGCACCCCGCGCGATCCGTCCGCGCGCCGCGCCATGGCGCACGCCTGCCTGGCGCTCGGCGACAGCGAGACCGCCGCCCAGATCGCCGAGCAGCTGCTGGCGGACAACGCCACCGACCAGGAGGCCGCCGCCGTTCTGGCCACCGCCTGGCGGGCAGGCGGCGATGACCGCTACCGCAGCCTCTGGGACTACGACGCGCTGGTCCGCGCCCAGCTCATCGACACCCCGGACGGCTGGACCAGCCTGGACGCCTACCTAGCCGACCTGCGCCTCGCCCTCGCCGACCTGCACGCCCTGCAGGCCCATCCCCTAGAGCAATCGGTCCGCGGCGGCACCCAGACCTCGCAGAACCTCCTGGCCTCCGAGCATCCGGCCATCCGCGCCTTCTTCCAGGCGATCGAAGGGCAGCTCGCCGCCTACCGCGCCGCCATCGGCGAGGGCCCCGACATGTTCCGCGCCCGCAACGGCGGCGGCCACAGGGTGCTGGGCGCGTGGTCGGTGCGGCTACGCCCCGGCGGCTTCCACGTCGATCACATCCATCCGCAGGGCTGGATCTCGTCGGCCTGCTACATCGACGTGCCGCAGGCGCTGGGCGACGACACCGACCGCGCCGGCTGGCTGCGCTTCGGGGCCCCGCCGATCCCGACCCGGCCGCTGCTGGAGGCCGAGCACTTCGTCCGCCCGCAGCCCGGACTGCTGGCCCTGTTCCCATCCTACATGTGGCACGGCACCGTCCCGTTCGGCGGCGACGACGTCCGAACCACGATCGCGTTCGACGTCGTACCGGACTAGGGTCTGTACTCAATAGGGTCTAGCGCGGCGTTGGCGTTGCTGATTCAAGGATTCCGGAAGGAGCCTTGGATATGGCGAAGCAGGTTCAGTGGCTTAGCGACGAAGAATGGGCTCGGATCGAGCCGTTGCTTCCGCGAGGTCGTAAGGGCGCCCATCGGGTGGATGATCGCCGGGTGATCTCGGGCATTGTCCATATGCTGAAGAGCGGAGCTCGCTGGCGCGATTGCCCACCGGAGTTCGGGCCCTACACGACCGTCTACAACCGTTTCAACCGCTGGAGCCGCCAGGGGCTCTGGCTGCAGATGTTTGAGGCGCTGACGGGCCACACCGGCATCTATGGCGCGGCGATCGACGCTACCCACGTCAGGGCGCACCGGTCGGCGGCGGGCGCAAAAGGGGGGCCTTCCTCCAAGCCATAGGCCGCTCGCGTGGGGGCCGCACCACCAAGATCCATGGCCTGGTCGACGAGCGCGGCCGGCCCAGGGTGCTGCTGCTCAGCGCCGGAAACATCAACGACATCAGCATGGCTCACGCCCTGATCCAGGCCACAGGCCCCTTCCAGAAGCTCCTGGCTGACAAAGGCTACGACGCCGACCATCTGCGCAGGCGGCTCGCCGAGCGCGGGGCCGAGGCGGTGATCCCTTCCACCACCTCTCGCCGAACTCCAATCCCCTACGACGCCAACGCCTATAAGGACCGAAACCGCGTCGAGCGCATGTGGTGCAGGCTAAAAGACTTCCGACGCATCGCTACCCGCTACGACAAGCTCGCAAGGAACTACCTCTCGGCCGTCCTGCTCGCCGCAACCTACGCATACTGGCTCAATTGAGTCCGGACCCTAGGCGGCCGCCCGCCCTTCCTCCGAAAAGGTTATGGCCGGGCGACGATTTGGCATGAGGCGCCGGCGACCACGTGCGTCTTGATGGAAAGTCGGAGTTTCGCGGTTCACGCCGCACCGACCGCCTTCCACGAGCCATGAGCCGCCTATGAACCGTCGCTTCGCCCTGCTGATCGTCCTTTCCATGGTGCTCGGCGTGGGGGTCGGATGGGCCTGTAACCAGTTCCTCAGCCCCGACCAGGCCAAGCAGGCGGCCGAGGGCCTGTCGCTGATCACCGACGTCTTCCTGCGGCTGATCAAGATGATCATCGCCCCGCTGGTCTTCACCACCCTGGTAGCCGGCATCGCCCACATGGAGAACGCCGCGGCCATCGGCCGGATCGGCGCCAAGACCATGGGCTGGTTCATCTGCGCCTCGATCGTCTCGCTGCTGGTCGGCCTGCTGATGGTCCACCTGCTGCAGCCGGGAGCGGGCCTGCACCTGGAGACCGCGGCCGCCGCCGCGCCCACCGCGGCCAATACCGACGCCTTCACGCTCAAGGGCTTCATCACCCACCTGGTGCCGACCTCGATCGTCGACGCCATGGCCAAGAACGAGATCCTGCAGATCGTCGTCTTCTCGCTCTTCGTCGGCACCGCGGTGGCGGCGGTCGACGACCGCGCTCCGGCCGTCGCGGTCCTGGTCGAACAGGGCGCGCAGATCATGCTGAAGGTCACCGAGTTCGTGATGAAGCTGGCCCCGCTGGCGATCTTCGCGGCCCTGGCCTCGACCATCGCGACCCAGGGCCTGGCTATGCTGGCGGTCTACGGCAAGTTCGTCATCGGCTTCTACGCCACCATGGGCGTGCTGTGGGTGCTGCTGTTCATCGCCGGCTTCATCGTCATCGGCAAACGCGTGATCCCGCTGTTCGGCGTGATCCGCACTCCGGCGCTGCTGGCTTTCTCGACCGCCAGCTCGGAGGCGGCCTACCCCCGCATCCTCGACGCCCTGCCCAAGGTCGGCGTGCGTCGCCGCATCGTCTCGTTCGTGCTGCCGCTCGGCTACTCGTTCAACCTCGACGGCTCGATGCTCTACTGCACCTTCGCGACCATCTTCATCACCCAGGCGCATGGCGTGCACCTGACGGTCCAGCAGCAGATCTTCATGCTGCTGCTGCTGATGGTGACCTCGAAGGGCATCGCCGGCGTGCCGCGCGCCTCGCTGGTGGTGATCATGGCCACCCTCACCTACTTCGGCCTGCCCGAGGCCTGGATCGCCATCGTGCTCGGCGTCGACCACCTGCTCGACATGGGCCGCTCGGCGACCAACGTGGTCGGCAACTCGGTCGCCGCCGCGGTTGTCGCCAAGTGGGAAGGCGAGCTGGAGGACATCGAGGACCAGGACCCCGACGCCCCCGGCGAGCCCGCCAAGGCCACCGCCTAGAGCAAAGTCTAGCCGGCGGCCGGCTTGGTCCAGGCGCAGACGCCCAGCGTCGCGCCCGCCTTCAGCAACTGCTCGGCCTGCGCCTTGGGAACCGCCCGCGAGCGGCCCGAGGCGCAGACCGCCGTCAGCTGCGAGCGCCCGGCGACGTCGAGCAGCAACTGGTCCCAATGCCGGTACTGCACGTCGTGCCCTTCGCCCGGATAGAGGCGCATCTCCACGACATTGGGCAGCTGCGCCTTCCAGCGCTCGGCGGTGTCGACGGTGACCTGATTGTCGGCGCTCCCCTGATAGATGAAGGCCGGAGCCTTCACCGCCGAGAGATCCGGGGCCGGGCCGCAATAGCGCATCACCTCGGCGACTTCCGGCGCCGGATCCCCCATCTGGCCGCGAATATAGAAGGCCCGCGCGCCCTCGTCGAAGGCGCGGTCGGTGAAGCCGGGGATCTGGTGGGTCGGGCTGTCCTTCGGGAAGCCCCACCAGCCTTCGGGTTCTGGACCTGCGGCTTGATCACGGCGGCGATCTGCTCGGCGGTGTACTTGCAGATCGGATCGCCCGCCGGACGCTGGGTCGCGGCGGCCAGCAGATGCAGCGAGATGAAGCGCTCGGGCATGGCTGCGGCGACCTGCGCCATGTACGGCCCGCCGCCGGAGATCGCCACGCCGGACATCCGCTGGACGTTCAGGTGGTCGAGCACGGCCCGCACCTCTGCGACATAGTCGCCATAGCCCCAGCCGGCGATGATCGGGCTGTCGCCGAAGCCGTTCCGCTCGACGGTGATGAACCGCAGCTTCAGCTGCTTGCGCATCGACTTCAGGAATTCGGTCATCTCGAAGGCGCGGGCGCTGGTGCCGGTGCCGCCCATGAACAGCACCGGACGGAACCCGGCCTCGCCGGTGTCGGTGTAGTGGACCGTGCGCCCGTCGGCGGTCTTCAACATCTGGACCGCCACCCCGAGATCATCGAACGCCAGCGGCAGGTCGCCCACCTTGGCGACCGTCGGCGGCTCGGCGTGGGCGGCCGTCGTCGCCAGCAGGCAGGCGGCAAGGGTCAGGCTCAGAATTTTCAATGACGTCTCTCCCCGATCGTCGCGCCAGTAGGCGCAGTTCGAGACGCTTTTCCAGGGGCGCCGTGGCGTCAGCCCCGGCCTATGAACGGGTCATGTCGCTCAGGAATACGATGGTCTCGACCGCGGCGGCGAGAACCGCCCCGATGACCACCAGGTCGAAGACGCGACGCGCCCAGACCAGCATCGGATTGCGCCGCACGACCGGCGCCTCGTCGGCGAAAGTAAACCGCATGGTGTCCTCCGTTGGGACGTCTTGCCCCCTCGGAGAACGGTCGCCGCAAGGCGCGGGCCAGGTCGCTACTTGGCCAGCATCGCCCAACTCCAGAGGCCCAGGCAGGCGATCAGCAGGGTCCACATGAAGACGCGAAGAAGCATCCAGCCGCTCGGAGGCGGCTTCCGCGGCGAAGGCTCCTCGTACTGGATGGAAAAGCGCGTCATGCGCGGACGAATAACGGCGTTCCCTCAATCTCCCGTAAACGGTTTTGGTTAGTTTCTGCGCCCTTAACCCTAATGTTCGCGTCAAGGTTTAAAGGAGTTGACCAATGCACGCCGGATCCTACCTCTGCCGCGCCGTTCGCTACGAGGTGGACGGCGATCTGCCGCCCATCCAGCTCTGCCATTGCGGCGCCTGCCGCAAGGCGCAGGGCGGGCCGTTCGGCGCCAACATCCCGCTGGAGAGCGCCAACTTCCGCCTGCTGAGCGGCGAGGACCAGTTGACCGCCTACGAGTCCTCGCCCGGCAAGGAGCGGGTCTTCTGCCGCCGCTGCGGCGGCCCGCTGTTCAGCCGCCTGGCCAGCAAGCCCGGCGCGATCCGGCTGCGCGCGGGCACCCTGGACGCGCCGACCGACGCAAAGCTGGGCTTTCACTTCTATGTGGACTCCAAGGCGTCGTGGTGGCCGATCACCGACGACCTGCCGCAGTATCCAGACGCGCGCCCCTAGCGAATTCGGACCTGGTCCAGACTCTGCCCTAGCGAACCGGATTGCGCCGCGCCACGCCCCCGCCCGGCAGTTCGACGCGGAAGTCGCCGAAGCGGACGTCCGGCGACATGTAGTCGGTCGAGACGTACTGCGCGCCCGAGGCGAAGGCCGCCTCTCGGCGGGCGAGATCGCCGCTGCGGGCCTCAAGCGTGTCGGCGTCGGCTCGGGTGCGCACGATGATCCCCGCCTTCACCGCCGCGGCGATACGGGCCGACTGCGCCAGCGGTTCGTTGAGGGTGATGTAGCCCGCCGCCGGCGAGGTCTCGCCGATGTTCACGAACATGACGCGTCCTTCCAGCGAGCGGCGCTGGCCGCGATAGACGGCGACCTGCTGCGGCGGCGCGTCGAGCGCGAACATCACCTTGCCCCGGGCGGCCTTCAGCGTCGGCCAGGCGCCGGCCGCCACCGCTTCGCGCAGGCTGTGGCGGCGGCCCTGCACGTCGCCAGGCGTAATCAGGTCGCGCGCGGCGAAGACGGAGCGGATTTCTCCGTCGACCGCGTCCATCGCCGCGGCGTCGAAGACCGGCGCTTCGACCGCCCCAGGAACCTTCAGACCACCTTCCTTGAGGTTCAGAAGCACCAGGATCGGCAGGTGGTCCGGATGGGCCTTCGACCAGTCGGCGATCTGGCGCAGGCAGTCGGTGAACCTTGGGCAACTCGATCGGTAGTCGACGTCCTGGACGTGCATCACCTTCATGCCCGGCGCGCGCAACGGCGCCAGGTCGTAAGCCAGGTCCGGCGCCATCCTCATGGCCAGGGGCGCGGCGTAGCGCCCGCCCTGCGGATCGCTCAGCAGATCGAGCTCCAGTTGCCGGGCCCCGGCGTCGAGCTGAGAGGCGAGCGGCGGATGCGCATAGTCGAGGCCGTCGGCCTGCTTGGGATCGACGGCCCGCAGCAGCGCCATCTGCTTGGGGGCGATCGCCTGCTTGTAGGAGTTATGGGTGCCGATCGCCTGCAGGTCGTTGAGCTTCAGGGCGTCGACGGCCGCCCGCGTGCATCCGGGCTCGCCGCTCGGCGTCTCGAGGTCGCAGCCCGCGTGGATCGCGACGGCCGCGGCGATGGCTGTGATGATCATTTCTCCCCCTTCACGCCCAGAGCCTCAGCCCGCGCGCTCGACGCTGATCTCCAACGGCTGGTCCGGATGCTCGCCGCGCGCCACCCCGCCGATCAACTCGCAGAAGCGCTCAGGCCAGATACGGTCGCTGGTGGCGGCGATCTCGTCCAGGCTCCACCAGCGGATGTCGTCGATGAGATCCCGTTCATATGGCTCCCAGCCGTCGCGCGTCGGCTCCCCGCCACGGCATCGGGCGATGATGTAGCTTTCTTTGAACAGGACGATCTCGCCGGTGACCAGGGCGCTGACCGACTGTCGGACCCAGACGATCGGCCCCAGCTCTACGCCCTCGACGAAGCCGGTCTCCTCGGCGATCTCGCGCAGAGCCGCCTCGACCAGCGTTTCGCCCGGCTCGACGCCGCCGCCCACGGTGAACCAGGACGAGGTGTGCGCGGGCCTGTTCGGCAACCGCCCCTTCAGCAGCAAGATGCGGCCGGCCTCGTCGAACAGCAGGACCCTGGCCGTCGGTCGTTCGCGCATGCGCCCTCCTGGATGGCTGGGACGACAAGCCCCGGCGGCCCGCCGCATTTATGGCGAACCTTGGTCTCAACGTGAAATTAATCGCACTGGATGAGGATGCGACCCCTCTCGCGGGATGGAGATCCACGGCTTGTCACTAGCTCCTCAGCGCCTGCTCGGCTTCGCCTTCGCGAGTGCGGATCTCCTGCTGGAGCTGGCGCCGGACGGTCGCATCGCCCTGGCCATCGGGGCCAGCGAGGCGTTGTCCGGGTCGGCCGAGACCGATCTCGTCGGGCGCGCTTGGCGCGACTTCATCGATCCGCGCGACCGGATGATGGTCGCCGCCCTGCTGGGCAGCCTGAAGGACGGCGGCCGTGGCGGCCCGATCGTGGTCGGCCTGGCCGGCGAGGAGGGCGGCCAGCGCGCCGCCTCGATGACCGCGTTCAAGATGCCGGGAAACGGCGGGGCGGTCTCCTGCGCCCTGAGCCGGGCCGCCCCCAAGACCCGACATGACCTGCACGACAAGTCCGGCTTCGAGGCCGCCACTGGCGCCCTGATCGAGTCCGCGCGCGCCACCGGCGAGGAACTGGAGATGGCGTTCCTGGAGTTTGGCGGCCTGGAGGCCCTGCGCGACCGGCTCGGCCCCGAGGCGTTCATGGCCCTCGAACAGCGCCTGATCGGCGGCCTGCGGGCGCAGTCGCATGGCGGCTCAGCCGCCGCCAGCCTCGGCGCGGACCGCTTCGCGCTGGTGCGCCAGAAGGGCGAAGGCGTCGACTCTCTGGTCCAGCGCCTGATCGCCGGCGTGTCGTCGGAAGCGACCCCGAGCCTGAGCGCCAGCGCACGGCTGATGAGCCTGCAGTCGACCGCCTCGCCCGCCCAGTTGGCGCGCGCGATCCGCTACGCCCTCGACAACTTCATCGCCGAGGGCGTCAGCGACGGATCGCCCCTCGACCTCAACGACATGGTCGATCGCTCGATCAAGAAGACCCTGGCCGATGTCGGCGTGCTCGGCGCGGCGGTGAACGAGAAACGCTTCCGCCTCGTCTACCAGCCGGTGGTGGATCTGAATGCCGGATCGGCCCTGCACCACTACGAAGTGCTCGTGCGGTTCGGCGACAGCGCCAGCCCCTATCCGATGATCCGGATGGCCGAAGAGCTCGACATGATCGAGCCGCTCGACATCGCGGTGGTCGAGGAGACGATCGGCCGGCTCACCGCAGAGCCCGACCTGAAACTCGCCGCCAACGTCTCGGGCCGCACGATCGTCAGCCCAGCCTTCGTGACCGCTGTCCGCCAGATGCTGGCCAAGTCGCCGACCGTCGCCGGGCGCCTGCTGCTGGAGATCACCGAGAGCGCGGCCATCGACGACCTCGCCTTGGCCGACCGCCACCTTTCGGCCCTGCGCCAGGAAGGCTGCATGATCTGCCTGGACGACTTCGGAGCCGGCGCCGCGTCGCTGGCCTACCTGCAGCAACTGACCCTCGACATCGTGAAGATCGACGGCCGCTATATCCGCGAGCTCCAGCACGGCGGCCGCGAAAGCACCTTCATCCGCCATCTCGTGCGCATGTGCGCCGAGCTAAAGGTCCGGACCATCGCCGAAATGGTCGAGAACGCCGCCGCCGAGGACGCGGTCCGCCGGGCCGGCGTCGACTTCGCGCAGGGCTGGCTCTATGGGGCGCCGAGCGACATTCCCGCTTCGCGACAAGAGACGGTCGTCGCGGTATCTGCGGCCAGGCGCCCAGCCGCCCGGCGGGTCGGCTCGGTCGATAGTTGGGGCTGATGACCCAACCGCGCTTCACCACCGAACGCCTGATCCTGCGCCCACGTCAGGCCAGCGACCTCGACGACAGCGTCGCGGTCAACAGCGATCCGGAGGTCATGCGCTATCTGGGCGCGATCTGGCCGCCCGAACGCCAGCGTGCGCACCTGTCGGCGCAAATCGACACCGACTTCGGCGAGGGCCTAGGCTACTGGAGCCTGTTCGAACAGGCCGCGCCGAAGCAGATGCTGGGCTGGGCCCTGTTGACCCCGCTGCCCGCAACCGACGACGTCCAGATCGGCTACCGCCTGCGGCGCGACGCCTGGGGCCGCGGGATCGCGACGGAAGCGGCCGGCCGGTTGATGGAGCACGCCTTTTCGAGCCTGAAGCTGCCGGCTCTCGCCGCGACCGTGCATCCCGAGAACGTCGGCTCCCAACGCGTCATGGCCAAGCTCGACTTCACGGATGTCGGAACCTACGAGGCGGGCGGCAAGGTCGAGCGCCTGTACCGCCGGCTCGCCTGACGGCCAGCGTCGCCACGTAGAGGACGCCCTGCGGCGACATCGGCATGGCGCGGCCGCTGATTTGGCCGTAATGCGGTCGGCCTCTTCAAAGTGCTGTCGTAGAACCACCGCATTCTGGGGACAGATACTGAACGCCCCCGTGACGGAACCTGGACCACGTGACCGACCCCAAGCCCGCCGACTGGAGCCGTAGGCTCGCCGCCTACAAACGCCCGCGCCTGTCGCGCAGCCTCTTCGAACTGGTCCTGACGGCCTCGGCCCTGGCCGCGCTGTGGGGCCTCGGCTGGGCCGCGTTCCACTTCGGGCTCTGGTGGCTGGCCCTGCTGATGGCCGTTCCGGCCGCGGTGTTCCTGGTCCGGCTGTTCATGATCCAGCACGACTGCGGCCACGGCTCGTTCTTCGAGGACAAGGCGGCCAACGACTGGGTCGGCCGCGCGATCGGCCTGCTGACCCTGACCCCCTATGACTACTGGCGGCGCACCCACGCGATGCACCATGCCACCTCCGGAAATCTCGATCGCCGCGGCCTGGGCGTCATCGAGATGCTGACCGTCGAGGAGTATCTCGCCCTGCCGCCGATCCGCCGGCTCGGCTACCGCCTCTACCGCAACCCGGCGGTGATGTTCGGGCTTGGTCCCACCTTCGTGTTCTTCCTGCAGCAGCGCCTGCCGATCGGGCTGATGAAGGATGGCTGGCGGCCGTGGGCCTCGACCCTCGGCAACACGGCCATCGCCGCGGCCGGCATCGGCGTCATGATGTGGCTGCTCGGCGTGGCGCCGGTGATCCTGGTCAACTTCACCACCATGGTCGTCGCCGCGACCATCGGCGTCTGGCTGTTCTTCGTGCAGCACCAGTACGAAGGGGTGTCCTGGTCGCGGAACGGCGTCTGGAAGCGCGATGACGCCGCCCTGCACGGCAGCTCCCACTATGATCTCCCCCAGCCGCTGCGCTGGCTGACCGCCAACATCGGCATCCACCACGTGCACCACCTGTCGGCCCGCATCCCCTTCTACCGCCTGCCGCAGGTGCTGAAGGATCACCCGGAATTGCACGACGTCAGCCGCATCGGCCTGTGGGACAGCTTCAAGAACGCCCGCCTGGCCCTGTGGGACGAACGCGCCCAGCGGCTGGTCTCGTTCCGCGACATCCGCGACCTGCCGCGCGCCGCCTGAAGCCCTGCCCTGGGGTCAACGTTGACACCCGGGCAGCCCTGAGCCCCAACTTCCTCCCAAAACACAATGACATTGGGAGGAGACGTCGTGAGCGCGTGGACATTCGCGGACGTCTGGGAGGCCATCGCCGCCAGACAGCCTGACCAGCCGGCCCTGATCCAGGGCGGCCGGGTCGTCACCTGGGGCCAGTTCGACGCCCGCGCCGACGCCCTGGCAGCCCACCTCGCAGCCCATGGCGTCTCGTCCGGCGGCAAGGTCGCGGCCTATCTCTACAACGGCCCCGAATACCTCGAGACCTACTACGCCGCCTTCAAGGCGGGCCTCGCGCCGTTCAACACCAACTATCGCTACGGCGGCGACGAGCTGACCTACCTGTTCGACAACGCCGACGCCCAGGCCGTGATCTTCCACGCCGGCTTCGCCGAGACGCTGGAGCCGCTGCGCGCCAAGCTGCCGACGGTGAAGCTCTGGATCGCGGTGGCCGAGCCGGGCCGGCCGGTCCCCGACTGGGCCGACGACTACGAGCAGGTGGTCGCCTCGCCACCCGCCCAGCGTCCGTTCAGGGCGCCCTGGGGCCGATCGCCGGACGACCTGCTGTTGCTCTACACGGGCGGCACCACCGGCATGCCCAAGGGCGTGATGTGGCGGCAGGACGACCTGTTCAACGTCATCGGCGCCGGCGGCCATGCGCTGATGGGTCTGCCGCCGCTGGAGACGGTCGGCGACATCGACGCGCGGATCGGGACCTATCCCTCGCCGACCACCCTGGTCTGCTGCCCGCTGATGCACGGCACCGGCCAGTTCTCGGCCTTCATCACCCTCAACATCGGCGGCGCGGTCGCCAGCCTGCCCTCGCGCAACTTCAACGCCATAGAGCTCTGGGACGAGGCGGTGCGGCTCAAGGCCGACAACATCGTCATCGTCGGCCTGGCCTTCTCGACCCCGATGCTGGAGGCGCTGGAGGCCAACCCCGGCCGCTGGGACCTGTCGAACGTCAAGGCGATGAGCTCCTCCGGCTCGATGTGGAGCCAGGAGAACAAGCGCGGCCTGCTCAGCCACGCCCGCAACGCCATGATCATGGATTCGTTCGGCTCGTCCGAAGCCGTCGGCCTGGGCGCCTCGGCCTCGGCGCCGGGCGCGGAGGCGGCGACCGCGGCCTTCATGCTCGGCCCCAACTGCGCGGTGTTCACCGAGGACGGCCGCCGCGTCGAGCCCGGCTCGGGCGAGCGCGGCCTAGTCGCGGTCTCCGGCTTCCTGCCGGTCGGCTACTACAAGGACGCCGAGAAGAGCGCCAAGACCTTCAAGGTCATGGAGGGCCAGCGCTGGAGCGTTCCGGGCGACTGGGCCGAGGTCAATCTCGACGGCACCCTGAAGCTGCTCGGGCGCGGCAGCCAGTGTATCAACACCGGCGGCGAGAAGGTCTTCCCCGAGGAGGTCGAGGAGGCGCTGAAGACCCATCCGTCGGTCCGCGACGCGGTGGTGGTCGGCGTGCCCGACCCGCGCTTCGGCGAGCGCATCTGCGCGGTGGTCGAGCCCGAGCCCGGCGCCGACCCGCCCAGCCTCGAGGACATGGCCGCCCATGTGAAGTCGAAGCTGGCCGCCTACAAGGCGCCCCGCGAACTGGTGGTCGTCCCCAGCATCGGCCGCGCGCCCAACGGCAAGGTCGACTACAAGGCCAGCCGCGAGCGGGCCCTCGCCGCCTTGGGCGTAGGCGCCTAGAGCCCTCGATCCTGTTTCATCCCGGTTGACTTGATTCAAGCCAACCGGGAAAGAGTCTAGCCCCGGCGGTCAGGCGCGCTTGGGTTCGGGCGAAACCTGGACCAGCAGCTTGCCGTCGTGGTCGCCGGTGAACAGCCGGCCCAGCGCGCCGACCGCGTTCTCCAGCCCGTCGACGATGTGGACCTTCCACTTGAGCTGGCCGCCGGCCACGAGCGGCTCCAGCTCGGCCATCGCCTCGGCCGCGCGCGGCAGATAGTCGATGACGATGAAACCCTTGATCAGGATGCGGTGCATCAGTACGCGCCCGAAATCGGACGGGCCGGGAACCGCGCCCTCGCGGTTGTAGGTCGAGATCATCCCGCACAGCGGCATGCGGCTGAAATTGTTCATGTGGCCGATGACGGCGTCCATCACATCGCCGCCGACATTCTCGAAATTGATGTCGACGCCGTTGGGGGCCAGCCGCGCCAAGGCTTCGCCGACGTCCTCGGACCTGTAGTCGATGGCGCCGTCGAACCCGAGGTCCTGGGTCAGCCATCGGCACTTCTTGGGACCGCCGGCGATGCCGATCACCCGACAGCCCTGCAGCTTGGCCAACTGGCCGACGATCGAGCCGACCGCGCCGGCGGCGGCGGAAACCACGACCGTCTCGCCCGGCTGCGGCTTGCCGATATCGTTGAGCCCGAAATAGGCGGTCAGCCCGGTCGCGCCGAGCACGCTCATATGCGCGGTCAGCGGCACGTCGGCCAGGTGCGGCACCCGCCGGGCCATGCCCTCGTGCACCACGGCATAGTCCTGCCAGCCGCCCAGGCCGGCGTTGACGATGGCGCCTTCCGGCAGCGCCGCGTTGCGCGACTGCTCGACCACGCCGATCGCCCCGCCGCGCATCACCTCGCCGATCTGCACCGGCGGCAGGTACTGGTCCTGGTCGCTCATCCAGATGCGGTGCGTCGGGTCGAGGGAGAGGTAGATGTTGCGGACCAGAACCTCGCCGTCCTGCAGCTCAGGCGTCGCGGTCTCGATCAGTTCCAGGTCGTCGGGAACGATTTCCCCGGCAGGACGGCGACGCAAAATCCACTGACGGTTGGTCGGCATGGGGATCTCCTTCCCAGAGGTTCCCCGATCATGGGCTGCGAGGCCGCACGGAGTCGAGCCGCTACAGCGGCTGCTCGCGTCGCTTCAGCCGCCCGCTGAGCAGGCTCAGCGCGCCTAGCGCCGCCAGCGGCAGCGCCACCTGCGGGCGCAGCAGCAGGCCCGCGTCGGGCGCGCGTCCGCCCAGGAACGCCTGCCCCAGGCCCGCGCCCAGATAGCTGTAGATCAGCGAGTACGGGATCGCCCCCACCGCCGTGGCCGCCACATAGGCGCCGAACGGAGCGCGCGCGCAGCCGGCCGCCAAGTTCACCAGGCCGAACGGACTGAGCGGCACCAGCCGCAGGGTCAGCAGATACCGGAACGGGGCGCGGTCGAACCCCTCCACCAGCTTGCGGAATCGCCCGCCGGTGAGGAACCGCCGAATGCTGTCGCCGGCCGCGAAGCGCGCCGCCAGATAGGTCATGATCGCCCCGAGCGTCGATCCGACGATGGTCGCCAGGGCGCCGATCAGCGGGCCGAACAAGAAGCCGCCCGCCAGCATCAGCACCAGGCCGAGCGGCACGAACGCGCCAGTGGCGACCGCATAGAGGACGATGAACACCGCCAGGGCAAGGAACGGCGCGGCCGCGACCTCGCCCCGCAGGCGGATCTCGTTGGCCTGGACGCTGTCGAACGAGAGGGTCGCCAGGCCGCTGGCGTAGAGCGCGACGGCCGCGCCGATCAAAAGCACCGCCGGAACCCACCGCACGAAGATGCGCAGGCGGGCCGGGCGTCGGTCTCTGTCGGTCTCGGTCATCCGGCCTGCGCCTTCGTCCGCAACGCGCGTCTCGTGGAGAACGCGCGATCACAGCCTAGGACTGATTTTGTGACCGCACCAAGACAGCTATTTGCGCTGCTCGACGCCCTTCTTCTTCCACGGCGGCTTGCCGCCCTTGGGACCGGGCGCGCCCGGCGGGCCCTTGAAGGCGGGTTTGCCGCCCTCGCGCGGGGGCCCCTTGCGGAACGGCTTGCCCTCGCCGGGCGGTCCCTTGCGGAAGGGCTTGCCGTCTCCGGCCGGAGGCCCCTTGCGGTGCGGGCCGCGCGGCTGGGCCGCGCCCGGCGGGCTGGAGGCCTCGATCTGGATTTCGTCGTCGGCCGTCGCCTTCACCGCCGCGGCGAACTTGGCTTCGGCTTCCTTGGAGATCTCGAACTTGGTCTCGCGATCGAAGATCCGGATCGAGCCAATGTCCTTCTTGGTGATGTGGCCCAGGCGGCAGATCATCGGGATCAGCCACTTGGGGTCGGCGTTCTTGGCCCGCCCGACGGTGATGCGGAACCAGGAGACGTCCTCGGGCGCCAGACGCGGCGGGCGGCCGACCGGGCCGTCGTCACGGTCGGAGGGCTCCCAGCGGTCGCCGCGCTGCGGGCGCTCGCGGTCGCGGGCCTGGGCGTCGCGCATCCGCGCGTCGTCGTAGAGTTCTTCCGGCGCTGGCAGGCGCTGGCGGTAGAGCCGCATGAGGGCCGCGGCCACCTGTTCGGCGCTGCGGGTCTCCAACACCAGACGCGCCAGGGCCAGATCCTCTTCGGCCGGCTCCTCGGTGAGGATCGGGTCCTCAAGCATCCGGGCCTGGTCCTTGGCCTTGATCTCGTCGGCGGTCGGCGGGCCCTGCCAATGGACGTCGACCCCGGCCGAGGCCAGCAGCTGCTCGGCCTTGCGACGGCGGGTGTAGGGCACCAGCAGGACGGACGTGCCCTTCTTGCCCGCGCGGCCGGTCCGGCCCGAACGGTGCAGCAGGGCCGGCTTGTTGATCGGCAGGTCGGCGTGGATCACCAGGCCGAGGTCGGGCAGGTCGAGGCCGCGGGCGGCGACGTCGGTGGCCACGCAAACCCGGGCATGACCGTCGCGCAGCGCCTGCAGCGCTTCGGAGCGCTCACGCTGGCCAAGCTCGCCCGACAGGCCGACGACCTGGAAGCCGCGCTCGCGCAGAGCCGCATGCATGTGGCGCACGCCGTCGCGCGTGTTGCAGAACACCAGCGCGCCGGGCGCCTCGAAGAAGCGCAGCACGTTGACGACGGCCAGTTCGACCTCGTTCGGCGCCACGCGGACGGCGCGGTACTCGATGTCGCCGTGCGGTTCGTCGCGGCGCACGGTATCGATGCGCAGGGCGTTCCTCTGGTACCGCTTGGCCAGGGCGGCGATGTCCTTGGCGATGGTCGCCGAGAACAGCAGCGTGCGTCGGTCGACCGGCGAGGAGTCGAGGATCTCCTCCAGGTCTTCGCGGAAGCCCATGTCGAGCATCTCGTCGGCCTCGTCGAGGACGAGGACGCGCAAGGCGCCGAGATCGAGGTTGCCGCGCTCCAGGTGATCCTTCAGGCGGCCCGGCGTGCCGACCAGGATGTGACAGCCGGCGGCCAGGGCGCGCTGTTCGCGGCGCGGATCCATGCCGCCGACGCAGGTCTCGACCTTCGCGCCGGCCTGGCCGTAGAGCCAGCTCAGTTCGCGGGCGACCTGCATCGCCAGTTCACGGGTCGGGGCGATGGCCAGGGCCAGCGGCGGCCCGGCCTGGCCGAACCACTGCTCTTCGCCCAGCAAGGTCGGCCCGGCCGCCAGGCCGAACG
This sequence comes from Phenylobacterium sp. NIBR 498073, assembly GCF_027286305.1. Taxonomy (NCBI): domain Bacteria; kingdom Pseudomonadati; phylum Pseudomonadota; class Alphaproteobacteria; order Caulobacterales; family Caulobacteraceae; genus Phenylobacterium; species Phenylobacterium sp. NIBR 498073. Next base: position 3,406,306 of record NZ_CP114599.1, read on the forward strand.
CCACCGTCTTGCCCGAGCCGGTCTGGGCCGAGACCAGCAGGTCGCGGCCCTCGGCCTCTTCGGTCAGCACCGCCGCCTGGACGGGGGTGGGTTCTTCGTATCCCTGGCTCGCGAGCGCGCGCGCCAAGGCGGGGTGAATGTTGGGGAAGGCCATGGTCGTCCTTGAAGGTTCGCGCCACACACAAAAAGAGCGCGGGCGCGCCTTAGAGGCCAAGCAGGCGTCTACGGCAAGCCTTACAACGCGGAATTCGTACCGCCGGGCGCAAGCGCCGCAGAAATAAACGTGCCAAGCTGGCGCGATCAAGGGAGATGTTATGTCGAATTTCGAAGCGCAGATCGCCGCCGCCATGGCCGTCACCGACGCTTTCATGGCCGCCTTCAACGCCCGCGACCTGCCGGCGTTCGAGCAGACGTTCAACTTTCCCAGCGTGCGGCTCGCCTCCAACACCCTGACGCTGATCGAGCCCGGCTACCACCAGCCGCAGATGTTCGAGAAGGGGCCGCTGTCGGACTGGGATCACTCGGCCTGGGAGCGGCGCGAGGTCATCCACGCCGGGACCGACAAGGTCCACCTGGACACCCGCTTCACTCGCTACCGCAAGGACGGCAGCGTCATCGGCGGCTTCGACTCCATCTACGTCATCACCTGCGAAGACGGCCATTGGGGGGTCAAGGCGCGATCCAGCTTCGCGCCCTGAGGCTGGACTTTTGGGGCGGAACGGCCTCTGACCACGCCGATGTCCACTTCAGTCAAGACCATCGCGGTCATCGGCGGCGGCCCGGCGGGGCTGATCGCCGCCGAGACCCTCAGCGCAGCCGGAGCCAAGGTCACCGTCTACGACCGCATGCCGACGCTCGGCCGCAAGCTGCTGATGGCGGGGCGCGGCGGACTCAACCTCACCCACTCCGAGGACCTGGGGAGCTTCACCCAACGGTACGGCGCGGCCGCCGAGTGGCTGGCGCCGATGATCGAAGCCTTCGCCCCCGCCGACCTGCGGGCCTGGGCCGAAGGCCTGGGCCAGGAGACTTTCGTCGGCTCCAGCGGGCGGGTGTTTCCGAGGGCGTTGAAGGCCTCGCCCCTGCTGCGGGCCTGGCTGGCCCGTCTGTCGGCGCAGGGCGTCGACCTGCGGCTGCGGCGCGAGTGGCGGGGCTGGAACGCGGCCGGCGAGCTGGTCTTCGCCGATCAGGACGGGGCCATCGAGACCGCCGCGCCCGACGCCACGATCCTGGCGCTCGGCGGCGCCAGCTGGCCCAAGCTCGGCTCCACGGGATCATGGGCCCCTCTGCTGGCCGCCAAGGACGTGGCCCTGGCGCCGTTCCGCAGCGCCAACAGCGGGTTCGAGGTCGGTTGGAGCGCGATGTTCGCCGAGCGCTTCGCCGGCGAGCCGCTGAAGAACATCGCCCTCAGCTTCGAGGGACAGGCGGTGCGGGGCGAGGCGATGATCGCCGGCTACGGGATCGAGGGCGGCGCGATCTACGCTCTGTCGGCGAACCTGCGCGAAGCGCTCGCCCGCGACGGCTCGACCATCCTGGAGATCGACCTGGCCCCCGATCTCAGCCGCGCCAAGCTGACCGACCGGCTGCACCGCGCGGCGGCCGGCCAGTCGACCACCAACCTGCTGCGCAAGGCGGCCGGCCTCTCCGCGCTTGAAATCAACCTGCTGCGCGAGGCCCACGGGCTCGACCTGCCGCGCGAACCAGGCGCGCTGGCCCGCGCGATCAAGGCCGCGCCCCTGCGGTTGACCGGCATGCGCCCGCTGGAACGGGCGATCTCGTCGGCGGGCGGCGTCGAACGGTCGGCCGTCGACGAGGGCCTGATGCTGCGGGCGGTCCCCGGCGTCTACGCGGTCGGCGAGATGCTGGACTGGGAGGCGCCGACCGGCGGCTACCTGCTGCAGGCCTGCTTCGCCACCGGCGTCCACGCCGCGCGGGCGATCCTCAGGGCTTAGCGCGCAGCCGGTCGCTCAAGGTCGCGCGCGGCTTCTTCTTGGGAGCCGCCGGCTTGGCGCGCGGCGTCGGCAGCGCCGGAAGTTGCTCGGCGCCGTCGGCCAGCAGCCGCCCGGCCAGCATCATGTCGCCTTTCACGGTTCCGAAATCGGCGGCCTCGACCCAGGCCCGGACCGTCAGTTCAACGAAGGCCTCGGACATGGCGGTCAGTTCGACCTGCGGCGCCGGGTCCTTCAGCACCAGGGGATTGGCCTCGGCCCGGGCCTTGAGCCCCTCCATCAGCGCGGCGACGTCACGCTTCAGGTCGGTCTTGATCACCGCGTCGACCCGGCGGCGGCTGTGGTAGCTGGTGTTGACGATGACGTCGCCGAACACCTTGCCGTTGGGCAGCACGACCTTGAGGTTGTCCGGCGTGGTGAGCTCGGTCACGAACAGGTCCAGCGTCTTGACCGTCCCGGTCCGTCCGGCCACCTCGATGACGTCGCCGACCCGATAGGGCCGGAACAGCAGCAGCATGACGCCGGCCGCGACGTTGCTCAGCGTGCCCTGCAGCGCCAGGCCGACCGCCAGCGACGCCGCGCCCAGCACCGCCAGGATCGAGGTGGTCTGCACGCCCAGCTGCTGCAGAACCGCAATGATCCCTACGATCATCACTAGGTAGCGGGCCGCCGAGCCGGCGAAACCCTGCAAGGTCACGTCGGGCGGTCCGCCGCCGTGCACCCGAGCGATCAGCCGCCGGACCAGGCGCGAAGCCCAGCCCGCCGCCCACCAGGTCACGGTCAGGATGACGACCGCCACGACCAGGTTCACCGCCAGGTCGCCCGCCGCATCGATGAACTTGTGAAGGACGTTTTCGTCCGACGTGACCGTCTGGTTCAGACGGGTGGCGATCTCGCGTTCAATTCCCTGCATGCCCACCGCATAGCACTGACGCCCCCGCCAGGGTCAATCCGCGCCCCAAACGCTAGGCCGCCTTCTGAAGTTCCTGCTTCACGCGTTCGGCCAGAGTCTTGATGTCGATCGGCTTGGGCAGGAACGAGATGTTCTCCTCGCCCTCCAGCAGGTTCGAGAACTCGGCCTCGGCGTAGCCGGAGATGAACATCACCGGCGCCCCGGCCAGATAGGCGCGGGCGTGCTTGAGCAGATCGGGGCCCTGCATGCCCGGCATCACCACGTCCGAGATCATAAGGTCGATCTCCCCGGCGTGCTGTTCGGCGAGCTCCAGCGCTTCCTCGCCCGACCCGGCCTCGATCACCTCGTAGCCGCGGGCCCGCAGCAACTTGGCCGCGACGGTGCGCACAGCGTCCTCGTCCTCGACGAACAGGATGCGCCCGGCCCCCGACAGGTCGCGCGCCTTCGGCGGCGCCTTGCTGGCGGCCGGCTCGGGCGCGGGCGCCGCAGCGGTCGGGATGTGGACCGGCAGGAAGATCCGGAACGCCGCGCCCTCGCCGGGCCTGGAGGCGACGCTGATCCAGCCGTCCGACTGCTTGACGATGCCATAGACGGTGGCCAGGCCCAGGCCCGTCCCCTCGCCCACCGGCTTGGTGGTGAAGAACGGGTCGAAGATCTTGTCCATGACCTCGGGCGGGATGCCGGGGCCGTCGTCCGAAACCTCGATCAGCGCCTGGTCGCCCTTGGCGGCCGGATAGCCCTGGGCGGCGGCCTCCTCCTGGGTCAGCCTCGCCAGGCGGATGCGGACCACGCCGCCGCCGTGGGCGCGCACGGCGTCCCGCGCATTGACCGCCAGGTTCATGACCGCGGTCTCGATCTGGCTGCGGTCGGCGCGCACGTGCGGCAGGTTGCGGCCGTACTCGGTCTCGAGCTTCACGTCCTCGTAGAGCACGCGGCGCAGCAGCACCTCGGATTCGCTGATCAGCTCGCCGAGGTCGAGGGTCTCGCGCTGCACGGTCTGCTTGCGCGAGAAGGCCAGCAGTTTGCGGACCAGGTCGGCGGCCCGCGTCGAGGTCGAGCGGATCTCGTTCAGCCCCTCGTACGAGGGGTCGCCGACCGGATGGCGCTGGGCCAGCACGTCGAGCTGGAAGAAGATCGCGGTCAGCAGGTTGTTGAAGTCGTGGGCCACGCCGCCGGCCAGTTGGCCGATGGCCTGCATCTTCTGGCTCTGCGAGAGCTGCAGCTCGATCTGCTTCTGCTCGGAGACGTCGACCAGATAGGCGACCCAGCGGCCGTCGCTCTTGGACAGGTAAAGGTGGGCGATCTTGGCCGGATCCCTGGCCAGCCGCACTTCGAGCGCCCCGACGTGTCCCTCGGCCAGCTTCTGGACGGCGTCGGCGCGCGAGGCGGCGTCGATCAGGTCGCCGAAGCGCGAGCCGCTGGCCCCGCCGCCCGACAGCCCGGCCAAGGCCGGATTGGCCTCGATGATCGTCGCCTCGAAGGGGTCGTCTCCGTCCAGCAGCGCCGCGCCGAACGGCGAGGCGGCGGCGAACGCGTCAAGCACCTTGGGCGGCGGCGGCTTGGCGCTGCTGAACGCCTGCAGCACTTCGGCCGCGGCCGGCGGCAGGGCCAGCGGCGGCGCCTCGGCCAGCCGCACCAGGAAGCGGCGCTCGCCCAGCGGGGCCACGGTGGCCGAGTGCTCCGAACCGTTGTTGCGGATCGAGGCCTGGGCCGTCTCGCCGCGACGGGCGGCGGTCAGGGCCGAGAACAGGCTGGCCGCCGAGGCGCCGCCCTTGGGCAGACGGGCGGCCGCGCCGAGCAGCGAACGCCAGGCGGCGTTGGCCGCGTGGATGCGCCCGTCGGCGGCGGCGATCGCCGCCGGCTCGGTCAGGGCGTCGACCATCTGGTCGGCGCCAGGTTCGCCCGCCGCAGCCGGCTCGGCCGAGTTGCGCAGCGCAAACAGCCCCAGGCACGCCACGCCGAACAGCCCGATCAGCAGCATCACCCCGGCGCGCGTGGCGGGGCCCGCATTGAAGGCCGGCACGGCCGCAAAGCCGACCGCAGCGAGAAAGCACAGCACCGCCAGCGCCGTCATCGGGTCGAAGCGGCGGGCCGCGCGGTCCTGCGTCTTGGGCTTGGCCATGGGACGGTCCCGGTTGATTTCGAACGGGGAGGCCTGCGCCTCCGGCGAATCAGTCACGCAATGTTCTCATATTTCTCAGTGGTGGCGGGCCTTTGCGGCCACCTTGGCGCTGCTCTGCATGATGAAGCCGATCAACTTGGCCACGGCTTCGTAGTGAGCCGGCGGAATGAAGTCGTCGAGTTCGACCGCCGCATAGAGCGCGCGGGCCAGCGGCGGGTCCTCGATGACCGGGACGCCATGCTCCTCGGCCAAGGCGCGGATCTTCAGCGCGACGGCGTCCATGCCCTTGGCCACGCATTGCGGCGCAGCGGCCTCGCCGGCCTCATAGCGCAGCGCCACGGCGTAGTGGGTCGGGTTCATCACCACCATGGTGGCGTTGGGCACGGCGGCCATCATCCGGCGGCGCGAGCGCTGGATGGCGATCTGGCGGCGCTTGGCCTTGAAGTGGGGATCGCCTTCCGAGTTCTTGAACTCTTCCTTCTGCTCTTCCTTGGTCATCCGCATGCGCTTGAGGAAGCGCTGGCGCTGCCAGAACCAGTCGAAGCCGGCGATCACCAGCATCAGGGCGGCGGTGGCGAACACCAGCTTGCGCAGGATCTCGACCATCAGCGGCAGCATCGCCGCCGGGTCCAGGGCGGCCAGCTCCTTCAGCGGGTGGATGTACGGCTTCATCACCACCCAGCCGACCCAGCCGACCATCACGATCTTCACCAGCGACTTGAAGAACTGCATCAGGCCGTCAGGTCCGAGCGTGCGCTTGAGCCCCCCGAGCGGCGAGACCTTCTTCCAGTCCGGCTTGATCTTCTCCGGGCTGAACATCAGCCCGGTCTGCACCAGGTTGCCGGCCGCGCCCATCACGGCGGCCACCAGCATCACCGCCAGCAGGATCGGAGCTGCGGCGCGCGCGGCATGGCGGGCCACCTCGATCGCGCCATGACCTTCCAGGTTCATGCTGTCGGGATGGGCGATGAACGGCAGTAGCTCGGCGGCGAGGTTGCGCGACATCCAGCCGCCGGCGATGGCGATCACCGCCGCCGCGCCGGCGAACGAGGCCAGCATCGCCAGGTCCGGGGTCTTGGCGACATCGCCCTTCTCGCGCGCCTTGGCGAGCTTCTGGGGTGTCGCCTCTTCTGTTTTGGAGGCTGCGTCCTGTTCGTCGGCCATGACCTAGCCCAGGAACAGCGAGACGAGCTCGCGATAACGGTTGAGCCAGACCATGCCGATCACGCCGAGGCTGAGCGCGAAGATCGACAGGCCCAGCAGCACGATCAAAGGGGTGACGACAAAGAACACCTGGAACTGCGGCATCACCCGCCCGACCAGGCCGGCGGCGACGTTGAAGATCACCGAGAACACTACCACCGGCGCGGCCAGCTGCAGGCCCAGCCGGAACGAGCCGGCCACCGTCTGCACCGCCAGCTGGGCGCTGTCGGCGATCGCCAGCTCGCGGCTGAACGGGAACACCGCATAGGACCGCACGATCGCGGCCAGGAACATGTGGTGCAGGTCGGTGGCCATGATCAGGGTCACCCCGATCAGCATCAGGAAGGTCCCGAGCGTCGTCGACGGCTGCGCCTGGCCCGGCGCGGCGGTCTGGGCGAAGGACAGCGTCGTCTGGATCGAGATGATTTCCCCCGCCGTCGACAGCGACGACAGGAACAGCTTGAGGATCGTGCCGATCATCAGCCCGATCAGCAGCTCCTTGATCACCGCCCCGGCCACGCCCGACACCGTGCCCGGCACCGGCAGGCCCTGAGCCACGATCGGCATCAGCATCAGCGCCATCAGGAACGCGAACGCCAGCCGGATACGCGGCGGCACGCTGGTGTCGCCGTAGCCCGGCAGCAACATGATGATCGCGCCCACCCGGGCGAAGATCAGCCCGGCGGCGTAGACCTGATTTGCGGCGGCGAAGCTTTCCATGCGGGCGGCCGGTCGGCCGCTACATCGCCGCGATGCGGGCGGCGATCTGGCGCATGAAGCCGCTCATCAGCGCGCCCATCAGCGGCAGGAACAGCAGCAGCGACAGGAAGATCGCGACGATCTTCGGCGCATAGACCAGGGTCGCTTCCTGGATCTGGGTCAGGGCCTGCATCAGGCCGACGCCGACCCCGACCACCAGCCCGACGATCAGCACCGGGGCGCAGAGCTGGATGGTGAGCCAGATGGCGTCGCGACCGACGTCCAGAACTTCGGCGCCGCTCATCGGTAGGCCTCATGGGTACGCATTAATCGCTGGAAATCAGCTAGGTCGAAATTGCCTACTTATGGTTAACGAAGGGCTACTTCGAAGGTTCGATCGCCCGCGCCGCCTGGGCCGGCGACAGCTTGCCGCGATCACGGTCGACGCTGTAGTTCGCCGCCCGCATCGCCTCCACCGAGATCGACCCGACCAGCGGCCGCAGGGCCCCCAGCAGCCGCGCGTCGTCGGCTCGCTTGGGCGAGACCAAGATCACCGCATCGTAGGGCGGCAGCGCGCCCTTGGGGTCGCTGAGGACCACCAGCTTGTCGGCGGCGATCCGCCCATCCGACGAGAACGCCGAGATCACGTCCGCCTCCCCGCCCGACAGCGCCCGGTACATGAAGGTCGGCTGGAAGGATCGCTCGCTCCTGAAGTTGAAATCATAGGCCGCGTCCACGGCCTTCCACTCCGGTCGCGACAGGAACTCGATATCGGAACCCAGCGCCAGACGCGGCGCTTGGCGCGCCAGGTCGGCGAGGCTTGTGATGCCCAAGGCCCCGGCCCGGTCGGCGCGCATCGCGAAGGCGTAGGCGTTCTCAAAGCCCAGCGAGCCCAGGACCACGACGCCGTCGCGCCGCTTCAGCTCCTGCGTCAGTTCCGCCAGCACCGCGGCGCGCCCGGGGTTGTCCTGGCGCTTGAGCACGTTGGTCCACAGGGTGCCGGTGTAGTCGACATAGACGTCGATCTCGCCGGCCGCGAGCGCGCGATAGGCCACCGCCGAGCCGAGGTCCTCCTTGCGCGAGACGCGCGCGCCGGTCGCCTCCAGCCGCTCGGCCATCAGCTCGGCCAGGATGTACTGCTCGGAGAAGTTCTTGGCCCCGACCACATAGCTCGCCGGCTTGCCGAACGCCGCCAGCGGACTCATCGCCGCCAGCGCGCCGGCGGCGAGCAGCGCCGCGCCCGCAACGACCAGGCCGCGCCGGCGCCTGGCGGCCCCGGTCTCGATCAGGCCCAGCAGTTGGTCGACAGTCATGGCCAGGGCCGCGGAGGCCGCGCAGCCGAACAGCACGAACACCCAGTTCTCGGTCTGCAGTCCGGCGAAGATGTAGTTGCCGAGGCTGGTCTGGCCGACCGGGGTCGACAGCGTCGCCGCCCCGATGGTCCAGACCGCGGCGGTGCGCACCCCGGCCATGATCACCGGCATGGCCAGCGGCAGCTCGACCTGGAACAATCGCTGGCGCGGGGTCATGCCGACCCCGTCGGCCGCCTCGCGCACGGCCGGATCGACGCCGAGGATGCCGGTGGTCGCGGTGCGCAGTATCGGCAGCATCGAATAGAGCGTCAGGGCCAGCAGCGAGGGCAGAAAGCCCAGCGCCGAGAACCCCTTGCCGAACACCGCCTGGCTGGCCGCCGACAGTCCCAGCAGCACCGGGTAGAACAGCGCCAGCAGCGCCAGACTGGGAATGGTCTGGATCAGGCCGGCGAAGGCCAGCACCGGCCAGCGCAGGCGCGGGCTGCGGCTGGCGGCGACCGCCAGCGGCAGGCTGATCAGCACGCCGAGCGCCAGGGCGCTGGCGCTCAGCACCACGTGCCAGGCCAGATAGTCGGGCAACAGCGCAAAGGCCTGGGCGATGCGTTCGTTCACGCCCCGCCCCCCAGCCGCTCACGCAGCCGCTCGGCCTGGCGGCGCGGCGCCTCGAGCAGACTGCGCACTTCAGGGTCGGTCGTGGTCGCCAGCAGGCTCGCCGGGCCACCGTCGGCCAGGATCCGCCCGCCGGCCAGCACCACGATGCGGTCGGCCAGCAGCACCGCCTCGGCCATGTCGTGAGTGACCATCACCGTGGTCAGGCCGAGCTTGTCGTGCAGCGCCCGGTAGTCGCCGCCCAGCGCGTCGCGGGTCAGCGGATCGAGCGCGCCGAACGGCTCGTCCATCAGCATGATCTTCGGTTCGGCCGCCAGCGCGCGAGCCACCCCGACCCGCTGGCGCTGCCCGCCGGAAAGCTCGGAGGGCGCGCGCCTGGCGACCTCTGCCGGCAAGACCACGAGGTCGAGCAGTTCATCGACGCGCCGCGCGATCCGCGCCTTGTCCCAGCCCAGCAGGCGCGGGGTCACGGCGATGTTCTCGGCCACGGTCAGGTGCGGAAAGAGACCCACCTCCTGGAACACGTAGCCGATCTTCCGGCGCAGCAGGTGGCCCGGCAGGGCGCGGGCGTCCTCGCCGGCGATGCGCACGCTCCCCGTGTCGGGTTCCGACAATCCGTTGATGGTCTTGAGCAGGGTGGTCTTGCCCGATCCCGAGGGCCCGACCAGGGCGACGAACTCGCCCGGCGCGATCGCCAGATCGACGCCGGCAAGGGCGGCGTGGGCCCCGAAACGCTTGTCGATGTTCGAAAGCTCGATCGCCGGCATGGCCTAGGCGTAACACGGTGAGGTGGAAGGGGAACCCCCGCCTCGCCCGTCAGATCGGCATGCGCATGATTTCCTGGTAGGCGTTGATCACCTGGTCGCGCACCGCCATCACCGTCTCCAGGCTGGCTTCCGCCGCCGAGATCGCCGTCACCACGTCGATCAGCTCGGCCTTGCCCGCCACCTGGGCGGCGATCTGGCCTTCGGCCTTCTTGGTGTTGTGCATGACGTCGTTCATGGCCGACTTGACCATGGAGCCGAAGTCGAGGCCCTGGTCCTCCTGGCCGGCCGACGGCGGCTTGATCACCGCGGTGTTCTGGGCGGCGGCGTAGGCTTTGGCGGCGGCGAGCGCGGTCATCATGGCTTAGGCCGCCCTACTTCTTGAGGATGTCGAGAGTGCGCTGCTCCATGGCGCGCGCCGTCTCGATGACGTTGAGGTTGGCTTCGTAGGCCCGCTGGGCCTCCTTCATGTCCAGCGCCTCGACCAGGGTGTCGACATTGGGCAGCTTCACATAACCCTTGTCGTCGGCCGACGGATGGCTGGGATCGTAGACGCTGCGGAAGTCCTTGCGGTCGGGTTCGACGCGCGCGACGCGCACGCCCTGCCCGGCGTCGGTCTGGTAGGGCGTGAACACCGGCACCTGGCGACGATAGGGATCGCCGCCCGGCTGGCGCGACACCGACTGGGCGTTGGCCATGTTCTCGGCGATCACGCGCATGCGCGCCTGCTGGGCCCGCAGGGCGGTGGCGGCGATCATCTGGGTCGCGCCGGTCATGGGCTTGATGTCGGCCATCTAGCGTTTCCTTAGCCGCGGCCCGGCGCGCGGCTGGCCAGCCGCAGCATGCCTAGGGACTTCTGGTAGAAGCTGATCGCCGCGTCGTAGTTCATCCGCGCCTCGGCCATCTTCATCATCTCCTCCTCGAGCACGACGGAATTGCCGTCGAGCGTCGTCTCGGAGTCCTTGGCCTTGATCGGCTTGTACGGCGTGCGGTGCTGCGAGGCCGGGGTCATGTGCCCGGCCTGGGTCACCGCCTGGCCGCGCGCCGCCGAACCGACCGTGCCCGACGCCGTCTGCGCGGCCCGCACCTGGGCGTCGAACGAGTAGGCCTTCAGGTCGTTCGGCGTGTAGCCCGGCGTGTCGGAGTTGGCGACGTTCTGCGAGATCAGGCGCTGACGCTCGCCGAGGTGCGTGAAGCGCCCCTTGAGCATCGCGAACAGCGGAATCTCGTTCAGGTTCATAGCTCAAGATGGTGAACAAACAGGGTTAACCGCGTCTTAAGACCCTGCGGCGCACACGAGGGAGGACAGCGCACGAGTCGCGCCCCGCCCCCTTTCGAACACCTGATGGAATTCGCTGATTTCCTCCGCGCCGTCTTCGCCCTGGCGCTGACCCTGGGGCTCGTCGGCCTGGCGGCCGTGGCCCTGCGCCGATTCGGGCCGGACGCCGTGGCGCGGCTGGCCAAGGCCAAGGCCGACCGCCGGCTCAAGATCGTCGAGACCCTGGTGCTCGATCCCTCGCGCCGGCTGGTCGTGGTCTCGTTCGACGGCGAGGAAAAGCTCCTGCTGCTCGGCGAGGGACAGGTCCTGCCCACCGCCGCCAAGCCCGCCCGCAAGCCAAAGATCACCGCCGATGCGTAAGGTTTTCGCCGCCCTCTTCCATCTAAGCGCCGAAGACTGGCGCCGCGCGGCGGGCATCTCGGTGCTGGCGACGCTGGCGGCGATGGTCTTCCCGGCGGTCGCGGCCGCCCAGGCGATCAACATCGACCTCGGCACCGGCGCCGGCCTCTCCGAGCGCGTCGTCCAGATGGTCGGGCTGCTGACCGTGCTGTCGCTGGCGCCGTCGATCGTGATCATGACCACGTCGTTCGTGCGCATCGTCGTGGTGCTCGGCCTGCTGCGCACCGCGCTCGGCCTGCAGCAGAGCCCGCCCAACTCGGTGCTGATCAGCCTGGCGCTGTTCCTGACCGCCATCGTCATGGCCCCGACGTTCCAGAAGTCCTACGAGGACGGCATCAAGCCGCTGATGGACCAGCAGATGGAGCTGCCGGCGGCGTTCGACGCCAGCGCCGCGCCGGTGAAGACCTTCATGCTTAGTCAGGTCGACCAGGACGACCTCGCCCTGTTTCTCCGGCTGTCGAAGACGCCGCGTCCGCCGACCGCTCAGGACACGCCGCTCAGCGTCGTCACCCCGGCGTTCATGATCTCGGAGCTGAAGCGCGCGTTCGAGATCGGCTTCCTGCTGTTCATTCCCTTCCTGGTCATCGACCTGGTCGTCGCCAGCGTGCTGATGAGCATGGGTATGATGATGCTGCCGCCGGTGGTGGTGTCCCTGCCGTTCAAGCTGATCTTCTTCGTGCTGGTCGACGGCTGGCGGCTGGTCGCGGGCAGTCTGGTCGAGAGCTTCCAGCGCGGGGCCGGCGGCGGCTAGAAGCGGCGGGAAAGCCCGGCCGAGACCTCCAGGTCCGGCGTATCTTGGGTCAGCCCGCCATAGACCCCGACGTCGAACTGCAGGTCGTCGTGGCCGGGCGGCTGCCAGGCCAGGGTCACGTCCAGCGAGGCGCGGTGCGCGCGGTCGGCCGGGTCATCATCGATCGAACCCCAGAGCTCGGCGCCGAGCGTCACAGGCCCGACGGGCCAGCTGAGCCCAGCGGCCATCGTCCAGGTCAGGTGCGTTCCTTCGCCGTCGGCGTCGCGGGTGATGTCGACCTCGGGCGCCATGCCCAGCGCCAGGTCGCCGGACAGGGGCACGGAGAGCGGCACGACCAGTCCCCCCTGCCAGCCGCCGGCGCCGACGCCGCGCTTGCCGGTCGGAGCCGAGACGAAGGGCTGCAGCGCCGCCGAGAACCCCGAACCATCGGGATTTCGCAGCGAGCGGCGCAGCAGGAAGACGAGATCGCCGACGCCCTCGGTTCGCGCCGTCTGGCCGGCGCCCTGCACGCGCACCTGGCTGTACGGCGTCCACTGGACCTGCCCCTCCATCAGCGGCGTCAGGCCCAGGCGCAGTTCGAGCACCCCGACCGCATAGGTGTCGGTCGAACCCGGACCCGAGCGCTGGAATGCAGCGTCCAGCGCGCTCGCCTCCAGCTGGAAGACGCCGGGATCGACGACGCAGGACGGCGAACCCTTGCCGGGGCGGTCGGGGCAGAAGTCGCGGCGCGGCTCGGCGTGCGCGTGGCCGGCGAACAGGATCACGGTCCCGAGCACGACACCTGCGCCGCCCCAGGACCGCACCGGCCTCAGCCTCGCGCTGCTGTGGTCGCCGCCGCCTGCTTGGCGGCGGGCGGCGCAGCAGGCGCCTTGGCGGGCGTCGGCGGCCCCAGCGGGGCCGGCCTCTCGCGGAACCTGACCTTCATCTTCGCGACCCAGCCCGCGAAGGCTTCGTTGTCGGCCGTCGCGCGGCCGAAGTCGGAGACGCTGAGCGGCCCCGACTGCACCCCGGTCAAGGCGACCCGCAGCGCCTCGGGATTGCGGGCCTGGTCATAGAAGCCCGAATAACGCTGCTGCATGCGCGCCAGCGACGCGTCGTCGCCGGCCAGGCTGTAGGCGACGCCAGCCCGCAGCAGTTTGGCCTCTTCCTCGGCGCTGAGCGGGCCCGGCTGCTTCCAGCGATCACCGAGGCTTTTTTCGAAGGTGGCGGCCGCGGCGGTCCAGTTCTTCTGCTTCCAGGAGATCTCGCCGCGCAGGTCCTGGGCGTCGCGGCCGTTGTCGCGCTCCAACAGCTCCAGACCATGATCGTAGCGGCCCAGGCCCATCAGGGCGCGGGCCTCGACCACGCGGCGCTCGGCGTTGAGCGAGCTCGGCAGCACCGTCGTGCGCGAGGCGTTGATCGCCTGCAGCGCCTGCTCGGGGCGGCGATCCATCAGGTAGATCAGCGCCAGGTCGGTGGACACCTGGGCCCGCGGCACGCCGTCGAGGCGGTTCTCGGCCTGGTACTTCAGCAGCTCGGCCGCCTGGTCCAGCAGATCGACGTCGACCAGTCGGCGCACGAGGCGGCGCACCATCATGTCGCCGTCGGCGCCCAGCGGGGTCAACTCGCGGAAGTCGTAGAACATCGCCAGCGCCTGCACCGGCTCCAACCCGTCGGCCGCGCCGTCGAGGAACAGGGTGCGGAACGCCGCGCCGAGATCGGCCTGCAGTTGCAGCGCCTCGGGCAGATCGGGCAGCCGCGAGCCGGCCCCGCGCAGGGCCTCCAGCGCCTCGCGATAGCGGCCCTGGCTCAGATACAGGTGACCGAGCGCCCGGATGGTCTCCAGTTCGGTGGCGTCGCCGCGCCAGCGATAGCGCAGGCCGGCGAAGACGTTGGCCGCCTGCACCGCCGTGATCTTGCCGGTCTCCAGCCGGATCTTGGTGGCGCGCAGGGTGGCGGGGGCGGCCAGCCCCTCGCTCGGCGCGCCGGCCACGGCGGCGTAGATCCGCAGCGCCCGGTCCTTGTGGCCGAGGGCCTCGACCACCTGGGCCTGGACCAGCCGCGTGGCCAGCTCCTCCAGCGGGTCGGTCTTGTCCATCAGGGCGAGCTTGATGCGCGCGTCGGCGCCGTTGACGTCGCCCAGGGCCAGGGCCGCCTGCGCGTCCGAGCGCGCGAACCGCGCCTTCCAGGTCGGCGAGAAGCGATTGAACGCCTCGGCCCCGGCCCCGAACTGGCTGCGGGCTTCGGGCCATTGGGCCAACTGGGCGGCGATGTAAGACCGCCAGAGCGCGATCGAGGGATCGTCCTGCAGGATCGGCGCGGAGAAGTCGGCCTGCGCTTCCTTGTAGCGGCGGGCCATGACCCGGGCGACGCCGCGCAGGCCGCGGAACTCCGGATCCTCCATCACCGACGGATTGCGGCGGGCCGTGTCATTCAGCACGCCGATCGCTTCGAACGACAGCTCCGAGCCGACCAGGAAGCGGGCCAGCGCCATGCGCGCGGCGACCGGCGCATCGCGTCCGGTCGCCGCCTCCTCGTTGGCCGCCGCCAGCAGCGCGTTGTAGCGCGAAAGGAACCCGCCCGATCCGGTCTTCGGCCAGTTCTGATAGTCGATCAGCCCGGGCAGGCTGGCCGGCTGCGGCGCGCCGAGCGTGGCCTCGGCGCGCGCCACCGAAGCCGAGGCGGGCGACAGCGTCAGGCCGCTCGGGCGGCCGATCTGCACCAGGTCGCCGTCCTGGCGCATCGCCAGGTCGTCGATATAGGATTCCGCCGCCATGCCCTGGGCCGACGGCAGCAGGGCCATCTGCACGAACTCGCGGCGCGAGGGCAGCCCCTTGGCCGGGCCGAGCGCGGTGACCACCGAGAGGGTGTCGCCGACCATCGGGTCGGCGACCCGCACGACCTTGGTGGCGCCGGAGACGGCGGCCTTGAGCCCGGCCGGACCGCCGGCCTCGTCGCGCACCACCCGGATCTGGGCGGCCTGTTCGACCTGGGCGCCGGGCCCCAGGATCACCGTCCAGGTCGCGCCCTGGGAGGCGGCGAAGAACGGCGTGTTCGGCGGGGTGTCGATCCTCACCGCCGTATAGTCGTTCCCGCGATAGGCGACCGCGCCGCTCATCAGGCGCAGGCCGCGCGGCGCGGCCGAGACGTCGAGCGTCGCCGGCGCATCGAACACCACCCACACCGCCCCGCCGCGCCGGAAAACCGCGGCCCCGGCCGGATTGGCCCAAGGGAAGCTGAGCTGAACCTGGCCGGCGCCGATCTTGGTGGCCATCCGCACCACGCCGCCGGCCGGAACCGGGTTAGGCCTCGGCGGCGTCGGCGCGGCGGCCGGTTCGGCCTGGGCGACCTGCGGCGTCGCCGGCGCCGGCGGTTTCTCGAACAGATTGACGTAGGTCGCGCCGTCGGCGGTTCCGACCCTGACGTCGGCGTTGTCGGCCAGGGTCAGCACCAGGACCCCGGGACGCATTTCTGCGCTCTTCAGCCAGCGCGGCGGGGAGACCCGCAGGCGGCTGATGTCGGGATTGGCGCCGCGCGCCAGCTGCAGCGTCAGCACCTGGCCGTCGCGGCGCGCCACCGCCCGGCCAGCCAGTTCGATGCGCGAGAAATCCTTGGCCTGGGCGACCCGCACCTGGGCGCCGCCGCCGCGGGGAGCGGCCTCGGATGTCTGCGCCGACAGACCAGTAGGCGCAGCGACGCTGGCGATGGTGATCGCCGCGACGCTCGACCTCAGGGCCTGGCGCAGTTTCATCGGTTAGCCGGCCTTTGCGGGCGGCGCGGCCGCCTTGGGGGCCGGCGCGGCGGCCTGGCCGGCGGCGCGCGGGGCGGCCGGCAGCGGACCGGCGGCGGCCTGGGCCGCGGCGGCGACCTTCTTGACCTCGGCGAAGCGCGCGGCCAGGGCCTCGGTGAGCTTCTTGGCCTCGGCGGGCGGCATGTTGGCGATGATCGGCGAGAGCGCCCGCTCCTTCATCCGCGAAGCCACCGGCAGGCGCACCGCGTCGTCCAGCAGCACCATCCGCGGCGCGGCGTCCTTGGGCTTCATCAGCTCGAACACCTTCACCAGGCGGTCGATCTCGGCCTGCTCCTTGGCGTCGGCGTCGACCATCAGCTTGGCGATGTCGCCCTTCATGCCGTTCAGCGCCTGAATCTTGGCGTCGAGCTTGGCTTCGGCGGCGGCCATCAGGGCCAGCTGCACGTCGAGGTCCTGCTCGCGCTTGTCCAGCTGGCCGCGGCGCGCGCCCAGGCTTTGCAACACCTGCAGCTCGGCCGGCGACAGGCCCGCCTCCTTGGCCAGTTCGGCGGCTGTGGGGGCGCAGACCGCGGCCGGCTTGGCGGCCGGCGGCAGGTTCGGAACCGTGGCGGCGGCGTCCTTGGCCTCGCCGGTCGCGGCCTTGGCGTCCTTGGCGGGCGTTGCGCCCTTGGCGGCTTCTTCGGCGAAGGCGCGCGCGCCCGACACCAGGTCCGGCAAGCTCTCGGCGCCGGCCAGGGCATTCAGGCCCAGCACGCCGACCATGGCGACGCCGATCAGGGGCAGGAGGCGGGGAATATTCTTCATCGGCGGGTTCCCAGGCGCGGGCCGGGCGTCGGGCGACGTTCGGCGGGCTGGTCGAAAAGATCGTCGTCGAAGGCCGCGCGCGACGGCGCGGGGGCGGCCTGGCGGCGGGCGGGCGCGGGGGCGGGCTCCCGTTCGGGCCGGCGATCGCGCGCGGCCGAGAGCAGAGAGCCCAGGCGCTGGGTGACGCGCTCGACGTCCTCCTCGGCGACCGGCTCGGCGCGGCCGGCTGCGGCCGGCGCGCCCTGCAGCTGGCGATCGAGCTTGGCGGTCAGGGCGCGGGCCTTCTCGATACGATCGGCCAGGGCGTCGTGGGCTTCATCGGTCGCCGCGCGCAGATCGGCCAGGCCCTGTTCGGCGCGGGCGGCGGCGGCGTCCAGTTCAGCGACCGCCTTGGCGAAGCCTTCATGGCTCTCGCGCAGCGCCTTCAGGCGCCCGTTCAGGCGGTAACCCATCATCAGGGCCGCGGCCAGCAGGCCGGCCAGCATCAGGTTGAGGCCGATGGCGATGGCGCTCATTTGAACCTCGAGATGGCTTTCTTGGCGTGTGGCGACAGCGGGCTGTCGACACGCACGGCGATGTGGTGGTTGCGCCGGCCCATGCGGCCGCGGGTCAGCGGGATCGCGCCCGCGCGCAGCTCGACCTGGCTGTCGGGGGTCGAGTTCAGCATCAGGGTGTCGCCGACCTTGAGCTCCAGCACCTGGCGCAGGGGCAGCTGCTGCTCGTCCAGCACCGCGCGGACGTCGAGCTGGGTGGTCCAGAGCTCGGTCGCCAGGTGGCTTTCCCAGATGTTGTCGCGCCCGAACTTCTCACCCATGAACTGCTGCAGCAGCATCTTCCGGATCGGCTCGAGGGTGGCGTAGGGCAGCAGCAGTTCGATGCGCCCGCCGCGGTCCTCCATGTCGATGCGCAGCTTGACCAGGATGGCGGCGTTGGCCGGCCGGGCGATGGCGGCGAAGCGCGGATTGGTTTCCAGCCGGTCGAGGGTGAAGGTCACCGGGGTCAGCGGCTCGAAGGCGGCGCGCGCGTCCGCCAGCACCACCTCGACCATCCGCTGGACCAGCACCCGCTCGATGGTGGTGTAGGGTCGGCCCTCGATGCGCATGGCGGCGGTGCCGCGGCGCCCGCCGAGCAGCACGTCGACGATCGAGTAGATCAGGTTGGAATCGACCGTCAGCAGGCCGTAGTTCTCCAGCTCCTCGGCCTTGAACACCGAGAGGATGGCCGGCAGCGGGATCGAGTTCAGGTAGTCCCCGAAACGGATCGACGAGATGTTGTCGAGGCTGACCTCGACGTTGTCCGAGGTGAAGTTCCGCAAGGAGGTGGTCATCAACCGCACCAGGCGGTCGAAAACGATCTCCAGCATCGGCAGGCGTTCGTAGGAGACCAGCGCGGAGTTGATGATCGCGCGGATGCCCGAACGCTCGGCCGCCTCCTCGTCCGAGAGGTCGAAGCCGAGCAGGCTGTCGATCTCGTCCTGGTTCAGGATGCGTTCGGCGCCCAGCAGCCCCTCGACCTTCTCGTCGGGGTTCTGCCAGGTGGCGGGGTCGTCAGGGTTTATCCCGCCCTGCAGCCCGCCGATGATCTGGGGTTCGTCGTCAGCCATGGGGTCAGGCGCCAACCAGGGAGGACCCTAGTTGATCAGCATCTCCTCGATCAGCACGGCGTTCACCTTCGACGGGGCGATGACCAGGTTGACCCGGCGCTGGATTTCCATGCGCAGCTGGTAGGAGCCCTGCGACCCTTGCAGGTCCTCGGGACGCAGTTCGCGTAGGAAGGTCTGGAACATGTCCTGCAGCCTGGGCATGTTCGGCTCCAGCTGGTCGACCGTCGCCTGGTCCGGCACCTCCAGGGTCAGCTTGAGCTTCAGGAAGGTCGAGCGGCCGTCGGCGGTCTGCATGTTCACCACGACGCTGGGCATGGTGTAGAACAGGATGCCGTCGGGGCCTTCGCGCACCTCGCCGACGGGCTTCTCGCCCTCGCCCTTCTTCTCGCTCTTCTTTTCCTTTTTCTTTTCGGCGGCCTTGCCGGCGGCCGCCTCGGGCTTCGGCTTCAGCAGGAAGAACGCGCCGGCCCCGCCGCCGCCGAGCACGAGCGCAGCCGCGACCCCGGCGATGATCATCATCTTCGGGGTGAACTTCTTCTTGGCGGGCGCGCCCTCGCCGTCTTCGCCTTCGGCGTCGCCTGACGGGGCTTCCTTCACCTTGTCCTTGGCCACGCGCGCGCGCTCCTTAGAATCTTACCCCGTCTCATGACCCAGGCATGGTTAAGGACAAGTTTTTAACGTGTGTTAACGAGCGCGATTTTCGTGCCGGGCAATTTCCGCCGGGCGGCCGGCGTTAACTTTATTTCCCGCTGTTTTTATTGAACTTTTGAACTGGCCCGATCCTTGCAGCCAAACCGGCGACGAAAACGCCGCAGGTTAAGGCCTCGCCATGGACAACGCCCTCTACGTCGGACTCTCGCGCCAGATGACCCTGCGCCGTGAACTCGACATCGTGGCCAACAACATCGCCAACATGGATACGACCGGATTCAAGGTCGAAAACCTGATGGTCGAGACCGAGCCGATGGCGCCGGCCCACACCTTCGGCGCGCCGCGGCCGGTGAAGTTCGTGATCGACCGCAGCGTCGGGCGCGACTTCGGCCAGGGCGTGCTGCGGGCGACCGGCGCGACTTTCGACCTCGGCATTCAGGGCGACGGCTTCTTCCGGGTGCGCGCCGCCGACGGCGAGCAGTTCACCCGTGACGGCCGCTTCCACATGGACGCCGACGGCCGGCTGGTCACCGAGGACGGCGCGGCGCTGCTCGACGAAGGCGGCGGCGAGATCGCCATCGACCCCAAGCTGGGTCCGGTCACGATCGCCAAGGACGGCACGGTCAGCCAGGGCTCCGAGCGCCTCGGCAAGGTGGGCCTGGCCCGCTTCGACGAGCTGTCGGTGCTCGAGAAGGTCGGCGAGAACCGCTACCGCAACACTTCGAACGCCCAGCCGCAGCCGGCCACGGAATCGGTGATCCAGCAGGGGATGCTGGAGGGCTCCAACGTCAAGCCGGTCTCCGAGATCACCCGGATGATCGAGATCACCCGCACCTACGAGTCCGTCGCCAAGATGATGGACGCCAACGCTGAACTCTCCCGCCGCTCGATCGAGCGGATGGGCAAGGTGAACTGAGGAACTTCCGCCGATGCAAGCGCTCCGCACCGCCGCGACCGGCATGGCCGCCCAGCAGCTCAACGTCGAGGTCATCTCGAACAACATCGCCAACATGAACACCGTCGGCTTCAAGAAGCAGCGGGCGGAGTTCCAGGACCTACTCTACCAGACCATCGAGCGGGCCGGCGCGCAGTCCTCCGACCAGGGCACGGTCGTCCCGACCGGCGTGCAGGTCGGGGGCGGGGTGAAGACCGGCTCGGTCTACCGCATCACCCAGCAGGGCAACATGACCGCCACCGGCGGCAAGTTCGACTTGGCCATCTCGGGCCGCGGCTACTTCCAGGTGATGATGCCCAGCGGCGAGATCGCCTACACCCGCGCCGGCAATTTCTCGCCGAACGACCAGGGCCAGCTGGTCACCGAGGACGGCTATCTGATCGAGCCGGCCATCACCATTCCGTCCGACGCGACCGATATCTCGATCTCCAAGAGCGGCCAGGTGCAGGCGATCCGCGCCGGCCAGACCGCCCAGGACGTGATCGGCAACCTGGAGCTGGCGACCTTCGTCAACGAGGCAGGCCTCGACGCCATCGGCGACAACCTGCTCAAGGAAAGCGCCGCCTCGGGCGCACCGACCGTCGGCATTCCCGGCGTCGACGGCATCGGCGTGATCAACCAGGGCTACACCGAAGCCTCGAACGTCGACGCGGTCAGCGAAATCACCGCCCTCATCGTCGCCCAGCGGGCGTATGAGATGAACTCGAAGGTCATCACCTCGGCCGACGAGATGCTGCGCACCGCCAGCAACATCCGGTCCTGATCATGATGAAGCGCCTCCTGATCGCCGCTGCGGCGGCCCTGCTCGCTTCCCCGGCCCTGGCCGGCCAGCCGGTCGTGCTGAAGGCCGACCCGGTCGACGGCGACGGAATCATCACCCTGTCGGACCTGTTCGACGGCGCCGGCGCAGCCGGCAAGACCCCGGTCGCCGCCAAGCCGGGCGCCTCGATGGTGCTGGACGCCGTCGCCGTGCAGGGCCTGGCGCGCCGCGCCGGGCTCGACTGGGCCAACGCCGAGGGCTTCCGCCGCATCGTGGTGCGCAGCGCCGCCGCCGGCTCCGGCCTGGCCGCCAGCGGTCCCGCCGCGCGCGGCAATGTCGAGGTGCTGACCTACGCCCGCAGCCTGTCGGCCGGCGAGATCCTGCAGCCGCAGGACCTGGTCTGGGGCAAGGCCGCCGCCGCCCCCGCCGACGCGCCGAATGACGCCGAGGCGATTATCGGCCTGGCCGCCAAGCGCCCGCTGCGCGCCGGGGCCGCGGTCTCGGCCCGCGACGTCTCGGCCCCGCAGGTCATCAAGTCCGGCGACCTGATCACCGTCACCTACGAGGACGGCGGCATCTCGCTGGTGCTGCAGGGCAAGGCCATGGCCGCCGCCGGCCTCGGCGAGACCCTGGCGGTCCAGAACATCGCCTCCAAGAAGATCATCCAGGCCGTCGCCAGCGGGCCGGGCCAGGCCGTGGTCGGCCCCGCCGCCGACCAGCTGAAGGCCCTTCCCCGCACTCAGTACGCGCTCCGTTAGGGATCACCGCCCATGCGCCTTTCCGTTCTCGCCGTCCTCGCCCTGGCCCCGCTGGCCGCCTGCTCGACCGTCACCGAAGCGGTGAAAGGCCCCGAACTGGCCCCGGTCGGCTACCCCAGCGCGCTCGTCGCCCGCGAGCAGCCGACCTTCGTCTCGGCCCGTGAACCGGCCCCTCAGGCGGCGTCGGCCAACTCACTATGGCGGACCGGCGCGCGCGCCTTCTTCATCGACCAGCGCGCCAACCGGGTCGGCGACATCCTGACGGTGCAGATCGACATCGACGACAGCGCCCAGACCCGCAACGCCTCGACCAGCAGCCGCACGGCCGGCATGCAAGCCGGCGTCGACAACTTCTTCGGGCTGGAGTCGAGCCTCGGCAAGATTTTCCCGGGCGGCTACGACCCGTCCAACATGATCAACACCAACTCGGCGTCGAACAATGCCGGGTCCGGCGCGGTGACCCGCTCGGAGAAGATCTCGCTGACCATCGCCGCGGTGGTCACCAACGTGCTGCCGAACGGCAACATGGTGATCCAGGGCACCCAGGAGGTGCGCACCAACGCCGAGTTGCGCCAGCTGACCGTGGCCGGCATCGTGCGGCCCGAAGACATCTCCTCGGCCAACACCATCCGCCACACCCAGATCGCCGAGGCCCGGATCAGCTACGGCGGCCGCGGCGACATCAGTCGGGTGCAGAAGGTGCCGGCGGGCCAGTCGCTGGTCGAGCGCTTCCAGCCGTTCTGACGGTGGAGGCGCAGCCAGGCCGATGCTAGGTTGAGCCGATGAAGTCCGCCGCCGTCCTCGCGCTCGCCCTCTTCGCCGCCGCCGCTGCCGCCGCCCAGGCTCAGGAACCGCTGCACGTCTGGAGCGTCGAGACCCCAAAGGACGCCGAGGCTGCTCTGCGTTTCGGCTTGCGCGACACCGACGACCAGCCGATCGCCTTCACCTGTGTGCGCGGCTCGGGTCAGGTGAAGGTCAGCGCCGACATCGCCAAGCGCCTGGGGGTCGAGCGGGTCGGCGAAACCTGGGTCGACAAGGCCGGCGTGCGCGCGCCCTGGCCGATGAGCGTGGCCCTGGCGTCGGAGGGCGCGGCCCTGACCTTGCGCGGCGTCGGCCACCCCAACGACATCACCGACGGCACTCTGGTGCTGGCTGAGTTTTCGACCCGCGCCCCGCTGGCCGCGGCCTTCCGCAAGACCGGGGTCATCAGCCTGAGCGCGGCGGGCGACAGCGTGAAACCGCCGCCCGCGCCCAAGGGCGCGGTGCGCAAGTTCCTCGGCGCCTGCAAATAGGGCTTTAAGCCCGGCGTCCCGCCGCCGAGACGTTGTCGACGCCCAGCGCCGCAAGCGCGCCGGCGACGATGCCTTCTGCGTCCAGCCCGGCCTGAGCGTACATCGCCTCGGGCTTGTCCTGATCCTGGAAGATGTCGGGCAGGGTCAGGGTGCGGACCTTCAGCCCGCGGTCCAGCGCCCCGTGCTGGGCCAGCGCCTGCAGCACGAACGCGCCGAAGCCGCCCATCGCGCCCTCTTCGACCGTGATCAGGGCCTCGTGATTGCGGGCCAGGTTCAGGATCAAGTCGATGTCGAGCGGCTTGGCGAAGCGAGCGTCGGCCACGGTGGCCGAGAGGCCGCGCGCGGCCAGCAGGTCGGCGGCCTTGAGGCTTTCGCCCAGGCGGGTGCCGAACGACAGGATGGCCACGGCCGAACCTTCGCGGACGATGCGGCCCTTGCCGATCTCCAGCGGCGCGGCCAGGTCGGGAATGGCGACGCCGACGCCCTCGCCGCGCGGATAGCGGAACGCCGAGGGCCGGTCGTCGATCTCCGCGGCGGTGGCGATCATGGCGGCGAGCTCGGCTTCGTCGGCTGCGGCCATCAGCACCATGCCGGGCAGCGCGCCCATGAAGCCGATATCGAACGAACCGGCATGGGTCGCCCCGTCGGCGCCGACCAGGCCGGCGCGGTCCATGGCGAAGCGCACGGGCAGGCCCTGGATCGCCACGTCGTGGACGACCTGGTCGTAGCCGCGCTGCAGGAAGGTCGAATAGATCGCGCAGAACGGCTTCATGCCGTCGGCGGCCAGGCCCGCGGCGAAGGTCACCGCATGCTGCTCGGCGATGCCGACGTCGAACATCCGCTCGGGGAACCGCTTGGCGAACAGGTCGAGGCCCGTGCCGCTGTCCATCGCCGCGGTGATAGCGACGATCTTGGGATCCTTCTCCGCCTGCTTGATCAGTTCCTGGGCGAAGACTTTGGTGTAATGCGGGGCGACCGGCGTGGCCTTGGCCTGCTGGCCGGTGATCACGTCGAACTTGACCACGGCGTGCAGCTTGTCGGCGGCGCTCTCGGCCGGGGCGTAGCCCTTGCCCTTCTGGGTGACGACGTGGACCAGGACCGGCTTGTCCTTGATCTCGCGAACATTCTTCAGCACCGGGACCAGGGCGTCCAGGTCGTGGCCGTCGATCGGGCCGACATAGTAGAAGCCCAGCTCCTCGAACAGGGTGCCGCCGGTGACCATGCCGCGGGCGTATTCCTCGGCCTTGCGGGCGGCTTCCTGCAGCGGCTTGGGCAGCACCTTGGCCACCGACTTGCCGAGATTGCGCAGCGACTGGTAGCCGCCGCCGGAGACCACGCGGGCGAGATAGGCGCTCATCCCGCCGACCGGCGGAGCGATCGACATGTCGTTGTCGTTGAGGATGACGGTCAGCTGGCCGGTGGTGGCGTGGCAGGCGTTGTTCATCGCCTCATAGGCCATGCCGGCGCTCATCGAGCCGTCGCCGATCACCGCGACCACGCTGTTGTCCTTGCCGGCCGCGTCGCGCGCGGCGGCGAAACCCAGCGCCGCCGAAATCGAGGTCGCCGCATGCGCCGCGCCGAACGGGTCGTATTCGCTCTCGCTGCGCTTGGTGAAGCCCGACAGCCCGCCGCCCTGGCGCAGGGTGCGGATGCGGTCTCGCCGGCCGGTCAGGATCTTGTGCGGATAGGTCTGGTGCCCGACGTCCCAGATCAGGATGTCTTCCGGCGTCTCATAGACGTGGTGAAGCGCCACCGTGAGTTCGACCACGCCGAGACCGGCGCCGAAGTGCCCGCCGGTCTGCGACACCACGTCGATCATTTCGGCCCGCAGTTCATCGGCCAGCTGGCGCAGTTCAGGCGCGCTGAAACCGCGCATGTCGCGGGGATACGAAACCTTGTCGAGCAGGGGCGTGACTGGCGGCATATTGTTGTTGTTCTCGATCTAGTTCCGGCGATCTAACACGAAATCGACGCTGGCCCGCAGGAAATCGGCCCGCGGACCGAACGGATCAAGATGCGATTTCGTCTGTTCGGCGAGCAACGCCACGCGTTCGCGCGCCGCGCCGGCCCCGAGCAGGGTGACGTAGTTCGCCTTGCCCTTCTCGGCGTCCTTGCCGGCTTTCTTGCCCAGCACGGCGCTGTCGCCCTCGACGTCCAGCAGATCGTCGACGATCTGGTAGGCCAGCCCGATGTCCTGGGCGAAGGCCATCAGGGCGTGACGCTCGGCCTCGCCGGCATGGGCCATGACCAGCGGCAGCTCGAACGACACGGCGATCAGCGCCCCGGTCTTCAGGCGCTGCATGCGGGCCACCGCGCCCAGATCGTCGCGCACGCCCAGCATGTCGATCATCTGGCCGCCGCACATGCCGCGCGCGCCGGACGCCTGGGCCAGCTTCAGCACCATTTCGGCGCGCACCGCCCCGTCGTGGTGGGTGTCGGGATCGCCGAGGATCTCAAAGGCGAAGGTCTGCAGGGCGTCGCCCGCCAGCACCGCGGTCGCCTCGTCATAGGCCCGGTGCACGGTCGGCCGGCCGCGGCGCACATCGTCGTCGTCCATGCACGGCAGGTCGTCGTGGATCAGGCTGTAGGCCTGGATGCACTCCAGCGCACAGGCCGCGCGCAGCACCGCGCGCTCGTCCAGATCGAACATCTTGCCGGTTTCGATGGCGAAGAACGGCCGCAGGCGCTTGCCCGGACCGAGCGCGGCGTAGCGCATGGCCTCGGTCAGCCGCTGCTCGGGCCCCTCGGCCCGCGGCAGAAGTTCGTCGAGCGCCACCGTCACCAGGTCGGCGGCCTCCGCGAGGCGCTTGCCAAGCGCCATGTCAGTTGAACTCGGCGGGCTCGGCGCCGGCCTGGCCGTTGGCGCCGACCACGATCTTCTCGACCCGCAAGCGCGCGGCCTCGAGGCGCTTTTCGCAATGGGCCTTCAGCAGCGCGCCGCGCTCGTACAGCTCGATGGACTGCTCCAGCGGCGCCTGGCCAGATTCCAGCTGGCCGACGATACGTTCCAGCTCGGCCAGGGCCTGCTCGAAGGAGAGCGCGTCAATGTCAGCGGCGTCGGCCATTCCGATTTCCTTGAGAAGCTAGCAGGTTAGTGACCGGCGCCCCGGCCCGCAACGTTTCGAGCGTCTTCAGGACCGCTCGTAGCGCCGGGTGGACCAGTACTTCCAGCCCTGATTGGCCGTCAGACGCCAGCCGCGCCGACGCAGGGCGCGCCCGACCATGAAGTTGAAGAAGCCGTGCGCCAGCACGACGACGTCCTTGCCCTGGGCAGCCAGGTCGACGATCAGGTCGGCGGCCTGGTCGGCGCGCTTCTCGGCCTCGCGGCGGGTCTCCTGGCCGTCGTGGTGATTGAAGAACCACCACCAGAACCGCGCGATGAAGCCCCAGATCTTGGGCGACATCCGCACGAAGCCCGGAAAGTGCGGCGGCGGCAGCGGGGCCTCGACAAACAGAGGCGTGCGGTCGAACTCGCGGCCGGCGGCCAGCGCCAGCGCGCTTTCGATCGAGCGGTTGCGCACCGACGAAATGATCACGCCCGCGCGGGCGGTCTGCTCGACCAGCGCGCTCGGCGGGGTCTGGCCCGGCCGGATGCCCAGCTGTTCATAGCGGCTCCAGTAGTCGCGGTAGCCATGCACGTTCAGCATCACCTTGCGGTGAATGTCCGGCTCACCATGGCGTGCAAGCACGATCGCCCCAGGGCGCACGGCGGTCGTATTCGGAAGGTCGGCGGTCAAAGCGTCGGCCATGTCATCCAATGGCCAGGATTCGCGCAACCCGGCCTTCGCCCTCACCCCTGCGAAAGTGCCTGTACATGCGCAAGCGCAGAACGGCCTAGCGCCTCCAGGTCGTACCCGCCCTCGAGCGAGGAAACAACCCGCCCGCGACTATGGGTCCGGGCAAGACTCATGATCGCGCGGGTCGCCCAGGCGAAATCCTCGGCCTCCAAGTTCTGGCTGGAATCGCCGATCGGGTCGCGGGCATGGGCGTCGAAGCCCGCCGAAATCAGGATCAGCTCGGGCGCGAAGGCGTCGACATGGGTCAGCAACCCCTCGAATTCCTTGCGCCACAGTTCGCGCGGCGCGTTCGGAGGCACCACCGCATTGCGGATATTGCCGGGTACGACCTCGGACGGGTGGCCGCTGCCCGGCCACATCGGCCACTGCTGGACCGAGGCGAAGAACAGGTCCTCCTGGCCGCCCAACGCCGCCTGGGTGCCGTTGCCGTGATGGACGTCGAAGTCGACGACCGCCACCCGCCGCAGTCCCGCCAGCTGCGCGGCGCGCGCGGCCAGGGCGACGTTCGAGAAGATGCAGAACCCCATCGGCACCGCCGGTTCGGCATGGTGTCCCGGCGGGCGCACGGCGCAGAACGCCCGCTCGATGCGCCCGGCGGCCACCTCGCGCGCGGCCTCGACCACCCCGCCCGCAGCCCGCAGCGCCGCAGTCAGGCTGCCCGCAGACATGTACGTGTCGTCGTCGAGCTGCAGCAGCCCTTGGGTCGGCGCGCTGTCGATCACCGCCTGGACGTAGGCGCCGCGATGGGCCAGCTCCAGGTCGGGCCGGGCGATCAGCGGCGCCTCACGCCGGTCCAGCCCAAGGTCGCTGTCCTCCAGCGCGCCCAGCACCGAACTCAGCCGCTCGGGCCGCTCCGGGTGCCATTCGCCCGGCCGGTGGTCCAGCATCTCAAGATGGGTGTAGAGGGCGATGTCCATGCGAATCGCAGCCTAACCCGGCTTACGTGGAACCCGAATGCAACAACCGACGATACGCCGCGCAGATCCTTCCGACGCTCAGGTTTTGTCCGAACTGGGCGCGCGGACGTTCGCCGAGACCTTCGCCCACCTCTATCCGCCGCAGGACCTCGCCGACTTCCTGGAGCAGGCCTATGGCCTTGCGCGCACCCGAGCCGACCTCGCCGACCCGGCCAAGGCCCAGTGGCTGGTCGAAGCGGGCGGCGCCGCGGTCGGCTACGCCCTGGCCGGGCCCTGCGACCTGCCGCATCCGGAGGTCACGCCCGCCAGCGGCGAACTCAAGCGCTTCTACCTGCTCAAGGACTGGCAGGGCGCCGGCGCCGGCGGGCGGCTGTTCGCCGAGGTGATGGCCTGGCTGGAGCGCGAGGGCCGGCGCGACCTCTGGATCGGGGTATGGTCGGAGAACTTCGGCGCCCAGAGATTCTACGGGCGTCACGGCTTCGAGCAGGTCGGCGCCTATGGGTTCCGGGTCGGCAAAACAGTCGACCACGAGCTCATTCTACGGCGTGCCGCGCAAGGGATCTCCACCTAGGGGCGAACTTTTGGGCGGAGCTTGCCAGTTCCGCTGAGTTTTATCGTCCGCTTAGAGAAATATTGCTCCGATTTAACGTCGGGGACTTTGACGCTGACGCTCGTATTTGCGAACTTGCCGGCAATCATCGACGCTGCATGCGACGGGTGGGATGCTCAAGATCGGATATGTCAGGCTGCGCGATGCGCGGTCCGCTGACGACACTGCGACGCTGAAATCGATCGGCTGCCATGTCGTGCGCGCCGAAGAACCGGCTGGTCCGGGCTCGGACGGATCTTCCGTGCTCATGTCGATTCTCGACTTTATTTCCGAGGGCGACCAGTTGGTCGTCACCCGCCTCAACCACTTGGCCACCTGCACCCGTGAAGTGCTGGACGTGATCGAACGGCTGGAGATCCGCGGCGCCAGCCTGTTCGTCGCCGAGTCGGACGTCAGCAGCCTTGGCGAAAGCGGCCGCGCCCTGCGCGCGGCGCTGGAAGCGGTCGCCTCGGTCGAGCCGCCGTGGAACCGCCGCCGCCGCGGCGCCCCCGCCGCCGACATCCGCGCCCTGCAGGCGGCCGGGGTCGGCCCGGTCGAGATCGCCCGCCGCCTGGGCGTGTCGCGCATGACCGTCTGGCGCAAGCTCAAGGAAGCGACGGCCTGACGCCTGGGCCCGCGGCCGGTTGACTCGCCAGCGGGCTTGAAAGTGAAACGTTATAATATTACATGACCTCTGCCGCGACGGTTGCGGCCGTTGCGGAGGGACGCTTGAAATCTGCCCCCAGCTCTCTCCTGGACGCTTCGGCTATCAGCCTGTCGGGCCTCTGCCTGGCCCACTGCCTGGCCCTCCCCCTCGTCGCCGCCTTCTCCCCAGTCGTGGCGACCTGGGCGGAGGCCGAGTGGGTGCACGCGCTCGCCATCGGCCTGGCCGCGCCGATGTCCGCCCTGGCCCTGTGGCGCAAGGGCCAGTCGGCGGCGGTGGTCCTGCTCTCGCTGACGGGCCTGTCGCTGATGGCCCTGGGCGTCGCCCACTGGCCGAGCCACGAGGCCGAGACGCCGGTCACCGTGGCCGGCAGCCTGCTGCTCGCCGGCGCCCACGTCGCCAACTGGCGGCGCCGCCACAGCTGCGCCGGAAAGGCCGACTGAATCAGGCCGCCATCAGCGCGTCGAAGCCGTCGATCTCGACAATCGGCGAGGCGACGCCTGCGTCGATCCGCATGACCTTGTTGCAGTAGGTCCGCAGGGTCATGGGATCGTGCGAAGCCAGCACCAGGATGCCGGCGCGCTCGACCAACTGCTGCAGGCGCTGGTGCGCCTGGTTGCGGAATTCGCCGTCGCCGACCGCGATCCACTCGTCCATCAGGAGCACGTCCGCCTCGACCGAGGTCGCGACCGCAAAGGCCAGCCGCGCCTGCATCCCGGCCGAATAGGTCTTCAGCGGCATCTCCAGGAACTGGCCGAGACCCGAGAATTCGGCAATCTCTGGCATGCGTTCCTCGACCTCTCGGCGGGTGAGGCCGGCGATCAGGCCACGCAGCCGGATATTGTCGAAGCCGGTGGCCGTCGGGTCGATTCCCAGGCTGAGATCCAGCAGCGAGGCGATCCGCCCGTCGACCGCGACCAGGCCCTCATCCGGCTCGTAGGCGCCGGCCAGGGCGCGCAGCAGCGTCGTCTTGCCCGACCCGTTGTGACCGACCAGGCCCAGCCGGTCGCCGGGCTGGAGCTCGAAATTGACGCCCTGGAGCGCGGTGATGATCCGCCCGCCATTGCTGAGCGCGCCGCCGACAGCGGCCCTGGCCAGGTGCTTCTTGAGGGAGCGGTTGTCGGCCCCGTAGACCGGAAACCGCAGGGTGAGATCATGCACCCGCACCGCGACTGGCGACAGGCGCGGCGCCGACGCCGGCTCGAATTCAGACGCGATCGGTCGCACGGCTTCCCCTGTGCGCGTTCCCGCCAACCATCTGCGTCGCGTCGCAATCATCGCTTGTCATGTGACTTGTTTTAACTTGTTAAGTTAAAACTGTATCCCGCCACTCCCATGCGTTCAAGGCGCAGGTCCGAATGCTGGAGGCGCGACTTCGGTTCCATATCCTGGGTGGAGACCCTAGGCGGCGGCGCCCCCAGGGTAGGCCGCGGCGACGCAAGGGCATGCTGGACAACGACGATCTGCGGCCCCATCTTTCGCAGTCAAACGTCTGTTCGTCTCCCAGCGGGAAGCCTGCCCATGTTCATGCGCTTTTTCACCGAGCTGCGCGAAGCCAAGGTGCCGGTGACGCTGAAAGAGTACCTGATGCTCATGGAGGCGCTGGACAAGGTGGTCATCGACCGCTCGGTCGAGGACTTCTATTTCCTGTCGCGCTCGGCCCTGGTGAAGGACGAGAAGAACCTCGACAAGTTCGACCAGGTCTTCAGCCACGTGTTCAAGGGCCTGGAAAAGGTCGAGGGCGCCGGCGCCGCCGACATCCCGGCCGAGTGGCTGCGCAAGATCTCCGAGAAGTTCCTGACCGAAGAGGAAAAGGCCCAGATCGAGGCCATGGGCGGCTTCGACAAGCTGATGGAAGCCCTGGCCGAGCGGCTGAAGGAACAGAAGGAACGCCACGAGGGCGGCAACAAGATGATCGGCACCGGCGGCACCTCGCCGTTCGGCGCCAACGGCTATCACCCCGAAGGCGTGCGCATCGGCCAGGACAAGGGCCGCCACGGCAAGGCGGTCAAGGTCTGGGACAAGCGCGAGTTCAAGAACCTCGACGACGCGGTCGAACTCGGCACCCGCAACATCAAGGTCGCCCTGCGCCGGCTGCGCAAATGGGTCCGCGACGGCGCCGCCGACGAACTGGACCTGCCCGGCACCATCAAGGGCACCGCCGAAAAGGGCTATCTGGACATTCAGCTGCGTCCGGAACGTCGCAACAAGATCAGCGTGCTGATCTTCTTCGACATCGGCGGCTCGATGGACAGCCACATCAAGGTCTGCGAGGAGCTGTTCTCGGCCGCGCGCTCAGAATTCAAGAACATGGAATTCTACTACTTCCACAACTGCCTCTACGAGAGCGTGTGGAAGGACAACCGCCGCCGTCACACCGAAAAGCTGAATACGTGGGACATCCTCCACAAGTACTCCAGCGACTATAAGGTCATCTTCGTCGGCGACGCGACGATGAGCCCATACGAGATCACCTATCCGGGCGGCTCGGTCGAGCACTGGAACGAGGAAGCCGGCGCGATATGGATGGACCGCGTGGCCCAGATCTACGAGCATGTCGTGTGGCTGAATCCGACCGCCGAACGCCATTGGGACTACACCCCGTCGATCGAGGTGATGAAGCAGCTGGTCAATGACCGCATGTTCCCGCTGACCATCGAAGGACTCGACAAGGCGATGCGCGAACTGGCGCGCTAGGCCGCATCGCCCATCGCGTTCGACCTGCTAAGCTGGCGTGACGTATGAGAGATTCGCCCGTGGACCCGGCCCAGGCCAACGAACCTGAAGAAACCAACGAGGCCGCCACCAAGGCCGCGGTGTTCTGCGCCGCCGAGCGCCTGTTCGCCCTGCACGGGTTTCAGAACGTCTCGGTGCGCGACATCACCGCCGACGCCGGGGTGAACCTCGCCTCGGTGAACTACCACTTCGGCTCCAAGGACGCCCTGCTGTTCGAGATCTTCCGTCGCCGGACGGCGGAGCTGAACCGCGAACGCGCCCGCATGTTGCACGAGGCGAACGACCGCCATCAGGGCGCGCCCCCGATCCGCGAGATTCTCGAAGCGCTGTTCGCGCCGCCGCTGCGCTGGGGCTCGCCCGAGAATGACCGCCGCATCTCGATCCAGTTCATCATCCGCTCGCGCAGCGAGGGGAATGAGGAGATGCGCGAGGCGCTGGCCAACGACGTCAGCCACCTGGCCCGGTTCGCCGACGCGCTGATCAAGGCCCGGCCCGACCTGCCGCGCGACACCGTCTACTGGCGGCTGCATTTCTGCCTCGGCATGGTCCACAACAATCGCTTCGCCGAGTTCGACCGTCTGCACGTGCTGTCCGACGGCGCGACGCGCGAGGGCGACACCAACGCCCTGCTGACCCGGATGCTCGACTTCGCCGAGGCCGGCTTCAAGGCCTAGCCGCTCAGCCGACGCCTCGACGCGAGGACGCAATGCGGCCTAGCCTCGCAGCATGGAGCTCATCGACCCCATCGCCCTGGCCAGCCCGCGCCTGGCCACCCGCCTCAAGAGCGGCGCCCCGCACCAGGTGTTCTCGGGCTTCCTGTTCCACGTCGAGGCCGACCGCTACATCATCCTCACCGCCCTGCACTGCCTGCTGCGGCCGGGCGCCTTCTATTTCAAGAACCGCGGGACCGAAGCGACCTGGGCCGACATCTACGGCCACGACCTCGACTGCGAGGCGCTGGGGATCAGCGTGCCGCTCTATGACGGCCAGACCCCGCGGTTCCGCTGGCATCAGGATCCCGACAACGCCTCGCTCGACGTCGCCGGCGTGCCCGTGCGGCTGCGCGGCCAGCCCCAGGCGATCAACTGGGTCGGACGTTTCGGCGACTACGACGTGGTCGACGAGGGCCTGCCGCTGACCGCTGGCTCAGCCGGCATGATCTACGGCTTTCCCGGCGGCGCGGCGATCCTGCGCAGCGCGCCGATCGCCCGAGGCTTCAGCCTGGCCTCGGACTACCGGCTCAATCCCTACGCCTTCCATGTCGACGGCGTCGGCGGAGCCGGCTGCTCGGGCGGCCCGGTCGTGCTGCGCGCCGAGCGTGGCGACCGCACCCTGATCCAGTGGATCGGTATCTATGTCGCCACCTACGAGGCCGAACGCCTGGGCCGCTGCATTCCGCTGGAGCGGGTGATGGAGCTGGTCGAGACCATGGTCGCCGAGCCGGACCTGTGGCCCGCCTGACCGCAAAAAAGGGTTGCGCCGCGGCGGAGCTTGGCGTCCCGTAACGTCGTTGTCGGGGGACGCGCGGAGGCTTTGGGCTGCATGGCGACGACGTTCAAACTCAATGGCCGCGAGGTCACGGTCAAAGGCCCGGACGACTCCCCGCTGCTCTGGGCGATACGCGACGAGCTCGGCCTCACCGGCACGAAGTTCGGCTGCGGAATCGGCGGCTGCGGCGCCTGTACGGTGCATCTCGACGGCGAGCCGGTGCGCGCGTGCGTCACCCCGCTCAGCTCGATCGCCGGCCATGCGATCACCACCATCGAGGGGCTCGATCCCAACGGCCGTCATCCGCTGCAGACCGCCTGGATCGAGGCGCAGGCCCCGCAATGCGGCTACTGCCAGTCGGGCCAGATCATGTCGGCCGCGGCGCTGCTGAAGTCGACGCCCAACCCCACCGACGCCCAGATCGACGACGCCATGAACGGCAACCTCTGCCGCTGCATGTCCTATGTGCGGATCCGCAAGGCCATCAAGCTGGCCAGCTCCAAGATGCAGGGCGCCAAGGCATGAACGCGATCGCCCCGCTCTCCCGCCGCGGCTTCCTGGCCGCCATCGCCGCCACCGGCGCAGCCATGACCTTCGCGGTCGGACCCGACGAGGCCGCCGCCGCGGCCGGCGATTTCGAGCCGACCATCTGGTATTCGATCGGCCGCGACGGGACCGTCACCGTCAACGTCATCCGCGCCGAGATGGGCCAGCATGTCGGCACAGCCATCGCCCGCATCGTCGCCGACGAGCTGGAGGCCGACTGGTCCAAAGTCCGCATCAACCACGTCGATTCCGCCGCCAAGTGGGGCCTGATGGTCACCGGCGGCAGCTGGTCGGTCTGGCAGAGCTATCCCTTGATGAGCCAGGCCGGGGCCGCCGGCCGCCAGGTGCTGATCGAAGAAGGCGCCAAGCTGCTCGGAGTCGATCCGAAAGCCTGCACGGCGGCGAGCAGCATCGTCAGCGGCGGCGGCAAGTCGATCGGCTACGGCGACATCGTCGCCCGTGGGAACCTGAAGCGGACCTTCACCGCCGACGAACTCGGCAAGATGCCGATCAAGAAGGCCGCCGACCGCCGGCTGGTCGGCAAGCCCTCGGCCCAGCTCGACATCGGCGAGAAGGTCGACGGCTCGGGCAAGTTCGGCATCGACGCCAGGATCGACGGCATGGTCTACGCCCGGCCGAAGATCCCGCCGACCCGCAATGAATCCAAGGTCGTCTCGGTCGACGACAGCGCCGCCAAGGCGGTGCCGGGCTATATCCGCACCATCACCCTCGACGATCCGTCGAACACCGTCCCCGGCTGGGCGATGGTCATCGCCGAGAGCTTCGTCGCCGCCGACGCCGCCTGCGAGCTGGTCAAGGTGGAATGGAGCTCGGGCGACACCGCCAAGACCTCCGAGGCCGACATCCAGAAGCGCGCCAGCGCCCTGATCGCTGATCCCAAGGCCGGCGCCCTGGTGGTCGAGGATCCCGGCGTCGACGCCGCCTTCGCCGCCGCAAAGACCAAGCTGGAGCGCACCTACACCACCGCCAGCGCCCTGCACTTCCAGCTCGAGCCGGTGAACGCCCTGGCCCTGGTCAACAAGGACGGCTCCTACGAGATCCACACCGGCAACCAGTGGCAGTCGCTGGTGCTGCCGTGGTTGTCCAAGGCGCTCGGCGTGGCCGAGGACAAGATCGTCTTGAAGACCTACCTGCTCGGCGGCGGCTTCGGTCGCCGGCTCAACGGCGACTATGCGGTGCCCGCCGCGCTCGCCGCCAAGGCGCTGGGCCGGCCGGTGAAGATGGTCTGCACGCGGGCCGACGACAGCCGCTTCGATTCCTTCCGCTCGCCCTCGGTCCAGGTCGTGAAGATGGCGTTCGGCGAGGGCGGCCGCGTGACCGCCATGGACCACGCCGCCTGCGCCGGCTGGCCGACCCAGATCATGGCCCCGTTCTTCATGCCCAAGGGGACGAACGACGTCGCCTATGACCCGTTCGCGATCAGCGGCGCCAACCACTGGTACAGCGTCGGCGCCCAGCGCGTCCGCGCCGTGCCCAACGACCTGGCCAACCGCGCCTTCCGCCCCGGCTGGCTGCGCTCGGTCGGTCCCGGTTGGACCAATTGGGCGGTCGAGTGCTTCATGGACGAGGCGGCCCAGTCGGTGGGCAAGGACCCGCTGGCCTTCCGCCTGGCCATGCTGGACGGCGCGGGCCGCAACGCCGGGTCCGCGCCCAACTCGGTCGGCGGCGCCAAGCGCCAGGCCGCCGTGCTGTCGCGTCTGGCCGCCAAGGCCGGCTGGGGCCAGTCCCTGCCCAAGGGGACGGGCCTGGGCATCGCCACCACCTTCGGCCAGGAACGCGACATGCCGACCTGGGTCGCCTGCGCGGCGCGGGTCAAGGTCGACCCCGCCAGCGGCGCGGTGAAGGTCGAGAAGCTGACCCTGGTCGCCGACGCCGGCACCATCGTCTCACCCGAAGGGGCGCTGGCCCAGATGGAGGGCGCGGCGCTCTGGGGAATGAGCCTGGCGCTTTTCGAAGGCACCGAGTTCGAGAACGGCGCGCCGCGCGACACCAACCTCGACGGCTACACGCCGCTGCGGATGGCCGACACGCCCGATCTCGACATCGAGTTCATCGACAGCGCCGAGGTTCCAGTCGGGTTGGGCGAACCGGCCACCACCGTGGTCGGCCCGGCGATCGGCAACGCCATCTTCAACGCCTGCGGCGCGCGGGTGCGCCACCTGCCGATCAGGCCTGAAGCCGTCCTTAACGCCTTGAAGACCAAGTCTTAACCCGCAGGGCCGTATCTCCGGGTCGCGCTTCTCCCCTCGTGGCGCGTAGCAGATACCGGAAAGCCCTTCGATGCATCGCCTTCTCCTCGTCGGCGGCGCGGCCGCCGCCGCGCTCCTGTCCTCCAGCGCCGCGCTCGCCGCCGACGCGCCGCAGGTCGATGAGCTGATCGTCACCGGCGAGAAGGCCGACCGCAGCCTGCAGGACACCGTCGCCAGTGTCGCCCTGTTCACCGAGCGTGGGCTCGACGCGCGCAACATCCAGGACCTCAGCGACCTGGTGAACCACGCCGCCAACGTCGCCGAGACCTATCAGGGCTTCGGCTTCACCATCCGCGGCGTCGCCAACAACGGCGTCTCGGGCGGCGGCAGCGGTGGTCTGGCCACGGTCTATCTCGACGGCGCGGCCCTGCCCGACCGGGCGCTGGCCGCCGGCCCGCTGAACATGTGGGACATCGCCCAGGCCGAGATCCTGCGCGGCCCGCAATCGACCCTGCAGGGCCGCAACACGCTTGCCGGCGCCATCGTCCTGCGCAGCAACGATCCGACCTGGACCTGGAGCGGCGTGGCCCGCGCCGACCTGGCCGACGACGAATCCCGCATCCTCGCCTTCGCGGCCGGCGGCCCGATCGTCGCCGATCAGCTGGCCTTCCGCCTGTCGTTCGAGGACCGCGACGCCGAAGGCTTCACCTACAACTCGACCCGCAAGACCCAGGAAGACCCGCTGCTGTCGACCACCGTCCGCGGCAAGCTGCTGTTCACCCCCTCGGCCCTGCCCGACCTGACCGTGCGCGCCAGCGTGCTGCACAACCGGCACAAGGGCGGCTACATCTACAGCTACTCGCGCTCGGACGTCCCGAACCCGGCCGAGAACCGCATCGCCACCAGCGACTATCCGGGCCAGACCCGCAGCACGAGCGACATCCTGACGCTCAACGCCGACTACGCGATCTCCGACCAGCTCAAGCTGACCTCGGTCACCGCCTGGAGCAAGGTGCGCAGCGCCAGCCTGTTCGACATGGACGGCGGCCCGGCCTCGATCGCCTACGGCCGCGAAGACGACCTCGACCGTTCGCTCTCGCAGGAACTACGCCTGCAGTATGAAGGCGAGCGCCTGTCCGGCCTCGCCGGCCTCTACTTCGCCGACCGCGACCGCGACTTCGCCGTCGCCACCCGCAACGCCCTGGCCACGCCGCGCGCCACCCTGCTGGGCGTGCTGATGAGCCCGCCGTTCAACCTGCCGGCCGCCACCGCCAACGCCGCTGCCAACGCCTATGTCGCGGCCCTGCCCTCGGTCTCGGTCGACTTCGCCGGCCGCGCGCCGGAAGAGATCCAGACGGTCGCCCTGTTCGCCGACGGCCGTTACCAGCTGACCCAGCAGCTCTCGCTGCTGGCCGGCTTCCGCTACGACCGCGAGGAAAACACCCTGGCGGTGGCCCAGACCACGCGCTTCGCCGGGACCTATCCGAACCCGGCCGCCTTCGGCGCCTTGGCCCCGGTGATCGCCGGCCTCAACCAGGTCGTCGGCCTCTATGTCGCCCAGGCCACCGCCAACCAGCCGGAGACCTCGCGCAGCTTCGAGGCCTTCCTGCCCAAGCTTGGCCTGAAGTACGACATCACCGAGGACGCCTCGCTGAGCTTCGTGGCCCAGCGCGGCTATCGCTCGGGCGGCGCCAATATCAACGTCATCCGCTCGGCGGTCGTCCCCTACGACCCGGAATACACCTGGAACTACGAGCTGGCGGCCCGCACCAGCTGGCTGGACGGCGCCCTGAGCGTCAACGCCAACGCCTACTATGTCGACTGGAGCGACCAGCAGGTGGTCGTGAACCTCAGCGCCACCCCCTACGACTACCAGACCGAAAACGCCGGCGCCTCGCACCTCTACGGGGCCGAGCTCGAAGCCGCCTGGCGTCCGACCGCCGCCTTGGACCTCTACGGGTCGGTCGGCTACAGCCGCACCGAGTTCGACGACTTCACCATCCGCGCCGGGACCAGCACCATCGATCTCTCGGGCAGCGAGTTCGCCTTCGCGCCGGAATGGACCTGGAACCTCGGCGGCGCCTATCGCTGGGACAACGGCGTGTTCGTCAACCTGGACGCCGGCTACCGCAGCGAGTCCTACGGCGTCTCCGGCCCGACCCAAGGCGCCAACAAGCTCGACGCCCGCACCCTGCTCGGCGGCAAGATCGGCTACCAGGCCGAACGCTGGACCCTGGCCGCCTACGCGACCAACCTGCTGGACGAGGAGTACGTCCAGTTCCGCCAGCCGACCCTCAACCGCGCCATGTACGGCGCGCCGCGCGTCTTCGGCGCCGTCCTCGAAACCCGTTGGTGACGGAGAGTCTTCTCCAAATCCGAAAAGCTCAGAGCGCGATCAGATTCTATCGAAGCCGATCGCGCTCCGGGCCGCGCGCGCCCCTTCCCCCGCGGTATCGGACTCTGGTACGACGGTCGGCATAAAATTTAGCCGTAAAGATTAGGGAGTCGCCCGCGCGACCCATTTAGCGATCCGCGCGCGGGCGGGACGCGATTGGAAGCACATATTTCAAGGCAGGACGCGGCGTTGGCCGCGTCTGAAGACGCCCCTGTCGAACTCAGCCTGGCGGAAAAGGAAGCCGCCTACGAGAAGTTCGTCTGGGACAATCTGAAGCGCAATTACATCGGCAACTATCTGCACGGCATGCTCGGCATGACCGGCTTCCGGCTCATCAACGCGCCGACCTTCCTCCCCGCCTACCTGCACATGATCTCCGGGTCGAACACCATCGTCGGCCTGGGCCTGGCGCTGCAGCAGGTCGGCAGCGTGATTTCGCCGATCTTCGGCGCCACCCAGATCGAACACCGCAGCAAGGTGATGCCGGCCGCCGTCTGGATGGGCGGACTGGCCCGCGTTCAGATCGTCGGCATGGCGCTGGCCGGCTGGTTCCTCAAGGATCAGTCGCTGGTCGTCACCATGATGATCCTGATGTTCCTGTTCGGGCTGTTCATGGGCACCCAGCGGGTGGTGTTCGGCCTGCTGATGGCCAAGGTCATTCCGCTCAGCCGCCGCGGCCGCCTGCAGGCCTGGCGCAACGCCACCGGCGGGCTGATCGCCGCCGCCCTCGCCTGGGCGGCCGGCAAATACCTGATCGAGGGCAACGTCTTCGGCAACGGCTACGCCACCACCTTCGCGCTGGCCGCCTTCCTGACCAGCCTGGGCCTCTGGGCCC
This sequence comes from Phenylobacterium sp. NIBR 498073, assembly GCF_027286305.1. Lineage (NCBI taxonomy): Bacteria > Pseudomonadati > Pseudomonadota > Alphaproteobacteria > Caulobacterales > Caulobacteraceae > Phenylobacterium > Phenylobacterium sp. NIBR 498073. Next base: position 3,445,034 of record NZ_CP114599.1, read on the forward strand.
TGCAGCTGCTGCTCAGGGAGCCCGAGCCCCCCAACCTGCCGGCCCAGGCGAGGTTCCGCGACCGGGTGAAGGACTTCCCGGCGCTGATCATGTCGGACAAGGGCTACGCCTGGTTCCTGGTCGTGCAGATGGTCGCCACCGCCAGCCGGATCGCCACGCCGTTCTACATCATCTTCGTCTCGTCCACGATGAAGCTGGACGGCATGACGCTGGGCCTGCTCAGCCTGGCCTTCCTCGGCGCCGACACCCTGTCGAACCTGGTCTGGGGCTATCTGGGCGACAAGACCGGCTTCAAGCTGGTGCTGACGGTCTCGCTGTTCGCCTGGGCCATGGCCACCACCCTGCTGATGCTCAACCACGCGCCCTGGGCGGTGTTCCTGGCCTTCTTCGGCCTCGGCGCGGCGCAGTCGGGGTACATGATGGCCGCCCAGACGATGATCCTGGAGTTCGGCTCGCGGGCCGAGATGCCGATGCGCATCGCCATCTCCTCCACGGCCGAAGGCATCATGGCCTCGCTCGGGCCGCTGGCCGGCGGCTTCATCGCCGACCACTACGGCTTCAACGTCGTGTTCGGCGCCTCGATCGGCTTCCTGGTGCTCGGTTTGCTGATCCTGCTTACCGTCGTGAAGGAACCGCGCACCGCACGGATGGCCTCGCTCTGAAGGCGTGCTAGATCGAATGTCATGAAGCCCGAGAAGGATCCTGAGGTCGTCGACCTCGCCCAGCATCGAAAGGCCGTCCAGGCTCGCGAGGCGGCGGCCAAGGCCGCCCGCGAAAAGGCCGCGCGCCAGGCGAAGTCGGGCGGCTCGATGCTCGGCGGGCGCCGGCACGCCGGCCTGATCCTGGTCCTGGTCGTCGTCGCGCTGCTGGCGATCTTCGTCCTGCCGCGCCTGCTCTAGCGAAATATCGGCCGCGCCGTGTCACACGGCGCGGCGCCCGCGCGTCCTGTCGCTGACCCCCCAGCACAGGACCTCCCCATGTCTGCTCGCCTGAACCCCTACGCCGCCGCGCCGGAAATGATCGCGGCCATGACCGCGCTCGAGACCGCCGTCGTCTCTTCGGGCCTCGAACACAGCCTGATCGAGCTGGTGAAGACCCGCGCCTCGCAGATCAACGGCTGCGCCTTCTGCATCCACATGCACACCCGCGACGCCCGCGCCCACGGCGAGAGCGAGGAGCGGCTGTACCTGCTCGCCGCCTGGTGGGAGAGCTCGCTGTTCACCCCGCGCGAGAAAGCGGCCCTGACCTGGACCGACTCCCTGACCCTGGTCGCCCAGACCCGCGCGCCGGACGCCGACTACGCGACCATGCGCGAGCACTTCGACGAGGCCGAGGCCGTCAAGCTGACCATACTGATCGGCGCGATCAACGTCTGGAACCGGCTGGCCGTCGGCTTCCGCAGCCAGCACCCGCGCAAGTGGGTCGCCGAAAAGGCGGCCTAAGCCGCCAGCTTGCCGGCTGCGGCCTGGGCGATGCGCGCCTTGGCCATCTCGTTGGCGACGTCGTAGCTCGGCCGCCCCTCGGATGCGGCGCGGTCGAGCACCTCCTCGAGCGTCAGGGTCAGGCGGTCGAGCTTGGCCTGCACCCAGGCCTGGTCGAAGGCCTCGCCGCGCTCCAGGGCCCGGATCTCGCCGGCGACGTTGATGATGCCGCCGCCGTTGATCACGTAGTCGGGCGCATAGAGGATCCCGCGGGCGAACACTTCGCGGCCGATCTCGGGGCTGGCCAGCTGGTTGTTGGCGCCGCCGGCGATGATCTTGGCCTTCAGCCGCGGCAGGGTGGCCTCGTTGACCGCCCCGCCCAGGGCGCACGGCGCGAAGACGTCGGCCTGCGCCTCGAAGATCGCGGCCGGCGCGACGATGGTCGCTCCGGTCGCCGCCGCCACCTGCGACAGCGCCTCCTCGTTGACGTCGGTGATGATCAGCTTGGCGCCTGCCGCGTGCAGCTTCTGCGCCAGGTAGGCCCCGACATGGCCGACGCCCTGGATCGCGACGGTCACGCCGTCGAGCTCGCGGTTCAGGCCGCGTCGGACCGCCAGGCGCACGCCGCGGAACACGCCTTCGGCGGTCACCGGGCTCGGATCGCCGGAGGCGGCCGGATGGCCCTCCAGGCCCGCGACGTAGCGCGTCTCCTTGCGCGCATAGCCGAGATCGACCGGCGAGACGCCGACGTCCTCGGCCGTCCAGTAAGCGCCGTTCAGCGCCTCGACCGCGCGGCCGAACGCCTCGAACAGCGCCGGGGTCTTCATGGTCCGGCTGTCGCCGATGATCACCGACTTGCCGCCGCCCAGGTCCAGGTCGGCCATGGCGTTCTTGTAGGACATGGCCCGCGACAGCCGCAGCGCGTCGTCCAGCGCCGCCTCGGCGCTGGCGTAGGGCCACATCCGGCAGCCCCCCGCCGCCGGCCCGCGCGCAGTCGAATGAACCGCGACGATGGCCTTCAGGCCGGTTTTTTCATCGAAGAACGAATGCACGCCTTCGTGAGCCTCGAACGCCGGAGAATCGAACAAAGTCATGCTGCAATCAACGCCTCAAAGCGGAAGAGATTGCCGCCGGATTACGCCCCTCCCCGACGCTTCACAAGCCCGCTCTGACTCGCCCCGCCGCTTCGGCGTTGACCGGCGCATTGGCCTGGGTGGGCGATCCCGGGATGGTCGGCGCCCCCGACGGCAGCGGCGCCTGCGGCGTCTTGATGAACGACAGCAGGTCGGCCCACACCACCGGCCCCTGGTGGTCGCGGGTCATCAGGTGCCAGCCCCGCGCATAGTAGGCCGAGCGATCGGTCGGCTTCAGCCGCCCCGCGGCCTGGAACGACGGCTTTTCAGGAATGATCTCGTCATTGGCCCCGTAGATGTAGAGCGTCGGCACCTTGATCTCGCCGGTCGCCGCCCAGGCGCGCTCCATCATCGCCACCAGGCCGTAGAGCGTGTCGGAGCGCGCGCCCCAGACCATCAGTGGGTCGCGGCCCATGGCCACCAGTTCCTCGTGATTGTCGGTCGGCTTCACGCGGCTGGCCAGCCAGCGGGGCGGTTCATAGACCTTGGCGGCGGTGAGGCGCGAGGCCAACCACAGCATGGTCTTGTACGGCAGCGGCTGGTTCGACCAGCCCCAGACCGCCGGCGCCATCAGGATCAGCCGGTCGGCGGCCGGCGGCCGGTCCGAGGCGAAGGCCTCGATCGCCACCGCCCCGCCCATGCTTTCGCCTGCGACGATCAGCGGCACGCCCGGATGGCGCATGCGCGCCACCGCGACCATGGTCCGCAGGTCCTCGATCATCAGTTCGTCGCCGCCCCATACCCCGCGCTGGGGCGAGCGCCCGAACCCGCGCTGGTCGAAGGCGTAGGTCGTCACCCCGTTCTGCGCCCAGTACGGCGCGGCCATGTGGAAGGCGTTGGCGTAGTCGTTCATCCCGTGCAGGGCCACCACCACCGCCTGCGGCTCGCCTTGCGCCTCCCAGCGCGTCAGTCCCAGCCGGGCGCCGTCGAAAGAGACGAATGTGTCCCGCTCCAGGTGCGGCCCCTGGAAACCCGACGGCGGCGCGCCCGCCTGCTGCACCTGCAAGGGGGTGCAGGCGCTCAGCATCACGGCGGCGAGAACGGCGGCGAGGCGTTTCACGAACCCAAGATCTCCAGAACCCTTTGGCGAAGATAGGGCGCCACCTCGGCTTCGAACCAGGGATTCCGCTTCAGCCATCCGGTGTTGCGCCAGGATGGATGCGGCATCGGCAGGTAGTTGGGGGCGTAGTCGCGCCAGGCGCGCACGGTCTCGGTCATGGCGCCCCTGGCCCGCGGGCCCAACGCCCAGGTCTGGGCGTAGCTCCCGACCAGCAAGGTCAGCTCCACCTTCGGCAACTCCGCCAGCAGCTGCGGCCGCCAGAGCTGTGCGCAGCGCCGCGGCGGCGGATAATCGCCGCCCTTCGGATTGGTCCCCGGAAAGCAGAACGCCATCGCCGCGACGCCGATCTCGGGCCGGCCGTAAAAGGTCGCCGCGTCGATCCCCATCCACTGGCGCAGGCGATCGCCCGACGCGTCGGTGAACGGCAGGCCGCTCTCGTGTACGCGCCGGCCCGGCGCTTGGCCGGCGATCAGCAGCCGGGTCTGCGGCCGCACGAACACCACCGGCCGCGGCGCATGCGGCAGCTCGCCGGCGCATGCCCGGCAGGCGGCGATGTCGTCAAGAACGGCCGAAAGGCTCATCGGCCCGATATAGGGCGCCGGCGATGGAGGACGCCACAACCGCCGCGTAACCAAGCCTTATGAATATTTCCCATAGGTTGCGGCGACATTCGGAGGCCCGATGAGCGAGTATGCCGATCAACAGTCGCGCGGGGACATCCGGGTCGAATCCCCCTGGCTTACCGCCGCGTCCCGCGCTCTGCGAGAGCATCGTCTGATCTTCGCCCTTGTCGCCGTCTATGCGATCGGCGCCACGGCGCTCGCGTGGAGCACGGGCAGTCAGGAGCCTGCGAGCCTCCTTCTACAGCTGCTGATGCGCCTGAAGATCCTGGTGAACTGCGTCCTGTTCTATGTCGTCGCCGTCGACGTCAGCGGCGCGATCAGGGCCGCACCGAGCGCTCCGCTAGGTGAGCTGATCGGCCGGCTCCGGGCCCGACTGTCCCCGGACATTGTCGCCCCGATCGCGATCATCCTGGCGCTGGTGCTGTTCCTGAGCTCGTTCACCACGGCCAAGACCATGCTGACCCTGTACAGCGGGTTCGCCTGGGACCAGCGGCTCGCCGACTTCGACGCCTGGCTGCACGGGGGCGTCGATCCCTGGCGGTGGCTGCTTCCGCTGATGGGCCATCACGCCGTCACCAGGTTCGTGCAGTTCTGCTACCTGCCGGTTTGGCTGGCCCTCACCGCCGGCGCACCGCTCTGGGCGGCGCTGACGCCTCGGCTGGAAGGGAGGCGCGGGCGCTTCCTGATGACCTACCTGCTGACCTGGGTGCTGCTGGGCAACCTCATCGCGGGCGCCTTCATGAGCGCCGGACCCGTCTATTTCGGCCAGGTGACCGGGTCGTTCGAACGGTTCAAGCCGCTGATCGAGTATCACGCCTTCAGCACCGGCGCGGCCAACTCCAGCTATGACCTCCAGCGCTGGCTCTGGTTCCTGCACAGCAGCGGCCGGGCCGAGGTCGGCACCGGCATCTCCGCCTTCCCGAGCCTGCACGTGGCGATGGCCACGCTGTTCGCGATCCTGGGCTCGCTGATCGGCCGCCGGGCGTTCGCCATCGCCTTGGCGTTCCTGGTGCTGATCCTGGCCGCCTCGGTGCACCTGGGATGGCACTACGCCGTCGACGGCTACGCCTCGATCATCCTGACTGTCGGCATCTGGTTCGCGCTCAAGCCGCTCGACGCGCGCGAGCGGCCGAAGACCTAGTCCTCGCCCCGCGGCGACGACGCCAGGCTTTCGCCCTCCAGCGGCAGGCGCAGGCGGTAGACGCCCTTGAACTTCTCGGGGTCGGCCGGCTTGCCGTGGCGGGTGATGACGATCTTGCCCTGGCGGGCCAGGCCCCGCGCAGTATTGCGCACATGCCCGGTCAGCCGCCGCCAGTTCTCGTTGTCGGCGGCGCGCGCCACCTCCTCCGAGGAGGCGGACTTGCCAGGCGCCAGCTTGCCCAGCACGTCGAAGATCACCGCTTCCATGTCGACGCTCATGATCAGCCGCCCCGCTTGATGGTTTCGCGGGCGATGACCACCTGCTGGATCTGGCTGGTGCCCTCGTAGATCCGGAAGATCCGCACGTCGCGATAGAAGCGCTCGATGCCGTGGTCGGCGACATAGCCGGCGCCGCCGAAGATCTGCACCGCGCGGTCGGCGACGCGGCCGACCATCTCCGAGGCGAAGTACTTGGCCGCGGCCGCCTCCATGGTCACGCTCTGGCCGGCGTCGCGCTTGCGGGCGGTCTCCATGGTCATCGCCTTGGCGACCAGCGCCTCGGTCTTGGAGTCGGCGATCATCCCCTGGACCAGCTGGAAGTTTGAGATCGCCTGGCCGAACTGCTTGCGCTCGGTCGCGTAGGCCACGCAGTCGGCGAGCAGCCGCTCGGCCACGCCGATGCAGATCGCCGAGATGTGCAGGCGGCCGCGGTCCAGCACCTGCATGGCGACCTTGAAGCCCTCGCCCTCATTGCCCAGGCGGTTCTCGACCGGCACCCGGACGTTGTCGAAGATCACGTCGCAGATGTGCGCGCCCTGCTGGCCCATCTTCTTTTCGGGCTTGCCGACCGACAGGCCCGGCAGGCTGCGCTCGACCAGGAAGGCGCTGACCCCGCCGCCGCCCGCCTTGCTGGGATCGCTGCGGGCCATGACCGTAAAAAGGTCGGCCTTGTTAGCGTTGGTGATGAATCGCTTGGTGCCGTTCAGGACGTAGAAGTCGCCGTCGCGGATCGCGGTGGTCTGGACGTTGGCGCTGTCGGAGCCGGCTTCCGGCTCGGTCAGGGCGAACGAGGTGATGATCTCGCCCGAGGCGATCCCCGGCAGGTACTTGGCCTTCTGGGCGTCGGAGCCGAACATCACCAGCCCCTGGCTGCCGATGCCGACATTGGTGCCGAACGCCGAGCGGAAGGCCGGGCTGGTGCGGCCCAGCTCGACGCCGACCAGGCACTCGTCCTCCATAGAGAGGTCCAGGCCGCCGAACTCTTCCGGGATCGACAGGCCGAACAGGCCCAGCCCCTTCATCTCCTCGACCACTTCGGCCGGAATCGCGTCGTCCTCGGAGACCTTGGCCTCCAGCGGCCGCAGCCGTTCGGTGACGAACCGGCGGACCGTGTCGATCAGCTGTTCACGGGTTTCGAGGTCGAGGGCCATGGGAAGTCTCTATTCGCAGACGTGCTTGTCCGCCGGGGTCTCGGCGAACTTGGTGAGGGTGACGCTGATAACCGGATCGGGCCAGACCTCATAGCCCACGGCGCCGGCCGGCACCGTGCAGATCGTGCTCATCTTCTTCATCAGCTTGCCGCCGCGCAGGGCGGTGATCTCGGCCTCGTAGGCCACCGGGCGGGTCAGGCCGTTCCAGATCTTCAGGATCGACTGGCGCTTTTCCACCGAGGCGTCCAGCGCGAAAGCCAGCTTGCCGGCCCCCGCGCCCTTGTAGGTTTCCTTGCCGTCGGCCACGGCCTTGCCGATGCGCCCGGCCTCGACGTCGTCGAGCGACGGCCGGCCCGCCTCATCGAGGCGGATCACCGCGCGCTGGCCGGTCATGACCTGCACGGCGCCGCCCTCGACCTTGGTGCGCGGGTCCAGGCCCGCCGCCTGCAGCGCCTCGACCGGGATGGTCGGCATCTGGGCCTGAGCCGCCCCGGCAGCCAGCCAGATCCCCGCCACAGCAATGGCCAGCCCCCGCATCTCAGGCGCTCGCCGGCGCCATGGCGCCGCGGAGAAAGTCAGTCCGGCCTTGCATCGCCTGTCCCCGCCGCCTAGTTCGCATCGGGCCGCAAATTAGTGACTGAGACCGCGGCGGGCAAACCCCTTCATAGGGGGTCAGGGGACGCGATGGACGGCGGCGAAGAACTCGAGATCGGCGGCTGGAAGCACCAGGTGGTGAAGGACGGCGAGTGGGCCGGCTGGGTGCAGTACGGCTCCGACCCGTTCGAGGACCACGCCGGGCCGTTCTACTACCGCGTCGACGAGACCGGCCAACGGGTCTGCGCCATGCGCGCCGAACAGCACCACATGAACGGCGGCGGCTTCATGCACGGCGGCGCGATCATGACCTTCGCCGACTACTGCCTGTTCGTAATCGCCCGGGACGACCTGCAGGACAGCCGCAGCGTGACCGCCCAGTTCAACGGCGATTTCGTCGGCGCGGTGCCGGTCGGCTCGCTGGTCGAGTGCCGCGGCGAGGTGGTCAAGGCAGCCCGCAGCATGGTGTTCGTCCGCGGCCTGATCACCACCGGCGGCGAGCCGGTGATGAACTTCTCGGCGATCATCAAGAAGACAAAGCCGCGGACCTGACCATGAAGAAGCTCGACGCTGCGACCGCCAAGAAGATCGCGCCCTCGGCCCTGATGGTGCTGGTGGCCGGGCCGGTCTTCCTGTTCATGGCCATGGACCTGATCCTCTTCGCGGCCATGAGCGCCTCGCGCGGCGCGACGTCGCCGAACCAGGTGGTCGACCTCTCCATGGAGATCGTCATCTGCATCATGACCGGCGTGCTCAGCGCCTTCGGGATCCGCTCGATCCTGCGCGCGCTCAAGGACTAGCAGGGTGGCGCGGCTCGTCCCGCTGACCCCGGCCGACATCGCCGAGGTCATGCGCATCGAGCGCCTGCCCGGCTACGACGCCTTCATCGGCCAGTTCGGCCCGGACGAACACGCGGCCGAGTTCGCTTCACCCGACGCCCGCTATCTGGGCTTTCGCCGGGGCGTCGGCCTCGCCGGCTTCGTGATCGTCCAGGAATTCACCGCCCCCACCGTGCTGCTGCGCCGCATCGCGGTCGATGAGACCGGCCAGGGAACCGGAACCGCCCTCTTCCGCGCGGCCGTCGACTGGATCTTCGCCAACTCCGGGGCCGAGGCGGTGAAGCTGCACGTGCGGCCCGAGAACCACCGCGCCCGCCACATCTATCTGCGCGAGGGCTTCACCCGCCACGGCGAGGACCCGGCCAGCGAGTACCTGTCCGTGACCCGCGCGCGTTGGGGCGCCTAGGCCCGCCGCTCGCCCGGCGAAAACCTCACATCGCCGCCTTGGCCGCCGGGCGGCTGCGCATGGCGTTCGCCCAGCGATGCAGGTCGGCCAGTTCCTCGGGAATGGGCAGCTTGATCATCCGGGTGAAGTCGATGCCGATGAAGGCGATGATGTCGGCGATAGTCAGCCGCTCGCCGGCCAGCCATTCGCTCTCGCCCAGCCGCCGGTCGAGCACCTTCAAGCCCTTCAGGCCCACCTCCTTGTTGTACTCGCCGACCGGCGGGTTGGGCGCCTCCAGCGCGGCCAGCGCCGGATGGGTGTGGCGCACACCCAGCATGAACGGGTTGGCGACCAGCATCTCGGCGCGCCGGGTCCACATCTCCACCACCGCCGCCTCTTCCGGCGTGCGGCCGAAGAGGTTCGGCTCAGGGTAGCGGCTTTCCAGGTAGCGGCAGATCGCCAGCGACTCGGTGATCGTCGTCCCGTCGTCCAGTTCCAGCGCCGGCACGTTGGGCAGCCCGGCCTTGGCCAGGTAGTCGGCCTGCTTGTGCTGCCCCTGGATCAGGTTGAGCTGGACGATCTCGACGTCCTCGATGCCCTTCTCGGCCATGAACCAGCGCACCCGGCGCGGGTTGGGAGCCATCGCCGTGTCGTAGAGCTTCATTCCTGATCCTCCCGCAGCGGCTCTGGCGGCCGCCCTATTGTCCGAACAGTTCCCGCGGCATGGCGCCGACCAGCGCCCCGGTCATGCAGGTGGCCAGGAACCCGGCGATCAGCGCCTTCCACACGATGCCGATGATCTCCGTGCGCCGCTCGGGCATCAAGACGCCCATGCCGGTCACGGTTATCCCGACTGACCCGACGTTAGCGAAGCCGCACAGCGCGTAGGTCAGGATCATCCGCGTGCGCTCGGTCATCTCGCCGGCCGGAACCGCGCCCAGCTGAATGAAGGCGATGAACTCGGTCAGCATCAGCTTCACGCCCAGCAGGTAGCCGGCCTTCAGCGCCTCGTCCCAGTGCACGCCCATCGCCCAGGCCAGCGGCGCGAAGACGAGGCCCAGGATCCGCTCGACGGTGATCGCCTCGCCGCCGACCGCCGGCAGCACCGACAGCAGCGCGTTGCCGATGGCCACGAAGGCCACGAACACGATCAGGATCGCCGAGATGTTCAGCACCACGGTCAGGCCGTCCATCGTGCCCTTGCTGATCGCGTCGATCGAGCTGTCGTACTTCAGCAGCGAGGAATAGTCGGCGTAGAGCCCGCCCTGGCCCGGCTTTTCGGGGATCATGATCTTGGCCAGCAGGATGCCGGCCGGGGCGGAAATGATCGAGGCGACCAGCACGTGCGCGGCGGCGTTGGGCAACACCGACTTCAGGATCGTGGCGTAGGCCACCATGGTCGAGCCGGCCACCGTCGCCAGGCCGACCACCATCATCAGGAACAGCTCCGAGCGGGTCAGCTTGTCCAGATAGGCGCGGATCACGATCGGGCTCTCGATCATGCCCAGGAAGATGTTCACCGCCACCGCCAGGGCCGAGGCGCCGCCCAGGCCCATGGTTTTCTGGAACAGCAGGCCGAAGCCGCGGGTGATCCACTTCAGGATGCCCCAGTGCCATAGCAGCGCCGACAGCGCAGAGATCACCAGGATCAGCGGCAGCACCTGGAAGGCGAAGACGAACAGCGCCCCGGAGTTGGTCACCTGATAGGGCTGCTCGCCGCCGCCCATGTAGCCGAACACGAACTGTGTGCCGGTGGCGGTCGCCGCGGCCAGGCCGTCGACCCCGCGGTTGATCGCCTCGATCACCGCCTGCGCGCCGGGCAGGCCGAACAGCAGCAGGATCAGCCCGATCTGTACCGCGATCGACCCCAGGGCCAGCCGCCAGGGAAAGGCCTTCCTGTTTTCCGACAGCGCCCAGCAGACGGCGATCACGAAGCCCAGGCCGGCCAGGCTCTGGGCGTTCTCAGGACGAAACATGCATGGCCCCCGGACGCCGCCTACCTGCGGCGTCCAATCTTTCTTAGGTCCGCGCGGACTCGCGCAGGAATTCTCGCGCTATTGACTACGGCAGGGCAGGGTCATGCAAGCGCACGCAACGCCGCGCGCGAACGCCGCCCCTTGACGGAGCCGGATGGCGCCATATTTAATTGTGCACAATTAAATTGGAGATAATCAAATGACCACTCTCTACGCCACCCAAGCCCGCGCCGTCGGCGGCCGCGCCGGCCACGTCGAATCCCAGGACGGCCTGCTCAGCCTCGACCTGGCGCTGCCCCGCGAAATGGGCGGCAAGGGCGGCGGGACCAATCCCGAGCAGCTGTTCGCCGCCGGCTACGCCGCCTGTTTCGAGAACGCCGTCCGCTACATCGCCGGCCAGCAGAAGATCCTGCTGAAGGGCGCCGCCGTCACCGCCACCGTCGAGCTGCATCCACGCGCGGAAGGCGGCTTCAAGCTGGGCGTGGCGCTCGACGCCGAGACCCAAGGCCTCGACCAGGCCGCGGCCGAAGCCCTGGTGACGGCCGCCCACCAGGTCTGCCCCTATTCCAACGCCATTCGCGGCAACGTCGATGTTGCGCTATCTGTGCGAGCTGAATGACCGCCCGAGCCAAACCTAAAGCAAAGGAGGCGGCCGCCCCTGCGGCCGTCCCCCAACTGCGCCTCGATAACCAGCTCTGCTTCGCCCTCTACGCGGCCAGCGGCCTGGTCACGCGCGCCTACCGCCCGCTGCTCGAGCCGCTGGGCCTGACCTATCCGCAGTACCTGGTGATGCTGGTCCTCTGGGAGGACGCTCCCCGCACGGTCAAGGCGCTGGGCCAGGCGCTGGACCTCGACTCCGGCACCCTGACCCCGCTGCTCAAGCGGCTGGAGGCGGCCGGCTTCGTCACGCGCCGCCGCGACGCCCAGGACGAGCGCAAGGTGCAGATCGAGCTGACCGACGCCGGCCGCGCCCTGCGCGAGAAGGCGGCCGAGGTTCCGGCCGCCCTCGCCTGCCAGCTGCACCTGCCGCTCGATGAAATCGTCGACCTGCGCGCGACCCTGCAGGACCTGGCGTGGCGGATGAAGGCCTAGCGTGCGCCCAGCCGCATCAGCACTTCGCGCGGGATGCCGTAGTGCTCGATGGCCGGCTTCTGGTTGCGGATGCCGCAGGCCTCGCGCTGAATGAAGTAGTACCAGACCGCGGTGGCCGCCTCCTTGAGCAGCGGCGCGCGTTCATCCTCGGGCCCCTCGAACGCCTTCAGCGCCGCCAGCGCCTGCTCGACCCGCTGGCCGGCGCGCCCGAGCGCATAGCCGCGCTCTTCCTGGATCTCGTAGTCGAGGATGCTCGCGCCGGTCTTGAACAGCGGCGACATCGATCCCTGCGGCATGCGGAGACTGGACATGCCGCCAATATGAGGCCCGCGGCGCGCACGGCAAGCGCCGCCAGGTCCTCCCCCATCGCGATGGGGGAGGAATACGCGGCCCCTACTTGCCGGTCAGTTCCTTCACCAGGGCGGTCTGACCGTAGACCTTGGTGAGCGCTTCTGTCGCCGCCGAGGTCGCGACCACCACCGTGCGGTTGATCGAACCGTCGTAGCCGAAGGCGCCGCCCAGCGAGTGGATGTTGCCGTCGAACGCCGCGCCGAGGACTTCACCCTTGGCGTTCACCACCGGCGAGCCGGAATTGCCGCCGATGATGTCGTTGGTGGTGACGAAGTTATAGACCGTGGTCGGATTGACCTTGCCCTTGGCCGCAACCCAGCGGGGCGCCAACTCGTAGGGCTCGGCTCCGGTGGCCCGGTCGTACAGGCCCGCGAAGTTGGTCATCGAGGGTACGGTGACGCCGCGATAGCTCCAGCCGGCCACCTTGCCGTAGGACAGCCGCAGGCTGAAGGTCGCGTCCGGATAGACCGCATCGCCATAGGCCGCGAACTTGGCGCGGGCGACGCGCTCGGCGGCCGCGTCGGTCGGCCCCTGGACGTCGGTCTCCCAGGCCTTGCGCACGGCGCGCGCGGCCGGGTCGTTGCGCAGCACCAGCTGGATCATCGGATCGTCCGAAGCCTGGATCGCCGCCAGTCCGCCGTCCCACAGCGCCTTGCGCGCCGCCGGATCGGCCAGCCTCGAGCCGGCGACCGCGCGCTTGGCCAGGCCCTCGGGGCTCTCCTTGCCCAGCAGGGTCTTCACCGCCGGATCGTCGGTGGTCAGGTACTCGCGGGTCTTCGACAGCCAGAAGGCCAGGTAGACTTCCTCCAGCTCCGCATCGACCGGCTTGGCGTCCAGCACCTTCTTCTCGACCAGCGGCAGGCGCGTGTCGGCGTACTCGGCCAGCCGCTCGGCGCTCGGCTTCTCACGCTCCTGCGCGGCGCGGACCAGGGTCTGCGCGTAGTAGTAGAGGTTCGAATAGGCCGCGCCGCCCTCGATCTGGCGATAGCGCAGGTAGTTGTTGGCGTAGGCCGCCTGCGCCTTGGCGATGTCGCCCCACGGATCGCCGATCTCGGCGGCCAGCTTCGGGTCGGCGGCCACCTTGGCCTTCAACTCGGCCTCCTGGGCGCGCTTGGCGTCCATGAACGCCTTGTCGTTCAGCGCCGACTGCTGGCCGTAGAACACCTTGAAGCTGTTCTCGATGCCGAACAGCGGGTCGGTGGCGATGCGCTTATGTTCGGCGCTCTCCTGCCCGAACTGCGCCAGGCGGCCGCGGATCTCCGAGCGCTGCAGCTGGCCGACCGGGATGGTCAGGTCGCGCAGGGTCTCCAGTTGCGAGACCGTCATCAGGCGGTTGGTCGAGCCGGGATTGCCGGACACGAACGTCGCCTCGCCTTCCTGTGGGGCGCGGCTGACCCAGGTCAGGTGGGTCGGCGTCACGGCCGGCTTGCCGTTCTCGTACAGCCGCACGAAACCGACATCGAGGTTGAAGCGCGGGAAGTTGAAGTTGTCCGGATCGCCGCCGAAGAAGGCGGTCGCGAACTCCGGCGCGAACACCAGCCGCACGTCGGCGTACTTGCGGTACTTGTAGAGCTTGAATTGCCCGCCGCGGTACAGGGTGATCACCTGGCAGCGGACGTTCGGATCATCGCCGCAGCCGGCCTTCTCGGCCGCGGCCATCGCCGCCTCACGGGCGCGGACATAGTCCTGGCCGGTCTTGCCGGCGCCGGCCGCCTGGATCTCCTTGGTGACATCGGTGATCGAGGCCAGGATCTCGGCCTGCATCCCCGGGCATTTCTTCTCGTCCTCGCGTCCGGCGGTCAGGAAGCCGTCCTTGACGAAGTCCTTGTCGCCCGACGACAGGTCCTGGACGCACTCGACCACGCAGTGGTGGTTGGTCAGCACCAGGCCCGAGCCCGAGACCAGCGAGGCCGAGCAGCCGGTAGTCAGGCGCACCGAGGCGCCCTGCATCCGGTCCAGCCACTTCTGGTCCAGCTTCAGGCCGTAGGCCTCGTTCACCTTGGCGAGCGGGAAGTTGTCGTAGGTCCACATGCCTTCGTCGGCGAGGGCCGGCGCGACGGAAATCGAGAACGCGGCGGCCAGACCCAGGCCCGCGCCGAACTTCACTGAATTCATGGTCACCAACTTGAAGAGCGGCCGCCGTCGTGCGCCGCAAAGATGTAACTCCGTAACATCCGCGATCCCGTGGGACCAGCGGCCAAGGCCGCGCCTTACCTCGATTTAACTAGGAGAGACCGGCCGTCAGCCGCACATGCTGGGCGCGAGGAGGGCCCCATGTCATTGGCTCTAGCGACCCTGATCTACGAGTGGCGCCGCTATCTGGCGGCGGTGATCGCGCTCGCCTTTTCGGGCCTGCTGATCCTGGCCCAGGTCGGCATGTTCACCGGCATGATCCAGGCCGCCACGGCCACGATCAACCGCTCGCGCGCCGATCTGATGATCATGCCGGCCAAGTCCGAAAGCCTCATCAACTCGGGCCCCTCCAGCCTGCCGCGCCGCATCGGCCCGCAGCTCTATCTCAACCCCAACGTCGCCGAGGTCGCCAGCTTCGACGGCGGCGGCGGCCGCTGGACCAACCAGCCCAAGGACGGCCAGAAGCAGGTCACCACCTTCGTGCAGGTCAACATGGTCGACACCGAGCCGGGCGCCCTGACCCTGCCGGTCGACTATCCCGAAGCCGTCCGCATCGCGCTGATGGAGCCGAACGCCGTCGCCATCGACCGCTCGGCCCTGGGGCGTCTCGGCGTCAAGCTCGGCGACACCGCTACCGTCAACGGCAAGACAGTCCGCGTCCGCGCGCTGCTCGACAACTACCCGGACATCAACCAGCCCTCGATCGTCGTCTCGCGCGACACGCTGAGGCGGCTCGGCATGATGGAGAAGGGCGAGAAGACCGGCCCGCTGATGGTCCGCGTCAACAATCCCGCCCAGGCCGCGGCCGTCCGCGACCAGCTCAACGCCGAGGCCAAGGGCGCCTACCGCGCCTGGACCCGCGCCGAGCTCGCCCAGGCCAACGAGAGCGCGCTGATGAAGGAGCAGATCATTGGCATCTTCCTCGGCTTCTCGGTGTTCCTCGGCTTCCTGATCGGGGTCGGCATCACCTCCCAGACCCTGCGCGGCGCCATCCTCGCCAACATCAAGGAGTTCGCCTCCCTGCGCGCGCTCGGCGTCTCGATGGGCTCGCTGCGGCTGATCGTGCTGGAGCTGTCGTTCTGGGTCGGGGTCGTCGGCCTCGGCGCCACCGCCCTCTTCACCTTCCTGGTCTCGATGCTGGCCCGCAGCGGCGGCCTGCCGATGGGCTTCCCGCTCGGCTGGGTGGCGGCGGTCGCCGTACTGCTGATGGCGATCTCGCTGGCCTCCGGCCTGATGGCCCTCGGCATCCTCAAGAAAAGCCAACCTGCGGATCTGCTGCGATGACCTCGGAAAACGCCGTCGCCCTCCAGGGCAAGGGTCTCACCAAGCGCTTCAAGACCGGCCGCACCCAGATCGAGGTGCTGAAGTCCGTCGACTTCGACTGCCGCCACGGCGAGATGACCATGGTCATGGGCCCATCCGGCTCAGGCAAGTCGACCCTGATCGCCAGCCTCTCGGGCCTGCTGCGGCCCGACGAAGGGACCGTCACCGCGCTCGGCGAAGACCTCTGGAGCCAGCGGCCGGGCCGGATCGACAAGTTCCGCCTCGACCACTGCGGCTTCATCTTTCAGGGCTTCAACCTGTTCGGCGCGCTCAGCGCCCTGCAACAGGTGACGACGATCCTCAAGTACAAGGGCTACTCGCCCTCAGAGGCCAAGGACCGCGCCGCACTGGCCCTCACCGAGGTCGGGCTCGGCCACCGTCTCGGCCAGCGCCCGGCCGAACTGTCAGGCGGCGAAAAGCAGCGCGTCGCCATCGCCCGCGCCCTGGCCAAGGATCCGCGCCTGCTGTTCGCTGACGAACCGACCAGCGCCCTGGACGGCGAGAACGGCCAGATCGTCATCAAGCTGCTGCAGCGCGCGGCCAAGGAGCACGGCGCGGCGGTGATCTGCGTGACCCACGACCCGCGGCTCGAGGCCTATGCCGACCGCATCATCCACATCGAGGACGGACGCATTCTGGACGATCGCCGAACCGGCGCGTCCCAGCCTGCCGCACCCGTCAGCCACACCGAGCTCGTTGGAGCCTAGACCATGCTCGCCTTCGCGAAATCCAACCGCATCAAGATCGCGGTCGTCGCCGCCGTGATCCTGCTGGGCGGCGGCGCCTTCATGGCGTCGAGCCAGGCCAAGGCCAAGAAGGAGGCCGAGGCCAAGGCCGCCGCGGCCGCCGCGCCCAAGAGCCCCTTCGTCGCCGTCGCCAACGGCAAGGCCGACGTCGAGGGCGGCATGATCCAGGTCGCCGCCCGCCGGGCCGGCATCGTGCGCGAGGTCTACGTCCAGGAAGGCGACAGGGTCGTGAAGGGCCAGATCCTCGCCCGCCAGGAAGACGACGAGCCCAAGCTCTCGGCCGCCCGCGCCGCGGCGTCGGTCGAGCAGGCCAAGGCCCAGATGGCCCAGTATCAGGTTCAGCTTTCCACCGCCGAGCGCGAACACAAGCGCCTGCAGGGCCTCGTCTCGACCAACTTCGTCGCCGCCCAGAAGGTCGACCAGGCCGTCGACAAGATCCGCGAGGCCCAGGCCAACATCCAGGCCCAGCGCGCGGCCATCGCCACCGCCCAGGCCGCCCTGGAGGAGGCGCGCTACAATCTCGAACTGACGATCATCCGCGCCCCGACCGACGGACGCATCGCCCGCCGCTACGCCAATCCCGGCGCCGGCGCCTCGACCCTGAACGTCTCCAACATGTTCGACCTGGAGCCCGAGGCCCCGCGCATCGTCCGCGCCGAGATCGCCGAGAGCTCCCTGCCTCACGTGGCGATCGGCCAGACCGTCCAGATCGCCCCGGAATCCGAGCCGACCAAGGTCTATAACGGCAAGGTGCTGCGCCGCGCCGCCGTGTTCGGGGCCCGCAAGCTGCAGTCGGACGATCCCAGCGAACGCGCCGACGACCGCGTCGTCGAGGTGGTGGTCAGCGCCGACAGCGCGCCCTTCCTGATCGGCCAGCGGGTGCTGGTGAAGTTCATGCGCGACGGCGCCGCGGCCCTGGCCGCGCGGTAGGCTCTGTCCAGTTGCTCCCCCTCTCAGCCGCCCGGCCGACAGAGGGGGACTTTGACTCGGCTGCTTGAGAGCACTCCCCCTCCGTCTCGGCGCTGCGCGCCGATCCACCTCCCCCACGAGGGGAGGATCTGCAACGCTTGACGTCCCCTCTCCCGCACCGCACAAACCGCGACGAAATTTCAAACCCCTGTTTGATGGGAGACTTCTCATGGCGGACATCCGCTTCGACGGCAAAGTCGCGATCGTCACCGGCGCGGGCGGCGGCCTGGGCCGTCAGCACGCTCTTGAGCTGGCCCGTCGCGGCGCCAAGGTCGTGGTCAACGACCTGGGCGGTTCGGTCGACGGTTCGGGCGGCTCCTCGGCTGCGGCCGACGCCGTGGTCGCCGAGATCAAGGCCGCCGGCGGCGAAGCCATCTCCAACGGCTCGTCGGTCACCGACGACGCCGGCGTCGCCCTGATGATCAAGCAGGCGATGGACACCTGGGGCCGCATCGACATCCTGATCGCCAACGCCGGCATCCTGCGCGACAAGTCGTTCTCCAAGATGGAAATGGCCGACTTCGAGCTGGTCGTGAACGTCCACCTCATGGGCACCGTGAAGCCCGTGAAGGCCGTCTGGGAGATCATGAAGGAGCAGAACTACGGCCGCATCGTCGTGACGACCTCGTCGTCGGGCATGTACGGCAACTTCGGCCAGTCGAACTACGGCGCGGCCAAGCTCGGCATCATCGGCTTCATGAACACCATCAAGCTCGAAGGCCAGAAGAACAACATCCACATCAACGCCATCAGCCCGGTCGCCGCCACCCGCATGACCGAGAACCTGATGCCGGCCGAGGTGCTCGAGCGCCTGAAGCCGGAATACGTCACCCCGGGCGTCGTCTACCTGGCCTCGGAAGAAGCCCCGAACGGCGCGATTCTCACCGCCGGCGCCGGCGCCTTCGCGCTGTCGCGCATCTACGAAACCGAGGGCGTGTATCTCGGCGAAGGCGGCCTGTCGGTCGAAGAGGTCCGCGACAATTGGGCCAAGATCGCCGACCCGGCCGGTCAGCAAGCCTATGTCACAGGCGGCGAGCAAAGCGGCAAGTTCTTCCGCAAGCTGCAGGGCGGCTAAGAAGTCCCAGCCGCAAGGCGGCGGATTTGGCGGGCGGTCGTACCTTCAGCAGGGGCGGCCGCCCGTTTCGTTTCTCCATACCATTGCGCCGATTTCACTTGCCGCCAATTGAGTTATCGCGCGTAACCTAACGGAAGGAGCAGGCCCAGGAGAGGCGTGCCCCCTTAGGGAGAAACCACACTTGACCCAGGCCTCGCCGGCTCCGCGCGCCAGCACGCTGCCGCTGTCCACCATCTTCGCCTTCGCCGCGACCAGCCTGCCGATTCAGGCGGTGGTCATCGCGGTGGCGGTCTACCTGCCCCGACATTACGCCAGCCACCTAGGCGTCAGCCTCGCCGCCGTCGGCGGCGCTTTCTTCATCGTCCGCATGATCGATATTCCGGTCGACGGCCTGCTGGGCTGGGTGATGGACAAGACGCGGACCAAATGGGGCCGCTACCGGCTCTGGACCGTAGTCGGCGCGCCGTTCCTGATGGCCTCGATGTACTGGCTGTTCATGCCGGCCGAGGGTGTCGGCATCGGCTACCTGATCTTCTGGCTGCTGGTCATGTACCTGGGCACCTCGATCCTCAGCCTCTCTCACGCCGCCTGGGCCGCGACGCTGGCCCCGGCCTACAACGACCGCTCGCGCGTCTTCGGCATCATGACCGCGGTCGGCGTGCTCGGCGCAGCCGCCGTGCTGGCCATCCCGATCATCGCCGAGGCCCGCGGCCTGCCCGACTCCGGCAACGTCGAGACCATGGGCTGGTTCATCCTCGCCCTGACCCCGATCGCGGTCGGCCTCGTGGTCTGGCGCACGCCCGAGCGGATCGCGCCCGACATTCCGGGACACCAGTTCAAGCTGCGCGACTACTGGTCGCTGGTCTCACGCCCCAGCATGGCGCGCATCCTGGCCGCCGACCTCTGCCTGGCCTTGGGTCCGGGCTGGATGAGCGCGCTCTACCTGTTCTTCTTCACCGACAGCCGCGGCTTCACCACCGGCCAGGCTTCGATCCTACTGGCGGTGTACATCCTGGCCGGCTTCGCCGGCGCCCCGATGATGGGCCGCCTGGCGATGATGATCAGCAAGCACCGTGCGGTGATGGTCGCCACCACCGGCTACTCGCTGGTGCTGATCTCGCTGATGGCCATCCCCAAGGGGAACATGCTGGTCGCGATCTTCCCGATGTTCCTGGCCGGCTTCCTGGCCGCGGGCTTCAACGTGCTGACCCGCGCCATGACCGCCGACATTGCTGACGAGGTGCGGCTGGAGCAGGGCCGCGAGCGGTCGGGCCTGCTCTACGCGATCACCACCATGACCACCAAGATCGCTGGTGCCTTCTCGATCGGCCTGACCTTCCTCGTGCTCGAGGCGGTCGGCTATCAGGCCAAGGAAGGCGTGGTCAACACGCCCCAGGCCATCCACAACCTTGAACTCGCCTACCTGATCGGGCCGGTGGTGTTCGTGATGCTCGGCGGGGCCTGCATGATCGGCTACGGCCTCGACGCCAAGCGCCACGCCGACATCCGCCGCCAGCTCGACGAGCGCGACGCCCTCTATACCGAGACCGTCACCGTCGAGACCCTGAGGACCGAGAACATGACCCTCGAAACCGTGACTGTCGAAACGACGATCGCGGTCCCGCCGCAAGCGGGTCGATAACAGACTGCCCGGCCCGGCTTCGTCCGGGCCGGTTTCATTTTGAAGCCGTCCCGATCATTTTTCCGGGGCCTGACATTTGAGGCGATACATGGCGAATTCCGCCGCCGGCAGCTCGCGCCTGCCACTGCCCGTCGTTATGGCGTTTTCTTCGACCGCCCTGCCCATCGCCGCCATAGGCTTGGTGATGGCGGTCTACCTGCCGAGGTTCTTCGCCGGTCAGCTCGGCCTGTCGCTGGCCGCGGTCGGCGTCGCCTTCACCGTCGTGCGGCTGATCGACCTGGCGATCGACCCGCTGCTGGGCATGGCGATGGACCGCACACGCACCCGCTTCGGCCGCTACCGGCCCTGGCTGCTGGCCGGCGGCCCGATCGTGATGCTGGCCGCCTACATGCTGTTCATGGCCCCTCACGGGATCACCGAGACCTATCTGATCGGCTGGCTGCTGACGCTCTATCTGGGCGTCTCGATCCTGACCCTGGCCCAGGCGGCCTGGGGCGCGTCTCTGGCCACCGACTATCACGACCGCTCGCGGGTCTACGGCGTCATCCAGGCGGTCGGCGTCATCGGCGCAGTGCTGATCCTGCTGCTGCCGCTGGCGCTCGGGAGGCAGGGCGAAGGCGCCGGCGGCGTCCACGCCATGGGCTGGTTCTGCATCCTGCTGATCCCGGTCACCCTCGCTCTCTGCACTCTGGTCACTCCCGAGCGCGTCGCGCCCGAGACGGACTCCAAGGAACGCGTCACCCTGCGCGACTACTGGGACCTGGTCCGGCGGCCGGAGATGGCCCGGCTGATCTTCGCCGACCTGTTCATGGCTCTCGGCCCCGGCACGACCGCGGCGCTCTACCTGTTCTTCTTCCACGACGCCCGCGGCTACACGACCCCGCAGACCGGCATCCTGCTGGTGTTCTTCATCGGCGCGGGCCTGGTCGGCGCGATGTTCTGGGGCTGGCTGGCCCAGAAGATCGGCAAGCACCGCGCCCTGATCGTCTCGGCCGTCGCCTACGCCGTCACCCAGTCGGCGCTGATGATCATCCCGCCCGCCACCATGGCCCTGGCGATCCCGGGCATGTTCTCGGTGGGCTTCGTCTCCTCGGCCTTCGTGCTGATCGTCCGCGCCATGGTCGCCGACGTCGCCGACGAGGTCCGCCTGGAGACCGGCAAGGAACGCGTCGGCCTGCTCTACGCCCTGGTCACCACCACCCAGAAGGTGGGCACCGCGATCACCGTCGGGGTCAGCTTCACGGTCCTCGACCTGGTCGGCTACAACGCCGCCGACGGCGCGACCAACACCCCGCAGGCGATCCGCGGGCTTGAGCTCTGCTACGTCTTCGCCCCGATCATCCTCGTGTTCTTCGGCGGCGCGGCCTTCATCGGCTGGAAGCTCGACGCCAAGCGCCACGCCGAAGTCCGCCGACAGCTCGACGAACGCGACGCCCTGGCGGCCGAGGCCGGCCTGCTGGACAGCGTCAGCGGCGTCGGCCTGGCGACCGAGGCGCCGCGGTAGGTCGGAAAAAATGCTCCCCCTCTGGGGGAGCTGTCAGCCGAATGGCTGACTGAGGGGGACTTTGACTCCGTCCCGAAGCGAGCAGTCCCCCTCCGTCTCGGCGCTTCGCGCCGATCCACCTCCCCCAGCGGGGGAGGATCTGGGCCTTAAGCCAACGCCTTCGCCGCGGCCACGAAGGCCTGGGCCGCGGCGCTGTCCGGCGCGGTCGCCACCAGCGGCCGGCCCTGGTCGCAGGCCTCGCGCAGCGACACCTCCAGCGGGATCTCGGCCAGCACCGGCACGCCCAGCTTCTCCGCCTCGGCCTTGGCCCCGCCCGAGCCGAAGATCGGGATTGGCGCGCCTGTGGTCGGGTCGGTGAAGAACGCCATGTTCTCGATCACCCCCAGGATCGGCGTCGCCGTCTTCTGGAACATCGAGGCGGCCCGCCGCGCGTCGATCAGCGCGATCTCCTGCGGGGTCGAGACGATCACCACCCCGTCGATCTTCATCTTCTGGATCAGGGTCAGCTGGATGTCGCCGGTGCCAGGCGGCAGGTCGACGACCAGCACGTCCAGCGGCTGCGCCTCGGAACCCCAGGCCACGTCGTTCATCATCTGGCGCACGGCCGAGGAGGCCATCGGCCCGCGCCAGATCATCGGCGCGCCCTCGTCGACCATGAAGCCGATCGACATCACCTTCAGCCCCCAGGCCTCCAGCGGCTGCAGCTTGCCGTCCACGAAGGCCGGCTCCTCGTCGATCCCCAGCATCCGCGGCGCCGAGGGGCCATAGACGTCGGCGTCCAGCAGCCCGACCTTCAGCCCCTGGGCGGCGAACGCCGCCGCCAGGTTGACCGAGACCGTGGATTTGCCGACCCCGCCCTTGCCGCTGGCCACCGCGATCACGCGGCGCACATGGGCCGGGCGCTGGGCGTCGGCCGGCGGGGCCGGGGCGGCCTGCGGGTCCTGGGCCACGCGCGCACCCTTGCGCACGCGGGTGACGCCCTCGGCCGGGGGCGCGGCGGCATGCTCGGCGGTCAGCACCACCTGCGCCTTTTCCACGCCGGGCAGCGCCGCCAGCACCTCCTGGGCGGCGTCGCGCACCGGCGCGTAGAGCGCCGTTTCGCTGGCCGGCACCTCGAGCATGAAGCCGGCGCGCCCGCGCCCGACCGTCAGCCCACGGACAAGGCCGGCGCTCGCCAACCCCTTGCCCGTCTTCGGATCGAGGACGCGGT
The DNA here is from genome assembly GCF_027286305.1 of Phenylobacterium sp. NIBR 498073. Taxonomy (NCBI): domain Bacteria; kingdom Pseudomonadati; phylum Pseudomonadota; class Alphaproteobacteria; order Caulobacterales; family Caulobacteraceae; genus Phenylobacterium; species Phenylobacterium sp. NIBR 498073. Next base: position 3,467,680 of record NZ_CP114599.1, read on the forward strand.
CAAGCGCTTTCAGGACGCTGTCGCGGTCGGGGATTGTCGGCTCCATACGGCCCTTTGACTTGCTTTAACCGGTGTTGGGCCACATATCCGGCTCACAGCGCCGGTTTACAAGCCCATGCACGGGCCAACGACGCGGCCGCGCCGAAACGAGAGCAAGACGACGCGACCATGCCTTGGAACGACAACGCGAACCCCGGCCCCTGGGGCGCGCCGCCGCCCAACGAGGGGAACGGCGACAAGAAACCCGGACCCCGCCGCCCGCTGGGCGGCGGCGGCGGCGGTCCTCGCGGCCCGCGCCGCCCTGAAGGGCCCGAATTGAACGCCGCCTTCGAGCGGCTGCAACGGCAGTTGCGCGACTTCTTCGGCGGTCCCGGCGGCGACGGCGTGCGTCCCGCGGCGGTCGCGGCGGTGGCCGGGGTCGGCGTCGGCCTCTGGGCGCTGTCGGGCGTCTACATCGTCCAACCCAACGAACAGGCCGTGGTCACCACCTTCGGCGCCTATTCGCGCTCCGAGGCGCCGGGCATCCGCTACCATCTCCCGGCCCCCATCGAGCGGGTCGAGAAGGTGCCGGTCACCACCCTGAACCGCATCGACATCGGCGGGGTCGGCGACGCCAAGGTTCCCGAGGAAAGCCTGATGCTGACCGGCGACGAGAATATCGTCGACCTGAACTTCAGCGTCACCTGGCGCGTCGCCGACGCCAGCAAGTACGTGTTCACGCTGCGCGACCCCGACGCCTCGGTGAAGGCGGCCGCCGAAAGCGCCATGCGCGAGGTGGTCGGCAAGTCCGACCTGCAGCCGATCCTCACCACCGGCCGCGGCCAGGTCCAAGCCCAGACCGCCGAACTGATGCAGAAGACCCTGGATTCCTGGGGCGCGGGCATCAGCGTCGTCGAAGTCCAGATCCGCTCGGCCAACCCGCCGCAGGAGGTCGCCGCGGCCTTCCGCGACGTGAACAGCGCCGGCCAGGACCAGGAGTCGGCCCGCAACGAGGCCAACACCTACCGCAACCGCGTCGTCAACGAAGCCAAGGGTGACGCGGCCAAGCTGGTCCAGTCCGCCGAGGGCTATCGCGAACAGGCCGTGCGCGAAGCGACCGGCGACGTCGCCCGCTTCAACCAGATCTACAACGAGTACCGCCGCGCTCCGGGCGTGACCAAGGACCGCCTCTACATCGAGACCATGGAACGCGTGCTGGCCAAGTCGAACAAGGTCGTCATCGACGGCAAGGGCGCGAGCGCGCCGATCATCCTGCCGCCCGACGTGTTCCGGCCGCGCACCCAGCCTGCGCCGTCCGCTGCGGAGCCCGCTCCGCCCACGGTCGCGCCGTCGACGGGAGCCGCCCGATGAACCGCAGCCTTCCCGTTCTCGGCATCCTGCTGGCCGGCGCTCTGATCGTCCTGTCGCAGACCTTCTTCATCGTCGACCAGCGCAAGCAGGCGGTGATCGTCCGCCTGGGCGAGCCCGTACGCGTCATCAACGCCCCCGGCGATCCGGGCCCCGGTCTGAAGGTCAAGGTCCCGTTCGTCGAGAACGTGGTCATGTTCGACAAGCGCAACCTGGCCATCGAGGCGGCTCAGGAGGAAATCACCGCCTCCGACCAGCAGCGCCTGGTGGTCGACGCCTTCGTCCGCTACCGCATCTCTCAGCCGCTGCTCTACTACCGCACCCTGCGCGACGAGCAGACCGCCAGCGACCGCATCGAGCGGCTGGTGAACTCCTCCCTGCGCCAGGTGCTCGGCACCGCGACCTCGACCGAGATCATCTCGGGTCGCCGCGAAGCGCTGCTGGCCCAGACCAAGAAGGACGTCGTCGCCCGCGCCGCGGCCTCGCGTCTTGGCATTCAGATCATCGACATCCGCATCAAGCGCGCCGACTACCCGCCGCAGATCCAGGAGTCGGTCTATCGCCGGATGCAGACCAGCCGCCAGCAGGAAGCCGCCCGCATCCGCGCCCAGGGCGAGCAGGAAAAGCGCGAGATCATCGCCGGCGCCGACAAGGAAGTGGCCATCACCCTGGCCACCGCCCGCGAGCAGGCCGAGACCACCCGAGGCGAAGGCGACGCGGTTCGTACGCGCCTCTTCGCCCAGGGCTTCGGCAAGGACCCGGCCTTCGCCTCGTTCTATCGCTCGATGCAGGCCTATGAGGCCTCGCTCGGCCAGGGCGACACGACGATGGTGCTCTCCCCCGACAGCGCCTTCTTCAAGTACTTCGAACGCGGCCCCAACGCCCGCTGATGGCGCCGCGCCTCGTTCGGCCAGACCTCGCGTACATGCCCTCCTTCGTGGCGGCGTTGCGCGAGGGCTACGCCCGCGACACCCTGCGTCCGGAAACGCCTGAGAGCATCGCGGAAGTGGCCGGCGACCAGGCCGCCTTCGTCGCCAGCCAACTGGCCCCGCCGACCAGCGTCACCCTGCCCGACGGCAGCCAGGGCCCGGCCGTCCCCTACACGGTGCTCTGGTACGTCGAGGGCGCGGAATTCCTCGGCTCGCTGCACATCCGCCATCACCTGAACGCCAACCTGGAAAAGGTCGGCGGCCACGTCGGCTACGCCGTGCGCCCCTCGGCCCGCGGCCTGGGCCACGCCAGCGCCATCCTCGCCGCCGGCTTGGACTACATCCGCGCCAACCTCGACCTCGAGCGGGTGCTGCTGACCGTCAACGCCCAGAACCCGGCGTCCATCCGCGTCATCGAAAAGAACGGCGGCGTCCACACCGCCTCGATCCCGCACATCTGGATTCCCGGCGACACCGCCCTGCACTACTGGATCGAACTGTAGCCGCCCGCAAAGGGTGGACAGCGGCCGCCCATGCTTGCAGCCTCGGCTGATGCGGCCAGAGATCATCATCGAGACCGAACGGCTCCAATTCACCCCGTTCGCGCCCACTGACTTGGCCCTGTTTTGTGACCTTCACAGCGATCCGGAGGTCCAGCGGTTCATGTCGCCTGACGGGTTGGCGATGCCGGAGGAGATCGCGCGCGAGCAGCTTGCACGGCAGATCGAAAACCAGGCGCGCTTCGGCTTCAGCAAGTGGAAGCTGTGTCTCAAGAATGGGCGCTTCATCGGCCGGGCCGGTCTTTCGCTCTTTGAGCGGACGAATGAGATCGAGCTCGGCTACGTGCTGAAGCAGGACATGTGGGGCCAGGGGTTCGCCACTGAAGCGGCCACCGCCGTTGCGCGCTGGGCCTTCGCCCACCTCCAGATCGACCACCTCATCGCCTTCACCCATCCGCAGAACACCGCCTCGCAGCGCGTGCTCGTCAGGGCCGGAATGCGTGATCTCGGGCTGCGCGACATGGGCTTTGAGCAACCCTCTCGCGTCTTCCGGCTAGACCGGCCATAGATCCGCGAGGGGCCCGCCGGAGCCCTGTTGCGTTGCGCCCCGCCGCCACCTAGCGTCGAGCTTCCAGCGGACATCCGAGCAAGCTCCATGGACTGGAAAGTCTGGCACGAGAAGTACGACGATCCCGCCTCGCCGCTGACGAGGCGACTGAGGATCGTCCAAGGGTTGGTTCGACAGGCTCTGAACGAGAGCCCGCCCGGCCGGCTCCGGGTGATCAGCCTGTGCGCAGGCCAGGGCCGGGACATCCTCGAAGTGCTCGCCGACCATTCGCGCCGCGAGGACGTTCAAGTCCGTCTGGTGGAGCTCGACGAGGGCAATTGCGAGCTTGCCAAGGCGGCGGCGCAAGCGAGCGGGCTATCCCAGGTCGAGGTCGTCGCCGCAGACGCCTCGCGCAGCGAGAACTACGCCGGCATGACCCCCGCCGATCTGGTGCTGATCTGCGGGCTGTTCGGCAATATCAGCGACGCCGACATCGAGCGGGTCGTGGCGGCTTGTCCTCAGCTCTGCAGGACGGGGGGCCGGGTCATCTGGACGCGCAATCGCCGGGCGCCGGACCGCGTGGGGCAGATTTGCGGGTGGTTCGAGGAACGCGCCTTCGAGCGCGAATGGCTGTCCGACGAGGCCTTCGAATTCGGCGTCGGCATGCATCGCTTCGCCGGAACGCCCGAACCCTTGGCCCTGGGTCGAAGCCTGTTCTCATTCGTCGGCTACGACCGTCTTCCGAACGAAGCCGACGCCTCGGGAGCTTGCTGATCACGCTACGATCAGGCTTCCGCCGCCGCCCGTTGGCGGCCGCCGAAATCAGAGGGAACGCCATGACGGTTCGAACTGCGCGATGCGCCTGTCAGGCGTGCGAAGTCGAGGTTGAGGGCGAGCCGGTCAGCAGCGGGCTCTGTAGCTGCGACAATTGCAAACGGCGTACGGGCGCGCCGTTCGGATGGTCGGTCTACTTCCACGATGAACAGGTCAGTCGGGTGGAAGGTCCGTTGGCGGTCCTCGACGGCTTCGGCAAACGCTGGTTTTGCTCAAAATGCGGCTCGACCATCTATTGGCGGTCCTTCGGGGCGTGGCGGCCCGGCCAGACGGGATTTGCTGGAGGCTGCTTCGCCGATCCGACGCTGCCGGTCCCCACCATTGCGGTACGCCGCGCGCAAGGCATGCCGTGGATTGCCTACCCCGACGGCTGCGCAGTGTTTGATGACATGCCTCCAGTCCCTCCCCCTTCGGCTCCGTGAGCGTCCCGCAACGGGTCGATTTCAATCACAGGCTTCGGCCCCGACAAGGGACGTAGGCCTCCCGCGTCCGAGGGTAGACGTTTCCAACGTCTGCGAGGGTGGGAAACGGACGTTGAGAGTGGCGGCACCGCACGCGCTTCGCTGACGTCCGATCCAGCAAGGCTGGTCAACGCAGTTGTGTCGACTCCGCGAGTCTAGTCCACCGCCCAAAGGAGTTTGTCCTCCACGTTGAGGCGCTGGAACATCTCGAACACCCCGCTCATCGGGCTCTTGGCGTAGCTGGGTCGGGCCTGCATTCGGGAGAGCCATTCCGAGGCGGAGGGTGACCGCGCGAGCAGAGCCGATCCCTCCGGCGTTCGGGTGAAGAAGAGAAGTTGCGGCAGCAGGAAGCTGTCCGCCAGGGTCATCGCGGAGCCCACCAGAAACCCGCCCTCGGCGACGGCCTCATCGATCAGGCGCATCTGCAGAAGCAGACCGGCGCGAGCTTCGGCGAGAAAGGCTTCGTCGGGGGCAAAGCCGAATGCGGGGCGAACCAGGCGCTCCTTCATGAAGCGGTTCATTGTCGGGAAGACATAGGAATTGACGATGCTGATCCAGCGCAGGACCTCGGCCTGGCCGAGGGCGTCAACGGGTTGCAGGGAGCGACCGGCGAACGCGCGATCGATGTAGTGCGCAATCGCCAGAGTTTCGTAGAGAACGACCGCTCCGTGCTGAAACGCGGGCATTTTTCCGAATGGATGCAGCGCCAAGTGCTCGTGCGAACCCGGCGTCAGCGGGACCACCTCGTAGTCAACGCCCTTTTCGTCGGCGACATGTATCGCCGTCCAGAGGTAGGCGCTCTCGGCCAGCGAATGGAACCTAATTGTCGCCATGGGCGCGCTCCCTGTTCAAAGAGAAGCGTGCGCCGCCTTGCCGAGAGCCGCCTTGCGGTACATCAAAGCGACTCCGGAGCCCCACCGGACGTCCGACTTGGGTCGGAAGCGGACCTAAGCATCATCACGCAAAGGTGACGTCACCGCCTCGCTCCCCTCGATCACTCGGCACGCGCCCGCAACACCGCGATCGCCTGGGTCGGATTGTCCCGTCGTCCCGGGACGATCTCCAGCACCTCGAGCAACGGCGCGGCCATCGCCGTGAACTGCGCGCTCGTCGTCCAGAACGACAGGTAATTCGAGCCTTCCATGGCGTCGTTCAGCACGATGAAGGGTTCGCCCTCCAGACGCTCGGCGACGCCGGGCGGTCCCCAGGCCCGCGCATAGCCCTCGTCGTGGAAGGTCAGCAGCGCCAGCCCACCCGGCCGCAACACGCGATGCGCCTCCTCCAGCCAGGCGCGCACCGCCTTCTCGCACAGGTGCGTCAGCACCGAGTAGGCGTAGACAAGGTCCTTGGACTTGGCGTCCAGCGGCGTCGGCGTGCGCAGTCCGTTCAGCAGGTAGCGCCCCGGCAGGTGCGCGCTCGTCCAGTCGACCAGCCGCCGGTTGATGTCCGAGCCGGTGAACGCGCCGCCGCCAGCGATCACCTGCGGCGCCAGCCAGCGGGCGATCCGGCCGCAGCCGCACCCCAGGTCCCAGACGTCCGCCGCCTTCCCGACGTCGACGCCGTGTTTTCCGGCCAGGCTGCTGAACATCGCGGCGTGTTCTCGTCCGCCCTCCGAGAACCACCGCCCGTCCGAGCTCGCCCCGACCAGCACCAGCAGCTCGGCCGGCGGCATCGGCAGGTCGTCGTCGAACGGCGGGGCCGGCGCCTGGGCCAGCCGTCGCTCTTGGCGACGATGCAACACTCCGATCAGGCCGCTGACCTCCAGCGCCCGCTGCAGGTGCGGCCGCAGCCGCAGTCGAACCGCGGCCGGAACAAGTCTGGCGTAGAGCGTCATGGCGCTCGGCCTCCCCGCCTAGCCGACCAGCCCCCTTGGCCGCATCCCGACCAGGGACAGTAACGCTGCAATCGCCACCGCCGCAACTCCGGGTTGGGCGTGACAAGACTTGGTTGAAGATCCCCTTCAATCGAGGCCCCAACGCCGCCGGCTGGTCGAAACCTGGACAGATCCGCCGCGAAAGCGCCCCAAACTGCGGCCATCCGCAGCAGGCCCTAAAGGGAACCAAGCTGCGCCTTGGCCGCTTTCCGGCGACAGTACTTACGTCCGGAGCCCGCCTTTGCGCACTCAACAGCTACTCTACGCCGCGGCCGGCGTGGTCATTTTCCTCATGCTTCTGCTGATCGGCTGGGGCCTCAGCCACCGGGGCGATCAGGGCCCGGCGGCCCGCGGCGCGACCAACTTCGTCGACGCGGTCCAGCGCGCTCAGGCCGCGACCGTCATGCTCACCGTCTCAGGTTCCGACGGTCGCAATGGCGGCGCGCCGATGCAGATGGGCTCGGGCTTCGTGGTCAGCGCCGACGGGCTGGTGGTCACCGCCGCCCATGTCACCGGCGGCCTGCCGGTGGTCAATCTGGTGTTCGCCGACGGCACGGTCGCCCGCGCCGAGCTGGCCGGCGCCAACGAGGCCGCCGACGTCGCCGTCTATCGCGCCACCCCCGGCCGCCAGCTCGCCGCCCTCTCCTTCGGCGACAGCAACCAGGTCAAGGCCGGGCAACCGGTGGTGCTGATGGGCGCGCCCTACGGCCTGGTCGGCACCGCCACCTCGGGCATCATCTCGGCGGTGAACCGCCAGATCGGCGCGCCGGTGGACGAGGACGATCCCTTCGCCGGCGCCGCCCTCAGCGGGCCGGTGAAAGCCTATCTGCAGACCGACGCGGCCCTGACCGCCGGCGGCTCCGGCGGCCCGCTGCTCAACAGCGCCGGCCAGGTGATCGGCATGGCCAGCGCGCGGGAGTCGCGCGGCGAGCCCGGCGCGGGCCTGGCCTTCGCCATCCCTGCCAATGTCGTGAAGTCGATCGTCGACGAGGTGAAGGCCGGGCCGCCCCCGGCCGCTGCGCCGGCTACGCGCCAGCCCTGATCAGCGCCTCGACCTCATGCAGGTCGCGGGCGATGCGGATGCACAGCCCGTGCATCTCCTCGGTCGCGTCCAGCAGGTCGGGCACCATGATGGTCATCATCCCGGCCGCGGCTGCGGCGCGTACGCCGTTGTGGCTGTCCTCCAGCGCCAGGCAGTCGACGGGCGCGACGCCCAACGCTTCGGCCGCGCGCAGATAGGGATCGGGCGCAGGCTTGGCGTTGGCGTAGTCGCCGGCCGCCATGACCGCGTGGAAGCGGTCCAGAAGCCCGTGGCCGCCGATGTGATGCCTGACCGACTCGTGCCCCGACGACGTCGCGATGGCCCGCGGCAGCCTCAACGCATCGAGAAGGTCGAGGATTTCGCGCACCCCGGCCTTCAACGCCACCTCGGCGGCGACCAGCTCGCGGAAACGCGTGACCGTGGCGACCTTGAACGCTTCGGGGTCGAAGCCCCGGCCGTAGTGGGTCTGCAGGATTTGCGCATTGGCCGGCCAGGACAGGCCGATCAGGCTGAGGAACAGCTCGTTCGGGAATTCCAGCCCGTCGGCGATCGCCGTGGCGGTCATGGCCTCGCGGTAAACCGTCTCGGTGTCGACCAGCAGGCCGTCCATGTCGAAGATCACGGCCTTGGGGATGCGGGGCAAGCTCATGGCCCGGCTTCTAGCGCGCGGCGACCATGAGCGGAATTCAAACCCGGCTTCAGTCCGTTACGAATTCCTCGGCCCGGTAGCCCTGGAAGTAGAGCAGCGCGGTCAGATCGGCGCTGTCGACCTTGGCGTCGGCCTGCGCCGCGACGATCGGCTTGGCGCGGTAGGCGACGCCCAGGCCAGAGGCCTCGATCATCGCCAGGTCGTTGGCCCCGTCGCCGACCGCCAGGGTCTGGGTCATCTCGATCCCCATGCCGGCCGCCTCTTGCTTCAGAGCCGCCAGCTTGGCCTCGCGGCCCAGGATCGGCTCGCCGACCGTGCCGGTCAGGGCCGCGCCGTCCTCGTTCAGGGTGTTGGCGCGGTTGGCTGCGAAGCCCGCCGCCTGCGCCACCCGCGAGGTGAAGAAGGTGAAACCGCCCGAGACCAGCACTGCACGGCCGCCGCCCGCCGACATGGTGCGCACCAGGGTCCGCGCGCCGGGGTTCAGCCGCACGCGCTCGTCATAGGCTCGCTGCAGGTCGCCCAGCGGCAGCCCCTTCAGCATCCCGACCCGCTCGCGCAGCGCGCCCTCGAAATCCAGCTCGCCGCGCATGGCCCGCTCGGTGATTTCCGAGACCTTGTCCTTCACGCCGGCGAAGTCGGCCAGCTCGTCGATGCACTCGACGTTGATGATGGTCGAATCCATGTCCGCCACCAGCAGCCGCTTCCTGCGCCCGTCCCAGGGTTGGGCGCAGGCGTCGACGCCGGTTCCGGCCAGGGCCGCCTCGGCCGCCGCGCGAACCGCCGCGACATCGGCGGCTTCGACCAGCAGGTCGAGCGCGCCGGGCCCCAGCGTGCGGGGCTCCTTGACGCGGGCCTGCACGCCTGCGAGCGCTGGGGCCAGTGTGGCGAGCGCCTTCGCGGCGGCGTCTGAATCGGGACCGACAAGGGTAAGGGCGATCTGCATGGAGCCCCGCATCTGGCTGATCGCCGGGCCGACCGCAAGCGGCAAGTCCGCCCTGGCCCTGCGCCTGGCGCGCGAAATCGGGGCGGAGATCGTCAACGCCGACGCGCTGCAGCTCTACGCCGACCTGCGCCTGCTCACCGCCCGCCCCTCGCCTGAGGAAGAGGCCCAGGCCCCGCACCACCTGTTCGGAACCGTCGACGCCGCCGAAGGCTGGTCCGTCGGCCGCTGGCTGCGGGCCGCCGTCGCGCTGACCGGCGAGATCGCGGCCCGCGGGCGGGCGACCGTGATCGTCGGCGGCACCGGCCTCTATTTCCGCGCCCTCACCCATGGCCTGGCCGAGGTGCCCGATACTCCGCCGCAGATCCGGGTCCAGACCGCCGCCGAGTTCGAAGCCATGGGCGAGACCGCCTTCCGCCAACGGCTGGCGGGGGCCGACCCGGCCGCCGAGGCGCGTATCTCGCCGGCTGACCGCCAGCGCCTGACCAGAGCCTGGGAGGTGTTCGCCGCCACCGGGACCTCGCTTAGCGACTGGCAGGCGCGCACCGATCCGGCCATCGCGCCGGGAAGCTGGGCCGGCGTCGCGCTCGATCCGCCGCGGCAGGCGCTGTTCGACCGCTGCGACGCGCGGCTGCAGATCATGGTCGAGGGCGGGGCGCTGGAAGAGGTGGCCGCCCTCGCCGCCCGCGGGCTCGATCCCAACCTGCCGGCCATGAAGGCGGTCGGCTATCGCGAGCTGGCCGCCGCGCTCGCGGGCGAGGTCAGCCTCGCGGCAGGTTTGGAGAACGCCCAGCGCGAAACCCGCCGATACGCCAAGCGCCAGGCCACCTGGCTGCGCGGTCAGATGGCCGACTGGCCGCGCCTCGACGCCGTCGCCCATGAGGACCAATGGAGGCAGTTTATTGCGTTACACCCCGCCTTGACGGGCTGAACGGGGCATGTCATGACCTCGGCGACTTCATTTGGAGAACGCTCGTGCGTGAGCTTCTTGTACTCTCTGTGCGACCTCTCGCGGACTGACCACGTGTCAGACCGCTGAAGGTCGCTCGCCCAGGCCCCTTGAGGGCCTTTTTTATTGCCGAAAATCAAGGCCTTGCTGAAATGACAGCCCACCAGACGATAGCTGCCGAAACGACGATTGAGACCCTGACCGGCGCCGAGATCGTGGTCCGCGCCCTCATCGACCAGGGCGTCGAGGTGCTGTTCGGCTATCCGGGCGGAGCGGTGCTGCCGATCTACGACGCGCTGTTCGAAGAGAAGCGCCTGCAGCACGTGCTGGTCCGCCACGAGCAGGGCGCGACCCACATGGCCGAGGGCTACGCCCGCTCGACCGGCAAGCCGGGCGTCGTCCTGGTCACCTCGGGCCCGGGCGCGACCAACGCCATCACCGGCATCGTCGACGCCCTGATGGACTCGATCCCGATGGTCGTCTTCACCGGCCAGGTCGCCACCCACCTGATCGGCACCGACGCGTTCCAGGAGTGCGACACGATCGGCATCACCCGCCCGATCACCAAGCATAACTACCTGGTCAAGGACGTCGCCGACCTGCCGCGGATCATCCACGAGGCGTTCCACATCGCCACGTCCGGCCGCCCCGGCCCCGTGGTCATCGACATCCCCAAGGACGTCCAGTTCTCCAAGGGCGTCTACCAGGGCCCGACCGAGGTCACCCACGCGCACAACTACAACCCGCGCACCAAGGGCGAGCCGAGCAAGATCGCCGACGCCGTCGCGCTGATCGCCGGCGCCCGCCGCCCGATCCTCTACACCGGCGGCGGCGTCATCAACGCCGGCCCGCGGGCGGCCGAACTGCTGCGCGAGTTCGCCAAGCTGACCGGCGCGCCGGTGACCTCGACCCTGATGGGCCTGGGCGCCTTCCCGGCCTCGGATCCGGCGTGGCTGGGCATGGTCGGCATGCACGGCAGCTTCGAAAGCAACAACGCCATGCACGACTGCGACGTCATGGTCGCGATCGGCGCGCGGTTCGACGACCGGGTGACCGGCCGCCTGGACGCCTTCGCCCCAGGTTCGAAGAAGATCCACATCGACATCGACGCCTCGTCGATCAGCAAGAACGTCCGCGCCGACATCGGCATCGTCGGCGACGCCGCCAGCGTGCTGGAGGATCTGATCGCGGCCTGGAAGTCGCGCAACCTCTCGACCGACAAGGCCGCGCTCGACGACTGGTGGCGCCAGATCGAAGCCTGGCGCGCCCGCCAGTCGTTCCGCTATCGGCCGGACGCCAAGCTGATCAAGCCGCAGTACGCCATCGAGCGCCTATACGAGCTGACCAAGGACCGCGAGACCTACATCACCACCGAGGTCGGCCAACACCAGATGTGGGCGGCCCAGTACTACCACTTCGACCAGCCCAACCGCTGGATGACCTCGGGCGGCCTAGGCACCATGGGCTACGGCCTGCCGGCTGCGGTCGGCGTGCAGATGGCCCATCCCGACGCCCTGGTCATCGACATCGCCGGCGACGCCTCGGTGCAGATGACCATGCAGGAGATCTCGACGGCCATTCAGTACGACCTGCCGATCAAGGTCTTCATCCTGAACAACGAATGGATGGGCATGGTCCGCCAGTGGCAGCAGCTGCTGCACGGCGAACGCTACAGCCACTCCTATTCGTCGAGCCTGCCGGACTTCGTGAAGATGGCCGAGGCGTTCGGCGGCGTCGGCATCCGCGCCGAGCATCCGGACGAGCTGGACGACAAGATCCGCGAGATGATCGCCAGCCCCAAGCCGGTGCTGTTCGACTGCCGGGTCACCAAGGAAGAGAATTGCTTCCCGATGATCCCGTCCGGCAAGGCCCACAACGAGATGATCATGGCCGAGGAAGCCCGCGACCTCGGCTCGATCATCGACGACGCCGGCAAGCGGCTGGTCTGACGAATGCGTCGGCGCCGAGGATCGCTCGGCGCCGACCGCCTCAGCCGTAGAAGAACCGCTCCTCGGCGATCTTGCCGTTCTTGATCGTGTAGACCCCGACCTCGTCCATCTGGATCCGGTTTCCTTCTGGGTCAGGTCCATCTTGAACCGCACGACGAACTGGTCGCCGTTCACGTAAGGCCCCTCGACCTCCGAGGAATGCACCTCGTGGGCGTTCGACCACCACTCGCCCTTGCCGCGCGCCGCGTCCTTGCCGCGGATCTGCGCCATGTCTCCGGGCGCGGCCTCGACGCCCAGCACGTCGTCGGCCCAGTACTTCTCGGCCGCCTCGTCGAACTTGCCGGCCTTGCAGAGGGCGACCAGGTCGTTGGCGATGTCTTGGGTGCTCATGACTGTCAGCTCCAGGGATTGGGACAGTCCGCGCGCAGCGCCCAGGCGCGGCGCCCGGCTCACCAACCGCCGTTCCGCGAAAGCAAATCGTTCATAATTTGTTCACGCTCGCGCCGCAGTCCCGGCTTGCCCCCCGGGCGCGCATGTGACACGTCCTCGACGACCGACGTTTAGAGAGCCCCGCATGTCCGACGCCCAGCCCGCCTCCGTCTACGATCTCAGCCACGCCGAGGAGGCCGAGAACCTGGCCACCTTCGCGATCCTGGTCGAGAACGAGCCGGGCGTACTGCACCGGCTGGTCGGACTGTTCGCGGCCCGCGGCTACAACATCGAGAGCCTGACTGTCGCCGAGACCGACCGCCGGGCCCACACCAGCCGGGTCACCATCGTCACCCGTGGCGCCCCGCACGTGCTCGAGCAGATCGAGGCTCAACTCGAGAAGATGGTCGCCACCCGCCACGTCCAGGACGTGACCCGCGACCCGAACGGCCTGGAGCGCGAGCTGGCCCTGGTCAAGGTCAAGGGGACCGGCCCAGACCGCGTCGAGGCCCTGCGCATCGCCGACATCTTCCGCGCCAAGGTGCTCGACACCACCATCGACAGCTTCATCTTCGAACTGACCGGCGTCTCGTCGAAGATCGACAAGTTCGTCGAGCTGATGCGCCCGCTGGGCCTGGTGGAACTGTCGCGCACCGGCGTGCTTTCCATCACCAGGGGCCCCGACGCCATGTAGGAAGGAGGATCGAATGGTCCGCATCGCCGCGACCGTTCTCATCCTCGCGCTCCTGCCCGCGCCGGCCCTGGCCCAATCGCCCGGCCAGGCCCCGCAGCCGCCTCACGTCCTCGATTGGCCCTGGCCCGATCCCGACCCGAAGTCGTGGTGGGACGCTGCCCGGCCCAAACCCGACGAAGCGGCCGACCCGCTCGGCGGCCGTCGCCCAGGCCGGGGCGAGCGGCCGCTGGTCGTCGCCAACGGCTATGATCCCCTGCTCTACCGCCTGTGGGGCCTGCCGCCGCTGCAGAACCAGCTGCTCCGGTCCGGCGAACTGATCGTCGAGGTCGCGGTGCGGCCGGCGACGTCGGCGCGCCAGACCCTGGTCCGCGCCATCGTGCGGCGCGACGGAAAGGCCTTCATCCAGGCCCGCGCCGGGCTCGGCTGCTGCGAGCCTGGCATCGCCCGCCGCGTCGGCTTCGACGCCGAGGCGCCCGACGGTGCGGCGGCGCGGCTGACCGCGCTGGCCCGGGATCCAATCTGGAATTCTCCGCGCGAGGTGCGGGTGGTCGACAGCGCCGGCGCTGCCGACGCGCTCTGTGTCGACGGCACCTCCTACGACCTGACCCTGGCCCAGCCCGGCCAGGTGCGCGCCGTCCGCCGCGCCTGCGACAGCGCCGAGATCGGTCAGGCGGCCAACGTGCTGGAGACCGTGCTCGGCTTGGCGCTGGGCCACGAGCCGCGCATCGACGTGATCTATCCGGGCGGCGCGAACTACGCGTCGGCGCGCGAGGCCTATCGCGACCTGATCGCCGAGGGCGGCGCGTTGAAACCCGCGCCGAACGCCCGCCCCCAGCCGCCGAGCTTTACGGAGCCGCCGCCCGAAGACGAAGCGGCTCCGCCTCCGCCTAGCGCAGAACGTTGAGGCGGTAGAGCGCCCCGCCGATGATCGCCCCGATCGCCGGAGCGACGAAGAACAGCCAGAGCTGGGCGAGCGCCTGACCGCCGACCAGCACCGCCGGCCCGAAGCTGCGCGCCGGGTTCACCGAGACGCCGGTGACCTGGATGCCGACGATGTGGATGACGGCCAGCGTGATGCCGATGGCCAGGCCCGCGAACCCCGCCGGCGCCGCGCTGGAGGTCGAGCCGAGGATCACGATGACGAACAGAGCGGTCATCACCACCTCGAAGATCAACGCCGCCTGCATGCTGAACTCGCCATTGTAGCCGGGCCCCCAGCCGTTTTGCCCCAGCCCGCCCGCCGTGCCGGCGATGGCCGCCAGGATGCCGGCCCCGACCAGCGCTCCGAGGAACTGCGCGATCCAGTAAAGCACGAGGTCGCGAGCGTTCATCCGCCCCGCCACGAACGCCGCCAGACTGACCGCCGGATTGACGTGACAGCCGGAGATCGCGCCGATCCCGTAGGCCATGGCGACGATCGCGAAGCCGAAGGCCAGGGCGATTCCGAGCTGGCCGACGTGCTCGCCGCCCAGAACCGCAGCGCCGCACCCGAAGAGCACAAGCGTCAGCGTACCGATGAATTCAGCTACGAACTTCTGCATGAGATGCCTCCCGTTTGAAACGAGGCTAACCCATGGTTGAGGCTTGAGATAGCGCCACTCCACGAACATCGTGACGCTCACTCAGAGTTGAGGGGCGGCATGGCTGACCGACAGGAAGCTCGGCTTTTAGGTTGCGCCCCTCGCGTGCAACCTATGTAGTTTCGCGGAATTGGAACTGCGGATCGCACACGCGAATATTCATTCAGGTCGCAACGAACGCGACCTGCCCCGTACATGGAGACAATATGTACAAGCACATCCTCATCTCCACCGACGGCTCCGAAACGGCCCAGAAGGGCGTCGATCAAGGGCTGGCCCTCGCCAAGGCGCTGGGCGCGCAGGTCACCCTGATCACCGTCACTGAGCCGTTCCCGGTCTATGCCAGCGCCGCCGGCGGCTGGATCCCGCCCGAGATGGGGAACTATGACGAGATCCAGAAGGAATTCGCTGACCGCGTGCTTGGCGGCGCGAAGGCCGCGGCCGACAAGGCCGGCGTGGCGGCCAAGACCTTGCATGTGCCCAACTCGCCGCCGGCCGAGGCCATCGTCGAGACCGCCAAGTCGCAAGGCGTCGACGTGATCGTAATGGCCTCGCATGGACGCCGCGGCCTGGGCCGCCTGATCCTGGGCAGTCAAACCTCGGAAGTGCTGACCCACGCCTCGGTCCCGGTGCTGGTGGTCCGCTAAACGCGGACTCCAGCCGCCGTGTTGCGCCGCGCCACCGACCTGAACAGCAGGTACTGCGCGGCGAACAGCACCAGCTTCGACCCCGGCGCCCACAGCGACATGACGCCGGCGGTCAGCTTCGGGTCGGCCAGCAGGGTGAGGCCGAGGTTGAGCGCCCCGCTGACGAACATCAGCCCCGCCCAGGCGTATCCCGCCCCGTTCACATAGGACGCCGGGATTCGGCCCTGGGCGACCGGCGGCATGTAGCGGCCCATCCAGCCGCGTTCGAGCATCGCCGCCCCGATCGCCGCGTAGACGATGGTCGCCTTGAACAGCACGAAGCGCGCATCGTGGGTCATCAGCGTGGCCCCGCCCATGACCACCACCAGGGCCAACGCCGTCCACTGCATGGCCGCGATCTTGCGCCCGCGCAGTTTCATCACCACGACCTGCGCAACGCCCAGGGCCATGCCTACGCCGGTGGCGAGCGCGACGTCGCCGCTCGCGGCGAGAATGGCGTAGAAGACCAGGGTCGCGGCCATGTCGATCAGGATCGGGCGGGCAGCGTAGACGAGCGGGCTCACAGGCGGAAACTCCAGGTGTTAAAAGCGTGCGCAAAGCCTAGCGGCCGCGCCGGCCGAACACCGAACCCGCCCGCGCACCGGACGTGGCGGTTCGCGAAATCGGCCTGTCCGTTCGCGCTTCGCGAACGGTCATCCACCGTTCCGAGGCGGGAAGTTCTTCTAAAACCGGCGCGCGGCCCCTATATTGGCGATGTCGGGGTTCGCCCCGACTATGGAGATAAACGCGCACGTAATAAGCGGACTGGACCCGGGTGCGATTCCCGGCGGCTCCACCAATCCTTCCTCGGCAGTTGTCGCCGGAAGCATGGGGCCGATCAGCATCGACAGACGTCTAAAGGTGTTGCTTTCTCTCGGCTTGGCCCACCGTTTCGGGCTTTAAACTAAATGCGAACGACAACTTCGCTGAAGAAGTCCGTCTGGCTGCGTAAGCGGTCCGATAGATTTCGACCTAAACTCCTAGTGTCTTAGCAGCGCTAGGCGGGGCCCGGAGGGGGCCTTGCAACAGAACCCCTCCACCTTCACGTCCTACGACCCTGCGATTTGGCGCCGCCTGCGACGAGAGCCGCCTTGCGCGCGCACGCCGAAACGCTACCCTCCGCCCCACGTTCAGTACCCCCGGAGTTTCGATGGCCCAGGACCCGCCGGCCCAAGACCAGATGCACTACGAAGCCATGGCCCAGGAGGCCCTGCGCGGCGTGGTGAAGGCCGCCTTGAAACGCGCTGCGGCGCCGGAAGGCCTGCCGGGCGCGCACCATTTCTACATCACGTTCAAGACCGAGGCGCCGGGCGTCTCCGGCCCCAACGACCTGCTGTCGAAATATCCTGACGAGATGACCATCGTCCTGCAGCACCAGTACTGGGACCTGGCGCCCGGCGAGACCTTCTTCTCGGTCACGCTGAAGTTCGGCGGCCAGCCCAAGCGCATGTCGGTGCCCTATGCGGCGGTGACCCGCTTCTATGATCCCAGCGTGCAGTTCCTGCTGCAGTTCGAAGCTCCGGCCGTGGCCGCGACCCTGCCGGCGGCCGCCGAGCCGCCCGCGGCGCCGGCCGAGCCGGCCGACCCCAACGCCCCCAACGTCGTCTCGCTCGACACCTTCCGGAAGAAGTGACCGCGCCCAGATGACCGACGTCGCCGCCGAACCCGAAGTCCTGACGGACGAAGCCATCCTGGCGCGCTTCCAGCGCTCGAAGAACCAGCCGACCGGCTCCCAGACCCTGGGCTTCCGCATCGTCGCGGTCAGCCAGGCCGAGAAGTCGGTCGAGGTCGAGTTCGACGCCAAGCCCGAATTGCTGCTCAATCCGATGAAACAGGTCCAGGGCGGCTATCTCTGCGCGATGCTGGACGAGTGCATGTCGGTGGCCTGCATGGTCGCCTCGGGCATGACCCACGTCGCCCCGACCGCCGAGATGAAGACCACCTTCTTCCGGCCGGCGGCGCCCGGAAAACTCAAGGGGATCGGCAGGGTCGCCAAGTGGGGCCGCACCCTCGCCTTCACGGAGGGCGAGCTCTACGACGCCGAGGGGCGGCTTCTGGCCAAGGCGACGGGGACCGCGGTGCCCACGCCCTTCCAGCGGTACAAGAGCTGACATGTTGAAACGCGCTGGCATCGTCGGCGCGTTTTTCATTTGGGCCTTGGCCATGGCCGCGCCGGCCCAGGCCGGACCGTTCGGCGACTGGGCCGCCGTCGTCGTCGCGGGCGACTTCCACGGCAGCGGCGGCGGCCCGACCGAGGCGTTCGACAACGCCCGCCGCGACGTCTCCAAGGAACTGCAGCGGCTCGGTTTTGCCCAGGGCAACATTGTCCAGTTCTCGGTGCGGCCCGAGCGCTACAAGGACCGGCCGCTGAAATCGGACACCCTGGCGATCTACCGCTCGCTGAACGACCTGTCGTCCAGGGCCACGTCCGGCTGCCTGGTCTACTTCACCTCGCATGGGGCGCGGCAGGGCGTGGTGGTCGACCAGCAAATCCTGACCCCGGGTCTGCTGGCGCGAATCCTCGACGCGACTTGCCGTAACCGCCCGACCGTGGTGATCGTGTCGGCCTGCTTTTCGGGAGTCTTCATCCGCCCGCTGGCCCATCCGAACCGAATGATCCTGACCGCCGCACGGCCGGACCGCACCTCGTTCGGCTGCGGTGAGGACAACGTCTATCCTTTCTTCGACGACTGCGTGCTGAAGTCGAGCCCGGCGGTCCGCGACTTCGCCGCCCTGGCCAGCGCCGTGAAGAGCTGCGTGGCTTTGCGCGAGATCGCCGAGGGCATGGCGCCGCCCTCCGAGCCCCAGATCTGGATCGGCGGCGAACTGCGCCCGATGCTGCCGCTCTACGCCTTTCCCACCAGCCCGCCAGGCGGCGACTGAACACTGATCCACGGCCGGATCGTCGCAGGCTGCAACCGCTCTAGCGCCCCGCGCGCCAGGCGCCCTACAAGTGGAGTCGTGGGGCAACAGGGGCCAGCGGGTAATCATCCATGCGTTTGATGTTCAAGGCCGTCTTCGCCGCCGCCTTCGCCTGCGCGGCGACCGCCGTGGCGGCCCAGGAGACGAGCCCGCCGCCCCCGGCCTCGCCCCCCGCGGCCAGCCCTGCGCCGGCCGCCGCGGCGCCAGCGGTCAATCCCCGCGGCCCGGTTCCCTACACGAGCCTGCAGCGCCAGCAGCGCCAGCGCCCGGCCGCCGCGGCCGCCGCCGCAGTCGCGCCGGTAGCGGTCGCGACCACCGCCACGGCCGCCGCCCCGGGCGCTCCGCTGACCGCGGCCGCCGCCCTGCCGGCCGCGCCCTCCGGCGCGCGCCTGGCGCCCGGCGAGGCGATCCCCACCGCTGAGCTGGAGTCTTATGTCGACGGCGTGGTGCGCAGCGCCATGGCCCGCGACCACATTGCGGGCGTCACCGTCTCGGTGGTGCAGAACGGCCAGGTGGTGCTGAAGAAGGGCTACGGCCTGGCCAGCCTCTCGCCGGCCCGCAAGGTCGATCCCGACCAGACCCTCTTCCGCATCGGCTCGATCTCCAAGACCTTCACCTGGATCGCGCTGATGAACGAGATCGAGGCCGGCCGCATCCGCCAGGACGCGCCGGTCAATCTCTACCTGCCCGAGCGGCTGCAGATCCGCGACCAGGGCTTCCGCACGCCGGTGCGCGTCATCAATCTCATGGACCACTCGCCGGGCTTCGAGGACCGCGCGCTGGGCCATCTGTTCGAGCGCAACTTCGATCGCGTGCGCCCCATGGCCGACTACCTGCGCCAGGAGCGGCCGCGCCGCGTGCGCGCGCCGGGCTCGGCCTCGGCCTATTCCAACTACGGCGCGACCCTGGCCGGCCAGGCCGTATCCTATGTGGCCGGCAAACCGTTCGAGCGGCTGATTGAGGAGCGCATCTTTCTGCCGGCGCGGATGACCAGCACCAGCTTCCGCGAGCCGCACCCGCCGAAGGCCGGCATCCCCGGCGCGATCCCTCAGCGCCTGGCCGACAACATTTCCGAAGGCTATCGCTGGACGCCTGGCGGCTTTGTCGCCCGTCCGTTCGAGTACATCAGCCAGGTGGCGCCGGCCGGCTCGGCGTCGTCAACCGCCGCCGACATGGCTCGCTACATGCAGCTGCTGCTGAACGGCGGCGCCCTGGACGGCGCGGTCATCTATGGGCCCGCCGCGGCGCGCGCCTTCAACACTCCGATCCGCAAGACCGCGCCCGGCATCAATGGCTGGCGGCACGGATTCATCGAGTACAACCTGCCCGGCGGACGCACCGGCTTCGGTCACGCCGGCGGCACCCTGTCGTTCCTGTCGAACATGGTGGTGATCCCCGACCTGAACCTCGGGGTGTTCATCAGCACGAACACCGAGACCGGCGGCGAGCTGGCCATGGGCTTGGCCGGCGACGTCGTGCAGCAGTTCTACGTCGCGCCCGAGACCTTCCCCCGCAAGGGTTCGCCCGTCCTGGCCGAACGCGGCGGCGACTTCGCCGGCTACTATGTCGGCACGCGTCGCGCCTATCGCGGCCTGGAGCGCATGGTCGGGCTGATGATCGGCGGCGCGTCGGTGACGGTCACTCCCGACGGCCACCTGCTGGTCACCTCGCAGGGCAAGACCAAGAGCTTCGTGCCGCAAGGCGACCTGTCGGAAGGCCGGTTCATCTCGACCACCGGCGCCGAACACCTGGCCTTCGCCATCGACGGCGGCCGCGCCCACAGCTTCCAGAGCAGCTTCGGCGACCAGACCTTCGAACGCACCGGCTTCTGGAAGCGCCCCGCCGTGCTCGGCGGAGCGGCGATCCTCGTCGGGCTAGCGGCCCTGGCCACCATCGGCGGCCTCTTCCTGCGCAACCGCCGCGACTTCCGCGAGACCGCGGTCCAACGCCAGGCCAGCCTGCTGCAGACCGCCCAGGCGGTGCTCTGGCTGACCGCCCTGGCCCTGTTTGGCGCCTGGGCCGCCAACGCCGCCGACATCGCCAATGTGATGTACCGCTGGCCGGGGGTCACCCTGATCATCGCCTCGGCCTGCGTGCTGGTCGCCGCGGCCCTGGCCCTGGGCGGCCTGATCCTGACGCCGGCGATCTGGCGTGGCGGACGGCGGGTTGATTCGTGGACCGCCACACGCAAGGCGGCGTTTACCTTTACCGCCCTGCTCTATGGCGTCTTCACGGTGCTGCTTGGCCTCTGGGGGGCGCTTACCCCTTGGAGTGGTTGATTTTTCTCAACCATAGAGAACAAGATTCTTCCGCGAATTGAGGCGTTAACGCCGCAAATGTAAACGCGTCGTTTACCAAGCACTGGGTAAATCCTGCCTAGCGGCGGGCGAGTGAGCGTCCGTCCCGCGTACCCCGGGAAGGACGCCCGCGTTGAACAACTTCGTAGCCGCCCTGCAGAGGTTCGGAATCGGACGACTGGCGGCCATCCTCGGGATCGGGATCGGCGTCGCCGCCGCGCTCATCGCGCTGACCATGAACCTGGGCGAGCCCAAGGCCCTGCTCTATTCGAACCTCGACCTCAAGGAAGCGGGCTCGATCACCACCGCTCTCGACCAGGCGGGCGTGAAGTACGAGGTCAAGGGCGACGGTTCGACCATCATGGTGTCGCGCGACCAGGTCGCCTCCACCCGCCTGATGCTGTCGTCCAAGGGTCTGCCGACCTCGGGCTCGGTCGGCTACGAGATCTTCGACGAGGCCAACGCCCTCGGCCAGACCGACTTCGTCCAGCAGCTGAACCGCCAGCGCGCCCTGGAGGGTGAACTGGCCCGTACGATCCAGAGCCTGGACGGCGTCACCTCGGCCCGTGTTCACCTGGTGCTGCCCAAGCGCCAGCTGTTCGAGGAAGAGGCCGAGCAGCCCTCCGCGGCGGTGACCATCGGCGTCGGCGGCCGCGCGCCGTCCGCCGATCAGGTGCAGGCGATCCAGAACCTGGTCTCCAGCGCGGTGCCGAACCTGAAGCCCGGCCGCGTCACCGTCGTCGACCAGCACGCCAAGACGCTGTCGGCGGGCGAGGACGGCTTCGGCGCCCAGGCCGCCGACGGCCGCCGCAGCGACGTCGAGCAGCGCATCGCCAAGACCGTCACCAAGCTGGTCGAGGGGGTCGTCGGCCCTGGCAAGGCCCGCGTCAACGTCACCGCCGACCTCAACCTGGCCCGCGTCACCGTCCAGCAGGAGACCTTCGACCCCGACGGCCAGGTCGTCCGTTCCGAGACCACCAACGAGGAAACCTCGCGCGAGAACCAGCCCGACGCCAACGGCGCGGTCTCGGCCAGCGCCAATATCCCGGGCGGCGTCGGCGCCAACGGCGAGGCCATGAACCAGTCCGCCAGCGGCCGCACCGAGTCGACCACCAACTACGAGATCTCCAAGACCATCCGCACCGAGGTACAGGAGCCGGGCGACATGAAGCGGCTGTCCGTCGCCGTGGCCGTCGACGGCGTCACCGCCGCGGGCCAGGACGGCAAGCCGGGCGCCTACACCCCGCGCTCGGCCGAGGAGATGCAGCGCATCGAGCAGCTGGTCCGCACCGCCGTCGGCTTCAACGCCGACCGCGGCGACCAGGTCA
Source organism: Phenylobacterium sp. NIBR 498073 (assembly GCF_027286305.1). Lineage (NCBI taxonomy): Bacteria > Pseudomonadati > Pseudomonadota > Alphaproteobacteria > Caulobacterales > Caulobacteraceae > Phenylobacterium > Phenylobacterium sp. NIBR 498073. The sequence goes on from NZ_CP114599.1 coordinate 3,489,636, forward strand.
CCGTCGTCAACGTCCGCTTCCCGCAGGCCGACGCCGAGGGCGGCGTCGAGACCGCTAATCCGCTGATGGGCTTCGACAAGAACGACATCATGCGCGCCGTCGAGCTCGGCATCCTCGGCCTGGTCGCGGTGCTGCTGATCTTCTTCGTCGTCCGCCCGATGCTGAAGCCGTCGAAGGGCGGCGCCGGCATGCCGGCCCTGGCTGGCGGCGCGCCGGTCACCCGGCTGGTGACCACCGCCGACGGCCAGCCCCTGCAGATCCAGGTCGATCCGGCCACCGGCCAACCGCTGGCCCTGCCCGGCCCCGGTAATGAGCTGGAGCAACGCATCGACATCGCCCGCATCGAGGGCCAGGTGAAGGCCTCCTCGGTGAAGCGCGTCTCGGAATTCGTCGAGACGCACCCCGAAGAGTCCGTTTCGCTGCTGCGTAGCTGGCTCCACGAGACGACATGAGCAGCCGCGTGAAGTCCATCAACGACGCATCCAAGCTCAGCGGCCCTGAGCGCGCCGCGGTTGTCCTGCTCGCGCTCGGCGAAGAGCACAAGACGATCTGGGAGCACCTGGACGAGGAGGAGATCAAGGAGATCTCCCAGGCGATGGCCGGCCTCGGCACCGTCTCGTCCAGCGCCGTCGAACAGCTGCTGGTCGACTTCATTTCCGGCATGTCCGGCGCCGGGGCGATCATGGGCTCGTTCGAACAGACCCAGCGCCTGCTGCAGGCCTTCCTGCCGCCCGACAAGGTCGACTCCCTGATGGAGGAAATCCGCGGTCCGGCCGGCCGGACCATGTGGGACAAGCTGGGCAACGTGAATGAGGCGGTGCTCGCCAACTACCTGAAGAACGAATACCCGCAGACCGTCGCGGTGGTGCTGTCGAAGGTGAAGTCCGACCACGCCGCCCGCGTGCTCGCGGCGCTGCCGGAAGACTTCGCGCTGGAATGCGTGACCCGGATGCTGCGCATGGAGCCGGTGCAGCGCGAGATCCTCGACAAGATCGAGCAGACCCTGCGCACCGAATTCATGTCCAACCTGGCGCGCACCTCCAAGCGCGACAGCCATGAGATGATGGCGGACATCTTCAACGCCTTCGACCGCCAGACCGAGGCGCGCTTCATCGCCGCCCTGGAGGAGCGCAACCGCGAGAGCGCCGAGCGCATCCGCGCCCTGATGTTCGTGTTCGAGGACCTGTCGAAACTCGATCCGGGCGGTGTCCAGACCCTGCTGCGCAACGTCGAGAAGGACCAGCTCGGCCTGGCGCTCAAGGGCGCGTCCGACTCCCTGCGCGAGATGTTCTTCTCCAACATGTCCGAGCGCGCCGCCAAGATCATGCGCGAGGACATGGAAAGCATGGGGCCGGTCCGCCTGCGCGACGTCGACCAGGCCCAGATGGCCATGGTCCAGGTCGCCAAGGACCTGGCCGCCAAGGGCGAGATCATGCTGGCCGGGGCCGGCGGCGATGACGAGCTGATCTACTGATGACCACCAGCACGCCCCACCCGAAATTCGGCTTCGATACGGTGTTCGACAACGCTGGCGACGTCGCCTACGCCGCCCAGCGGCCCAAGCGCCTGTTCCCTGCCGAAGAGGTCGAGGTCCTACGCGCCCAGGCCTTCGCCGAGGGCGAGCGCCAGGCCCTGGCCTCGATGGCCGCGCTGCAGGCCCAGGCCCTGTCGCAGATCGCCGCCAGCGTCGGCCAGGCCCTGCCGCGGCTGGCCGGCGTCGCGCACGAGCATCGCGTCGGCGCCGCGGAGCTGGCTCTGGCCTGCGCCCGGGCCATCGCCGACGCCGCCCTGGCAAAGTTCCCCGAGGCGCCGATCCAGGCCGCCCTGGAGAACCTCGCCCGCGAGATCGAAGCCTCGCCGCGGCTGATCGTCAGCGTCGGCTCCGACCTGGCGCAAGGCGCCCAGGCGGCGCTGGAGCAGACCGCCCAAGCGATCGGCTACCCTGGCGCCATTCAGGTCCGACCCGCCGCCGGCGTCGGCCCGGCCGCCTTCACCCTCGACTTCGGCGACGGCGCCGCGGCCTTCGATCCGGCCGCCGCCGCCGCCCGCGTGGACGCCGCGCTGCAGGCGGCGCTAGCCGCCGAAGGGCTGCACGCCGAACCCCTCATTCCCGGAAGCGAAAGCTGACCGCCATGTCCGACAACGACCTCAAACTCGACGAATTCGGGCCTTCCGACATGCCCTTGGCCGATATGGGCATGGAGATCGAGGACAAGACCGCCAGCGACCTGGCCCCGGTCTTCGACGTGCCGGTCTCGATCTCGGCGGTGCTCGGCCGCGCCACCATGTCGGTGGCCCAGCTGCTGCAGCTGCAGTCGGGCAGCGTCCTCGACCTGGACCGCAAGGTCGGCGAGGCCATCGACATCTACGTGAACAACCGGCTGGTCGCCCGCGGCGAGGTCGTCATCGTCGACGACCGCCTGGGCGTGACCATGACCGAAATCATCAAGGACGGCGACACTCAGGGCTGATCGCCTGAGGGTCTGTAGGAGATAGTGCTATGCGGCTTTTGGTCGTCGGAAAACTGAACGGACAGCTCTCCAACGCCGTGAAGATGGCGATGACGGCGGGCGCCAAGGTCAGCCACGTGGAGACCATCGAGGCGGCCACCCACGCCCTGCGCGCCGGCCAGGGCGCGGACCTGCTGCTGGTCGATTACGACCTCGACATCGCCGGGCTGATCGCCGCCAACGAAGGCGAGCGGATCCGCGTGCCGGTGGTCGCCTGCGGCGTCGACCCGGACGCCCAGAAGGCCGGCGACGCGATCCGCGCGGGCGCCAAGGAATTCATCCCGCTGCCGCCGGACGCCGAGATGATCGCCGCCGTCCTGGCCGCAGTCTCCGACGACGAAAAGCCGATGGTCGTGCGCGATCCAGGCATGCAGGGCGTCATCAGCTTGGCCGACCAGGTCGCCCCGTCCGAAGCCTCGATCCTGATCACCGGGGAAAGCGGCTCGGGTAAGGAAGTCATCGCCCGCTACGTGCACCAGAAGTCGCGCCGCGCCAGCCGCCCGTTCATCTCGGTCAACTGCGCCGCGATCCCCGAGAACCTGCTGGAAAGCGAGCTGTTCGGCCACGAGAAGGGCGCCTTCACCGGCGCCGTGGCCCGCCGCATCGGCAAGTTCGAGGAAGCGAACGGCGGCACCCTGCTGCTCGACGAAATCTCGGAGATGGACGCGCGCCTGCAGGCCAAGCTGCTGCGCGCTATCCAGGAGCGCGAGATCGACCGGGTCGGCGGCGCCAAGCCGGTGAAGGTCGACATCCGTATCCTCGCCACCTCGAACCGCGACTTGGCCCAGGCGGTCAAGGACGGCACGTTCCGCGAGGATCTGCTCTACCGCCTCAACGTCGTGAACCTGCGCCTGCCGCCGCTGCGCGAGCGGCCCGGCGACGTGGTCGCCCTGGCCGAGTTCTTCATCCGCAAGTACGCCAAGGCCAACGGCATGCCCGAGCGGCCGCTGTCGGCCGAGGCCAAGCGCCGGCTGGCCGCCCATCGCTGGCCGGGCAACGTCCGCGAGCTGGAAAACGCCATGCACCGCGCGGTGCTGCTCGCCACCGGCGCCGAGATCGAGGAAGGCGCCATCCGCCTGCCCGACGGCCAGCCGCTGGCCGCCCCCGATCCGGCCGCCCGCGCCGCCCAGACCGCGGCCGACGCCGCCGAGGCGGTGACCCGCACCTTCGTCGGCCAGACTGTCGCCGACATGGAGCAGCGGCTGATCATCGACACCCTGTCGCACTGCCTGGGCAACCGCACCCATGCCGCCAACATCCTCGGCATCTCGATCCGCACCCTGCGCAACAAGCTGAAGGAATACACCGAGGCCGGCGTCTCGGTGCCCGCCCCGCAGATGGGCGCCAGCGCGGCCTGAACGAGTAACCCGAGTAGATCATGACCGACGCCTCGCTCTCCTCCTCGGCTCGTCCCTCGCCCCGCGAAATGCTGGGCTGGCTGATGAAGGGCGAGGTCGCCCTGGCGCTGGGCGTCATCGGCATCGTCATCCTGCTGATCCTGCCGATCCCGCCGTTCATGCTGGATATGCTGCTGGCGGTGTCGATCACCTCGTCGGTGCTGATCCTGATGACATCGCTTCTGATCAAGAAGCCGCTGGAATTCACCGCCTTCCCGACCGTCCTGCTGGTCACCACCCTGTTCCGCCTGGGGCTGAACATCGCCTCGACGCGCCTGATCCTCGGTCACGGCCACGAAGGCGCACACGGGGCCGGCAAGATCATCGAAGGCTTCGGCAAGCTGATGATGGGCGGCAACTTCGTCATCGGCGTGATCGTGTTCATCATCCTGGTGATCGTGAACTTCGTCGTCATCACCAAGGGTTCGGGTCGGATCGCCGAAGTCGCCGCCCGCTTCACGCTGGACTCGATGCCCGGCAAGCAGATGGCCATCGACGCCGACCTCTCGGCCGGTCTCATCGAAGAGAACGAGGCCAAGAAGCGCCGCAAGGAGCTGGAGCAGGAAAGCACCTTCTTCGGGGCCATGGACGGCGCCAGCAAGTTCGTGCGCGGCGACGCCGTCGCCGGCCTGATCATCGTCGCCATCAACATCATCGGCGGCATCCTGATCGGCGTCGTCCAGCACAAGGTGCCGATCGGCCAGGCCGCCTCGTCATATACGATCATGACCATCGGCGACGGCCTGGTCAGCCAGATCCCGGCCCTGATCATCTCGATCGCCGCCGGCTTCCTGGTGTCGAAGGCCGGCGTCGACGGTTCGGCCGACAAGGCCCTGGTCGCCCAGCTGGCCATGAACCCGATCAGCCTGGGCATGGTCTCGGCCTCGGCCGGCGTCATCGCCCTGATCCCGGGCATGCCGATCATCCCGTTCGCCGCCCTGGCCGCGGGCGCCGGGTTCCTGGCCTGGCGCCGTTCGCAGGAAGCCCTTCTGCCGCCGCCCGTCGACATCGTGCCGGTCGACGCCGCGGCCGCCGCCCAGGATCAGGAAGAGCCGATCAGCCAGGCCCTGGCCATCGACGAGATCAAGATCGAGCTGGGCTACGGCCTGCTGCCGCTGATCAACGACCTCGAGGGCCGCCGCCTGACCGACCAGATCAAGGCCTTGCGCCGCACCCTGGCCCAGGACTTCGGCTTCGTAATGCCGGCCGTGCGCATCCTCGACAACATGCGCCTGCCCTCGCAGGGCTACATGATCCGCATCAAGGAGATGGAAGGCGGCGGCGGCGAGGTGCGGCTCGGCTCGCTGATGGCCATGGATCCCTCGGGCGGCCAGGTCGAGCTGCCGGGCGAGCACATGCGCGAGCCGGCCTTCGGCCTGCCGGCCACCTGGATCGACGACTCCCTGCGCGAGGAGGCGACCTTCCGCGGCTACACCATCGTCGACCCGGCCACCGTGCTGACCACGCACCTGACCGAGATCCTCAAGGAGAACATGCCCGACCTGCTCTCCTACGCTGAAGTCCAGAAGCTGCTGAAGGACCTGCCGGCCGAACAGAAGAAGCTGGTCGACGACCTGGTGCCCTCGGTCGTCTCGGCGACCACGATCCAGCGCGTGCTGCAGGCGCTGCTGCGCGAGCGGGTCTCGATCCGCGACCTGCCGGCGATCCTGGAAGGCATCGGCGAGGCCGCGCCGCACACCGGCTCGATCACCATGTTGGTCGAACAGGTCCGCGGCCGCCTGGCCCGCCAGCTGTCATTCGCCTATCGCGGCGACGACGGGGCCTTGCCGATCATCACCATGTCCGGCGAATGGGAGAACGCCTTCGCCGAGGCGCTGATCGGCGCCGGCGAGGAAAAGCAACTGGCCCTGGCCCCCTCGCGCCTGCAGGACTTCATCCGCGCTGTTCGCGACACCTTCGAGCGCGCAGCCTTGGCCGGCGACAGCGCCGTGCTGCTGACCAGCCCGCAGATCCGCCCCTATGTGCGCTCGATCATCGAGCGCTTCCGCGGCCAGACCCCGGTGCTCAGCCAGAACGAAATCCACCCGAAGGCGCGGCTGAAGACGGTGGGCCAGATCTAGGCCTGGGTCAGCCCAGCGGTTTGGCGAAGATCAGCTGCGGGCCGAAGCCCTCTTCGTGGCGGCCGCCGGTGTCGACGAAGCCGATCTTCCGGTAGGCCTCGATGGCCGGGAGGTTGCGGGCGTTGACCGCCAGCATCAGCTGCGGCTGCACCGGCCGCTCGCGCACGAACCACGCTTCCAGCAGGCTGATGCAGCGGCGGCCGACGCCCTTGCCCTGGAACCCCGGGCGAACCCGGAAATTGTGCAGGCTGACCGTGCCGGGCGGCGCCCAGGGCGGGCGGCGCAGCCCCTCGCGCAACACGAAGAAGCCGACCACCTCCCCGCCAGGTTCGATCACCGCGAAGCCCTGTTCGAGACCGACCGCGTCGGTTTCGTTCAGTCGCCCGAACACCTCGTCCAGGCTGCCGGCGAACGCCTCCTGTTCCGGCGGCAGCCCGATGATCTCGACCACATCGCGGTCGGCGCCCGAAATCGGCTCAAGTCTCCAGTCGGCGGCCTGCGTCGTCATGCCCATGATTAAAAGACTAGCACGCAATCGGCGAACAATGTCATCCCGCCCCGTGCGGAGACGCGCGCCTGGCGCTCAATTCCGGCCTGCGCGACGACGGGCGGCCCGGCCCGCGGCTCAACGGGCGTTGCAGCCGCGGGCCTCGGCTGATAGCGATTTGCCCCTGGCGCGGTCGATTGGGCCGCGAAGCGTTGGAAATCGAATGCGGCGACCTGCTTCCCCGACCCGGCGCGGCCCGGGCAGCGCGATCTTCTGGGATCTGCTGACCTTCGAGCGGCTGATGACCAACCAGGTGATTCATCTCATCTATTGGGCCGGCCTCGGGGTCATCGCGCTGATCGCGTTCGGCACTGTCGGGGCCGCCGTCGGCGTCGCTCTGCGCGAGGAAAGCTGGATCGGCGTGATTCTGGCGATCCCGGTCCTGGTGGCCGGTCTGCTGGTGGTCGCAGGTCTTGTGCTGCTGTGGCGCTCGTTCTGCGAACTCTACGTCGCCCTGTTCCGTCTCAGCGACGACCTGCACGCCCTGCGCGAGGCCGCCGACGCGGCCGAACAGGCGCCCGCCCGCGCGGCGCCTCGCCAGCCGAACCCCGGCCCGCTGAACTAGCCCGCCCTGATCCGGGCCGCCACGCCCCTCGCCGGGCTCACCAGCCGCCGGCCGCCCTGCGCAGTCCCAACTCGTCAAGCGCCGCGGTTTCGAGGCGCGCGGCTTCCTTGACCTGCGCCAGCCGGATGCCCTCGGCCACCTGCTCGTATTTCTTCTGCTCTTCGAAGGCCAAGGCCAGAGCGTCGCGGGCGCCGGCCTCCTCCAGGGCGATGGTGTCGATCTGCGACTGCATCACCGCCTTGCGGGCCCGCAGCCCCTCCCAGAACCCGACCTGGTACCAGCCGGCCTCGGCGTCCTGGCGGGCCCGCTGCGCCTCCGCCTCTCCCTCGGCTTCGAGGAAGGCCAGCTTCATCTCGGCCTGCATCCGCCGGTCGGCGATCTCGCCCAGGCGCTTCTGGAGGATTTCGACCTCGTAGGTCGAGAGCTTGATCAGGGACTGGGCCCAGCTCATGCGGCTTCACCGTTCAGAATGTGGGCGAGGATGTTGAAGCTGTCGTCGAGGCTGGTGGCCTCGTCCTTGTCCTGGCCGAGGAACGCCTCGAGCGCGGGATTGAGGGCGATGGCCCGGTCGACCTGCGGATCGGCCCCGGCGCGATAGGCGCCGATGCGGATCAACTCTTCCATATTGGCGTAGGCCGACAGCGACTGCCGCGCGGCCTTCACGATCTCGCGCTCGTGCGGCAGGTGGCACCCCGGCATCGTCCGGCTGATCGACTTCAGGACGTTGATCGCCGGGAAGCGGCCGCGCTCGGCGATGGCCCGCTCCATCACGATGTGCCCATCGAGGATCCCGCGCACGGCGTCGGCGATCGGCTCGTTGTGATCGTCGCCGTCGACCAGCACCGTGAAGATGCCGGTGATCGGCCCCGCCGTGGTGCCGTCGGGGCGGATCGGCCCCGGACCGGCGCGCTCAAGCAGCTTGGGCAGTTCGGTGAAGACGGTCGGCGTATAGCCCTTGGTGGTCGGCGGCTCGCCGGCGGCCAGCCCGATCTCGCGCTGGGCCATGGCGAAGCGGGTGACGCTGTCCATCATGCACAGGACTTCCAGGTCCTGGTCGCGCAGGAACTCGGCGATGGCCAGGGTCATGTAGGCGGCCTGGCGGCGCTTCAGCGCCGGCTCGTCGGAGGTGGCGACCACCACGATGGCGCGCTTCAGCCCCTCCTCGCCCAGCGTTTCCTCAATGAACTCGCGGACCTCGCGGCCCCGCTCGCCGATCAGCCCGACCACGACCGCGTCGCAGTCCGACTGCTTGGCCAGCATCGACAGCAGCACCGACTTGCCGACGCCCGACCCAGCGAACACGCCCAGGCGCTGGCCGCGGCAGCAGGTGGTGAAGACGTTCATCGAACGCACGCCCAGGTCCAGGCGCTCGCCCACCCGGCCGCGGGCGTGGGCGGCAGGCGGCGCGGCGCGCAGCGGATAGGCGGCCGTGCCCTGCGGCAGCGGCCCCAGGCCATCGATCGGCTCGCCGAAGGCGTCGATGATGCGGCCCAGCCAGGCGGTCGTCGGCCGGACAGCCGAGCCCTGCGGCTCGATGCGGATCTCGGCCCCTGGCGCCACGCCCTCGACCGGGCCGAACGGCATCAGCAGGGCGCGGGTCTCGCGGAAGCCCACCACCTCGGCGGCCAGCGGCTTGTCGGCCCGGCGCTCGATTTCGGCCCGCGCGCCGACGGCCAGTCGCGTCAGCCCGCCGCGGGCCTCGATCAGGAGGCCGTTCACGGCTGCGACGCGGCCGGAGACGGTAAGCGGATCGATCCGCTCGACGGCGGCGACAAGGCTACGCAAGGACAGCACCCCAGCGGTCAGATTCGACCTCCAGGGAGAATCCGCCCGCCGCCGTTAACTCCCGATGAAGATTCCCAGCCTGGTCAGCGCAGCGCCGCCGCCAGCCGCGCCGCCTGGCCGGGGTGGCGCGCCACCAGCTTGGCGGCGGTCGCCGGACGCCGCATGGCCGCCCCCAGCAGCAACGGCCGCCCAGCCTTGGCCAGCAGCGGCCGGGCGGTCTTCGACAACCCTTCGCGGCCAAGGAAGGCGGCCAGCCCGACGACGGCCAGCGCGCTGAGACCGAAGGTCAGGCCAGGACGCTTCTGGACCTCGGTATAGACGCTGAAGCGGCGACCCTTCAGGTGCTCGCTCTCGGTCAGGCCGTCGAGGCCCGGCTCATAGAGATTGTCGCGCGCCGGCTTGTCTCCCCGCCTGCGGTTCATCGGCGGCAGCATCCGGGCCAGCACCTTGTCGACCACGATCGGGGCCGCGGCCGATCCGATCGCCATCGGCCGCGCGCCCGATCCGACTACGATGTCGCGCACCGGATGGACGGCGGCGTGCAGGATGGCGTCGGCCACGACGTCGGGGGCGTAACGCGGCGGCCGGACCGAGGCCGCCTGGTCCATCAGGTTTCGGGCGTGATCGGCGAACGGGGTCGAGACGCTCGACGGCTTGATCAGGGTGATCGAGACCGGGATCTTCTCCCGCAGGACCTCCAGCCGCAGCGCGTCGGTGAAACCCTTCACCGCATGCTTGGAGGCCGAATAGGCGCCCATCAGCGGCGCGGCCACGTCCGACAACGCCGACCCGACATTGATCACCGCCCCGGCCCGGCGTTGTTCCCGGTAGTGCTTCACCGCCTCCAACGAGCCGTTGACCACCCCGAAGTAGTTGGTCCGGAACAGCCGCTCGTGGTCCTCGGCCGAGGTCTCCGCCAGCTGGCCATAGAGGCCTACCCCGGCGTCGTTGACCCATGTGTCGAAGCGATCGAAGCGCGCGATCGCCGCGCGCGCGATCTTCTCCACGTCCTGCGGCGCGCCGACGTCGGCGACCACCGCATGGGCGCGGCCGCCCTGGGCGTTGATGTCCTCGCAGATCGCCCGCAGAGCCTCGCCGTTGCGGGCGGCCAAAACCACCGCCGCCCCGGCCTTGGCGGCCTTGCGCGCCGTCGCCAGACCGATGCCCGACGATGCTCCGGTGATGACGACGACTTGGTCGGCGAGCGGCTTCAGTTTCACGGCCATGACGATCCTTTGGGCTTGGGGGTTCCACGTCCAAACGACCCGCCGCGGGGACCGTTCCGCGGTTAAGATCGGGGCGAGGCCCCATCCGCCGTTCGCCCACCAAGTCCAATCACAAAAGATTCAACGGCCACGCGACTCGCCCCGGAGGGCGGCGCTTGTCCCCGATTCCCGAACCGAGTTAACGATTCGTCCGAAGGGGCTTCACCATTAACCGATCATAAATTAACTCGCGGGCAAGTTAACCGCGAGGATCGGGGCGGATTGCCCGAATTTGTAGGTTCTAGCGCTACCGTTCGAGGAGGAACTGATGCGCGTACTGTTGATCGAAGACGACAGCGCCACGGCGCAGAGCATTGAATTGATGCTCAAATCCGAAGGTTTCAACGTCTACACGACGGACCTCGGCGAAGAAGGCGTCGATCTGGGCAAGATCTATGACTACGATCTTATCCTGCTCGACCTGAACCTGCCCGACATGAGCGGCATGGACGTTCTGCGCACCCTGCGGGTCGCGAAGATCAACACCCCGATCATGATCCTGTCGGGCACGGCCGAGATCGACACCAAGGTCAAGACGTTCGGCGCCGGCGGCGACGACTACATGACCAAGCCGTTCCACAAGGACGAACTGGTCGCCCGCATTCACGCGGTGGTCCGTCGCTCCAAGGGCCATGCCCAATCGGTCATCAAGACCGGCGACATCACCGTGAACCTCGACGCCAAGACCGTCGAAGTGAACAACAGCCGCGTCCACCTGACCGGCAAGGAATACCAGATGCTGGAGCTGCTCTCGCTCCGCAAGGGCACCACGCTCACCAAGGAAATGTTCCTGAACCACCTCTACGGCGGCATGGACGAACCCGAGCTGAAGATCATCGACGTCTTCATCTGCAAGCTGCGCAAGAAGCTGGCGGCCGCCGCCGACGGCAAGCACCATATCGAAACCGTCTGGGGCCGCGGCTACGTGCTGCGCGACCCGAACGAAAGCGCCGTGGCGGCCTGAACGGGCCCGACGCTTCACTAGACTGCCGAACGCCCGCCGCTCCTTCCGGCGGGCGTTTTCTTTTTGCGCAGGTTCCGCGCTAGGGTCGCCGCCAGTGTTCGCGGGGAGGCGGCGTTGGGAAGAACTATCGCACTGGTCGTGTGCCTTGCGCTCGCGTTCCTGATCGGCTGGGCGCAGGAGCGAACGCCGACGCCCCTCCTCGTCGACGCGCCCGCCACGGAGTTCTCCGCCGCCCGGGCCATGGCCGACGTCGAGGTCATCGCCAAGGCTCCCCATCCGATCGGCAGCCCGGCCAACGCCGCGGTCCGCGACCACCTCGTCGCGCGGATGACCGCTCTCGGCCTCTCGCCCCAGATCCAGCGCGCCCAGGTGCTGCGCCAGGAAGACGGCTGGATCGCCGGCGGCGCGGTCGAGAACGTCATCGGCGTGCTGCCGGGAACTGACCGCGCCGCGCCGGCCTTGGCGATCATGGCTCACTATGACAGCGTCCCCGGATCGCCCGGCGCGGCCGACGACGCCGCCGGGACGGCCGCCGCCCTGGAGATCGCCCGCGCCATCAAGGCCAAGGGTCAGCCGGCCCGCGACGTCATCCTGCTGATCACCGACGGCGAAGAAAGCGGCCTGCTCGGCGCCCAAGCCTTCTTCGACCAGCACCCGCTCGCCGACCGCGTCGGCTTCCTGCTCAACATGGAGGCGCGGGGCAACGGCGGCCGCGCCCAGATGTTCCAGACCGGGGCCGACAACGCCGGCGCGATCGAGCTGTTCCGCAACAGCGCCGTGTCGCCGGTCGCCTCGTCGCTGACTGTGTTCCTCTACGAACACATGCCCAACGACACCGACTTCTCGGTCCCCAAGGCCAGGGGGATCGCCGGGCTAAACTACGCCTTCATCGGCAGCCAGTTCGACTACCACGCGCCCACTTCGACCCCGGCCAACCTCGAAAAGGGCTCGCTGCAGCACCTCGGCGCGCAAGTGCTGGCCGCCGCCGACGCCGCGGCGTTCGCCGCCGCGCTTCCGGCCAAGGGCCCGAACCTCGTCTACGCCAACACCGTCGGCGGCCATATCCTCGCCTATCCGCCGGCCGCCGGCTGGATCGTCGTCGCCGTCGCCGCCCTGCTGCTGACGCTGGCCATGCTGCGCGCCCGCCGGGCCGGGGCGCTCGCCTTCGCCGAGGTGCTGAAGGGCGCCGGCGCGGCGCTGTTCGCCCTGACCTTCGCCGCGGCGGTCTTCCGCCTCGCCCGGTTCGCCAGCGGCGCGCAGTTCGGCTTCCTCGAACAGCACAAGTTGCTGGCCCAGGCCGGCCGCTGGGAGACGGCGCTGGCCCTGCTGGGCGTCGGCGCCCTGATGCTGGCCGCCGCCGCCCTCGGCCGCGGCCGCACGCGGCTGGCCTGCGCGGCGCTGGCCTTGCTGGTCGGGGCCGCCTGCTCGGCCTTCGGCCGGTTCGACGTCATCGGGCTGACGCTCGGCGCGCTCGCCGCATTGCTGGCGGTGCTGAGCTTCGGCCGTCCCGCGCGCCTCCCCGGCGCCTGGGCGGGGGTGCTGGCCACCGGACTGCTGGTCGCAGTCGCCCTGCAGTACGCCGCCCCCGCCACCGCCTTCCTGGTGGGCTGGCCGCTGACCTTGGCCGCGCTTGCAGCGGCGCTGACCACGCTGGCCGCGCGCCGCAGCCTGCCGGTGCTGGTCGCGCTGACCGCGGCCGGCGTGCTCGGCGTCTCCTGGCTGCTGGCCTTCGGGCATGGCGTCTATCAGGGGCTGGATCAACCCGAGGTGCTTGGGGTGATCGTCTGGCTCTGTGCGTTGGTGCTGTGGCCGCTGGCTCAGCCGGCCGAGGACCAGAAGGGCGCGCGGATGTCGGCCATGGCGCTCGTCCTGCTCGGCGTCGTCGCGGTCGGCGTGGTGCGGCTCGATCCGCCCTGGACCGCCCGCCATCCCCAGGCGACCCACGTCGCCTACTATCTGGACCGCGAACAGGGCCGCGCCCTGCGGTTCAGCGACACCCCGGCCCTGCCCGCCTGGACCCGCAGGGTGTTGGGCGCCGACGGCGGCGCGGTCGAACGCGTCAAGCTGCCGGGACTGCGCCGCAGCGAGGTTTGGGCGGCTCGCGCCGCACCGGTCGCAATCCCGCCCGGAGGCGTGGAGTTCACCCGCCAGCCGGACGGCGGCCATCGCCTGCACATCGCCGCGCCCGGCGCCCGCACGGTGATGCTGCGGCTGGACACCAAGGCGAAGTTGGAAAAGGCCGCCCTCAACGGCCATCCGATCAAACCGCCCGTCGGCGGCGCGGCGCGGATCATGTGGGAGGCTCCGGCCGAGGGCCTCATCCTGACCTTCCACGCCCCCAGCCCAGGGGCGATCGAGATCGGCTATGCGACGGTCATCGACCAATGGCCGGCGGATGCGAAGCCCTTGCCCGCTCGCCCCGCCGACCTGATGGCCTCCGGAACCTCGGGCGCCACGATCGTCGGCGGCGCCCGAAAGTTCACCTGGTAGAGGGCCTTACTTCTCGAAGGCGGCCGTGATCTTCAGGTCGACGTCGTCGCCGACCACCGGCAGGGCATAGCCCAGGCCGAAGTCGCTGCGCTTGATCTTGGCGGTGGCCTCGAAGCCGACGGTGTGGGCCCTGCTCATCGGGTTGGTCCCGGCGCCGGTCAGCTTGGCGTCGAGGGTCACCGGCTTGGTCACGCCCTTCAGCGTCAGATCGCCGTTGATCTTGGCGGTCTGGCCGTCGACGACGACCGAGGTCGAGACGAACTTGGCGGTCGGGAACTTCTCGACGTCGAGCAGGTCCTTGCTGGCCAGGTGCTTGGTGAAGCCCGGCGAGGTCGTGGTCGAACCCGACATCGGGATGTCGATGACCACCTTGGCGGCCGACGGGTTCGCCGGGTCGAGGGTCAGGCTGCCGGTCATTTCGCCGAACATCCCGTAGAGCACCGAGAAGCCCATGTGGTTCAGCGACCAGACGACCTGGGTGTGGTGGCCGTCGACCTTGTAGGTCGCCGCGGCGATCCGCGAGGTGTCGGCCGCGCCGGGCATCTGGGCGAAGGCCGGAGTGGCGATCATCATCGCCAGGCTCGCGGCCGCGAGAAGCTTCTTCATCGTCTGCAGTTCTCCGAAGTGGATGTGGCCCAGATCGGACCTAGATCGAACCGCGCCCGCCATCCGTCAAGAAGAGGCGGCGGCATTCACATCTCCGTCGCCGCTCTGGCGCACCGGCGGGCGAACGCGCTATTGCCGGGCTGCAAAGCCCGCCACGCCCCGGAGGCCCCCGCATGACCGCGCAGGACGACATCATAATCTACCACAATCCCGCGTGCGGGACCTCGCGCAACACCCTGGCCCTGCTGCGAGAAAAGGGCTTGGAACCCAAGGTCGTGGAATATCTGAAGGCCGGCTGGACCAGGGATCAGCTCGTCGCCCTGACCGCGAAGATGGGCGTTCCGGCCCGCGAGATCCTGCGCGAGCGCGGCACCAAGGCCGTCGAGCTCGGCCTCACCGACCCGGCCACCTCCGACGAGGCGATCATCGCGGCCATGATCCTCGATCCGATCCTGGTGAATCGCCCTATCGTCTCTACCCCGAAGGGTGCGGCGCTGTGCCGTCCTGCCGAACTGGTCCTCGGTCTGCTCTAACCGGAGCCGTGGGGGTCGCCGGAATGGTTACCGGCGATTAACCATATCGGTAGAGAACGGTTAAGCCGTTCGCCAGCTACGACGCAGCTATTCGCATGGCCGCCAGGCCGTGTGGCATCGCGAGTACGGGGGCACGATGCAAGAGTTCGATCCACGACGTCCGACCTTTCGGCTGACACCGCGCCTGGCCATCGGCGCCGCCGGCGTCGCCGCCCTGGCGCTGGGCTGGAAGCTCACCGCCGACCAGGCCGCCGTCCCGGCCAAGGCCCCGCTCGATCCGGCCGCGATCACCGCCCTGCAGCACGCGGCCTTCACCCAATCCGAGGCCCAGCCCGGTTTCGGCCGGCCCCAGAGCGTCCCGGTCAAGGTGCTGCCCGGCGAGACGCTGGAGTCCGCCGTCGAGCGCGCCGGCGTGCCGCGCGACGAGGCGCGCCGGGCCGTCGAGACCCTGGCCGAGGCCATGGACACCGTGCACATCAAGGCCGGCATGGCCTTCGACGCCGCCGTCGCCAGACCCCGCGGCGAACGCGGTCCGGCCCGTCTGGTCGGCCTGTCGCTACGAACCGGTCCGGCCCAGTCGATCACCCTCTCGCGCACCTTCGACGGCGCCCTGCGCCTGCGCGAGATGGAAGAGAAGATCCGCGACGAGGAGATGGTCGCGCGCGGCGAGATCACCGGCTCGCTCTACGAGAGCGCCTCGCGTATCGGGGCCAACCCCACCGTCGTCGCCGGCATGGTCAAGCTGTTCTCGCACAAGGTCGACTTCGATCGCGACCTGAAAGCCGGCGACGAATTCACCATGGTCTTTGACCGTAAGGTCACCGAAAGCGGCCGCACCATCGAGACCGGCGACCTGGAATACGCCCAGATCAAGGGCGTGCAGTTCTACCGTTTCGAGCGCGCCAATGGCGACGTCCAGTACTTCGACGAGACCGGCAAGAACATCAAAGGCTTCCTGCTGCGCACGCCGGTCGACAACGCCCGCATGACCAGCCGCTTCGGCATGCGCCGCCACCCGATCCTGGGCTACAATCGCATGCACCAGGGCATCGACTTCGGGGCCGGAACCGGCACCCCGGTGCTGGCCGCCGGCGACGGCGTGGTGGTCGAGGCCCGCCGCTGGGGCGGCTATGGCAACTGGGTGCGCGTCCGCCACTCCGGCGGGTTCGAAACCGGCTACGCGCACCTCTCGCGCTTCGGCAAGGGCATCAAGGCCGGCGCCCGCATCAGTCAGGGCCAGGTCCTCGCCTATGTCGGCTCGACCGGCGCCTCCACCGGCCCGCACCTGCACTACGAGATCTGGCAGCACGGCAAGCGCGTGAACCCGATCGGCGCCAAGGTGCCCCAGGGCACGGTGCTGGCCGGCGCCGAACTGGCCGCCTTCCGCGCCCAGAAGGCCCGCATCGACGCTCTGGTCCGCGACCAGGGCGCCGGCGAAGCGCCCACCCGCCTGGCCGTCGCCGACACCGAAGCGGCCCCGGCCCTGCGACGCTAGGTTGTCCCAAGGGAAGCCGCTACGCGGCTTCCAACCGGCCCTCCTGCGCTCTAATGTGGCAGATCGAACCCTGTTCGCGCGGAGAGTCGCCTTTGACTGCAGCCGTCAAACCCAAGCCCCGGGCGCGGTACGCCGCCAAGCGCGACGCCATCATGGCGGCCGCGACCCAGGTGTTCGCCGATCAGGGGATGAGCGGGTTCACCCTGGCCGCCGTGGCCAAGCGGATGGACCTGCACCCGGTCAGCCTGACCTACTACTTCAAGCGCAAGGAAGACCTTGCCGCGGCGGTGCTGCACGACACCATCGCCCGCTTCGCCAGGATGCTCGACGAGGCCGAGACCCACGCCACCCCGGCCGAACGGCTCACCGCTTTCGTCGCCGCCTATTTCGAGACCCGCCGCCGCATCGCCGTCGGCGAGGAGGACGTGCTGGCGCCGTTCAGCGAGGTCTATCTGATCGAGGGCGAGCAGAAGCAGCCGGTGATCCAGAGCTTCGAGGCGCTCTATGTCCGCATCGGGCGGCTGCTGAAGTCCGACGAGACGCCCTGGGTCACAGCGCCGCGCCGGCAAGGCTTGGCCCGGCTGGTGGTCAACCAGTTGACCTGGGCCGACACCTGGCTGCCGACCTACGAACCGCAGGACTATCCGCGCGTCGCCGCCCGGCTCAGCGACATCATGATCAACGGCCTGCCGGCCGCGGGCCAGCCCTGGCCGAACGGCGCTCTGCTGGCGCTCGGGACGCCCAGCGCCGAGAATGACGAGGTCACCCGCGACCGGTTCCTGCTGGCCGCCACCAAGCTGATCAACCGCGAGGGCTATCGCGGCGCCTCGGTCGACAAGATCTCGGCCGAGCTCAAGGTCACCAAGGGCTCGTTCTATCACCACAACACCGACAAGGACGAACTGGCGGTGGCCTGCTTCGGGGCCACCTTCGACCTGATCGACCAAGCCAAGCGCGAGGCCGGCAAGGCGGAGAGCAACTGGACGCGTCTATGGCTGGCGGTGACCTCGCTCGGCATGCTGCAGGCCGAGGGCGCGGGCGCGCGGCTGCTGCGTCACCACTGCATGGCCGCGGTGCCGCTGGCCATGCGCCGGCAGATGCTGATGCGCTTTCTGCAGACGACCAACTCCTTCGCCGGCATCATCGCCGACGGGGTGGCCGACGGTTCGATCCGTCCGGTCGACCCGATGATGGCGGCGCATGCGATGATGGTGACGTTCAACGCCTGCCTGCCGCTCGAGCCGCGCCGGCGGCCGGTCGTCACCGACGGGGTGATGGAGGAATATCTCCGTCCGGCCCTGCTCGGATATTTCGTGAAATAGGAGCCCCGGAGCGGGTGCGATCCGTTCCGGGGGCTCCCTAGCCTCCTACTTGCTCGGCGTCTTGGCGGCCGGCGGCGTCTTGGCCATCGCGGTCGTCGTCGCCGCGGCCGACGAGCACTTGGCGTAGTGCCCCTTGGCGTCGCGGCATTTGGTCGGCTTGGCCGGGGCGGCGGCCGCGCACTTGGCGAAATGGCCTTGCGCGTCGCGGCACTGGGTGGCGGCCGAGGCCGCGCCGGCCGTCGACAGACCGGCGACCAGCGCCAGGGCGGTCGCCAGGGACAGACTGCGGGACATAGCGGTCCTCCTCAGGATGGAACGACCTACTTGGTCGCGGGCGTGCTCACCGTCGCGGCGGCGGGCGCGGCCTTGTGATGCTTGTGCTTCTTGTGGTGGGCGGCCGGCTTGGCCGGCGCGGACTGGGTCGCCGGCGCGGCGGGCGGCGTGGCCGCCATGGCGACGCCGGCCAGGGCGAGGGACGCGGCCAGCGAACCGGCGACGAGGATGGTGGGCTTCATGGGACTTGCTCCGAACGGCGGGGACATCCGCCTGTCCCTCAGCCTCGTCCGGCCACCTGACGCGCCTCGGGCGCGGGTCTTACAAATAGTTGAGCGAGTGATCGCCGTTTCAGACGACGCCCACGAAAAAGCCCTCCCCGAAGGGAGGGCTCCTGATCGTCCCGAAGCCGGAGCGTTCGTCAGTCGAAGACGATGACCGAGCGGGCCAGTTCGCCCTTCTTCATTTCCTCGAAGCCTTCGTTGACCTGCTCCAGCTTGATGCGCTGCGAGATCATTTCGTCGAGCTTCAGCTTGCCGTTCATGTACATGTCCACCAGGCGCGGCATGTCGACCGGGAAGCGGTTGGAGCCCATCATCGAGCCTTGCAGCTTCTTTTCGCCCAGGAAGGCGAAGCCCGGCAGGGTGATCGACTGGCCGATCGGGATCATGCCGATGATGTTGGCGGTGCCGCCGCGGCGCAGCATGTTGAAGGCCTGCTCGGCGGTCTTCGACAGGCCGATGGCCTCAAAGGCGTGATGGACGCCGCCCTTGGTCATTTCGAGCACTTCCTTGACCGCGTCGGTCTTGGAGGCGTCGATGAAGTCGGTGGCGCCGAACTGATGGGCCAGGTTGCCCTTCGAGGCGACCATGTCGATGGCGATGATCCGGCCGGCGCCGGCGATCGCCGCGCCGTTGATCGCCGCCAGGCCGACGCCGCCGCAGCCGATGACCGCCACGGTCTCGCCGGGACGGACGCTCGATGTGTGGATGGCCGCGCCGACGCCGGTCATCACCGAGCAGCCGATCAGAGCGGCGCGGTCCAGCGGCATGTCCTTGCGGATCGCGACGCAGGCGTGCTCGTGGATCAGCATCTGCTCGGCGAACGACGACAGGTTCAGATACTGCTGCATCGGGCCGGTGGTGGCCTTCAGGCGCGGCTCTTCCTCGGCGTCGCGCTTGGTGTCGGGCGACACGCACAGCGACAGGTGGCCGGTCAGGCAGAATTCGCAGTGGCCGCAGTAGGCCGACAGGCAGGTGATGACGTGGTCGCCCGGCTTGACAGTGCGCACTTCCGAACCGACCTGCTCGACGATGCCGGCGCTCTCATGGCCCAGCACCGCCGGCAGCGCCGTCGGGTAGGAGCCTTGCATGAAGTGCAGGTCGGAGTGGCAAAGGCCGGCGGCCTTGGTGCGGATCAGCACTTCGTGCGGGCCCGGCTTGTTGATCTGGACGTTCTCGATCTGAAGCGGCTTGCCCACTTCGCGTAGCACTGCGGCTTTCATCTACGGCGATCTCCCCAAGCGACGCCCGATCGGGCGCGGATTATCGAAGCCACGGTATGGCCGCGGCGCTCGTCACGCCAACCTTATCGCCGTTCAGGTGGCCGTGGCCAAGGCGTTTTTGGCCGACGCCGGCCGATCGGCCGCTGGAGAGGTCGCTTGGGGCTATTTCGGGGCCCAGACGTCGGCGCGGCTGGACGACGAAACGATGTCCGAGCCGGACGTGCTGAGGCTCGACATCGGCACCGTGGTGGTCTTCCCCTGCGAGGACAGCGTCACCATCCCTCCCTCCACCTTGACCACGCGGCCGACCTCGGCCCCGGCCGCGTCCTTGACCCGTGAACCTGCGCGCAGGTCCGAGGTAGTGGCCGCGGTATTGACCGCCCGCCCGGTCTCGGCGACCGGCGGCGCCTCGTAGTCCCTGGCCGGCCGGTTGGCCGGGGTGTCGATGGGCGGATAGAGCCCGCGTCCCTGATCGTAAGGGGCCGGCTGCTGCGCCGCCGCCGAACCGGCGAGCACCGCCAGCGCGGCGCCGGCAAGAGCTGGCAAGAGCTTGACGTTCATCTTGGGTCCTCCCGAAGTCCGCCCAGCGGCGACCTAACCCGGGCCCTCGCGCGAAGTTCCGCCTGCAGCGCCAATCGTGATCAGGCCTGCGCCGTGCGCCCGCCCAGACGTAGCCGCGGCCAGGTCAGGCGCCGCAGCAACGCCAGATCCGGCAGCCAGCGGCGGCGCACCGGGATACAGGCCTCCAGCGAGGCCAGCAGCGGCTCGACCGGCCCGTTGCTGATGAAGTGGTCGCCGCCGGGCACCCGCTCGAACCGGATCGGCTTCCAGCTTGCGGTCTGGACCGCCAGCCGCTCGGCGATCTCGATCGGCGCGAAATCGTCCTTGTCGCCGTGGATCACGTGCACCGGAATGCGCAGCCGCCCCAGCGCCGCGTGCAGGTGCTCCAGCTGGCCCGGCTGGTTCGACACCTCGAGCACCGCATGGCGCAAATCGCGCGGGATGACCTTCAGCAGCTTGGTCCCCAGGTGCACCAGCCAGCGGGCCGTCGGCCCGGATTCGCCGAAATAGCCCGACAGCATCACCAGGCCAGCGACCCGGCGCGGGTTTTGCTCGGCCATGATCGAGGCGATCGCCGCGCCATAGGACTGGCCGACCAGCAGCACCTTCTGCCCCGGCCTCGAATGCAGCAGCGGCGCCAGCGCCCGCGCCTGGACCTGGATGTCGCCGACATACTCTACCGGCTCGGAACCGGCGTAGCCAGGACGGTCGACGACCACCATCTCGCGGTCCGGCGGCAGCTGCGCCAGCACCGGGGCCCAGTATTCGGCCCAGGACGGCGCTCCGGTAACGACCACGATCTTCCAGGGGGCGGGCCGCGCACGCGGGGTCGCCAGCGCCGAAATCTTCCAACCAAGACCGCCGCCGGCCTCGAAACGAAAGCGCCGCACGACGCTGTCGGGATAGTCGTCCGACGTCGGCACGTGCTCGGTGCGGCCGCTCGCGGCCGACGTGAAGCACGCCCATCCCACGGACAACACGCCCTTGGGTCTCTTATGCAAGGTTCAGCTCCCAACTCGGATGCCTGATACGAACTGAACGCCTTGAAGCGGCGGCAGTTTCGTCTTCTCACGAGGGGACAACCACCGCGGGATAAATTCGCCTGAGGCGCTAGCCGGTGAGACGACCGCTATAGGCGAAGATCACCCCCAGCCAGGGATGCGCGGTGACCACGCTGAACCGGTAGACGCCATCCCGGGCGAACGAGGTCGCGCGGACCTGTGGTCCGAGCGCCTTCGGCAACGGCAGCGGCCCCAGCCGCCAGGACAGCATCCGCCAGGCAAAGCCGTTCTTCCGCAGCACCGGCTGGAACCGGAAGCTCAACGGCCCGACCCGCTCCTCGAACTCGCCCGGCGCGGCCAGCGACCGCAGTCGCGAACTGAAGCGACAGGGACCGAAGTCACGGGTCCACCACTCGCCTCCGGCATCGGGAGCGATCGTCACCTTGAGGTCGCCGTAGCATCCAGTCTCGGGTAGCCCGATCACCGTGCGGGACAACCGCACGAGCAGCCCCCGCGCGCCGCGCGCCACGCCGCGACCGCTGAAAGTTTGTCTCGATGTACGGTCATGCACCGCGACCACCGGCGCCGGCAGCTCCCAAGTCGCGTCGCCGAGCATTCTTTGCAGCAGGGTCGGCGCCTCGGGCGCGCCGCCGTCGGCCCGGGTCGTGATCTGCAGGCCGGCGAGTTCGTCGATAATCTCGTCCAGCGTGACCAGCCCCACGCAGGCCTGCGCGCCGCGCGCCTCGATCCGCCCGTCGACCAGGCCGCGCAGGACCGCCGCCGCGGCCGCCACCGGAACGCTCGGCCCCGCATTGGCCTGCGCCGCCAGCGACCAGCGCGCCCGACGCGCCGCGCCGTCGCCGCCCGTCCCTTCGGCCAGCACCACCATGCCGCCGCGGTCCGAGCCCAGCCCCGCAGCCAGGTCGGCCATCGCCCGCAACGGCCGAGCGGCCGGCTCCAGCGAACGCACCACGCGCAGGCGGACCAGCCAGGACATCAGCCAGAGCCCCACGTGCAGCGGCGCCAGCTCCAGCCCGGCCAGGAACCGCGCCTCCTGTTCCACCCGTCCGGCCATCAGGTCGAGGTCGGGCGTCTCGCACAGCGAGCCCAGCCGTCGGCCGAGGCCAGGGAAGGTAACGCGCCGCAGGCCGCTCCATCCGGCCTCGTGCGCCCAGCGGCCGCCGGTGAACACCCTGACCGGCCGCCCCACATACGACAGGATGGCGCGGACGACCGAGAGTCCGCGCGGCGCCCGCGCGCCCGGCGAAATGGCGACGGTCACCCGATCGAGGCGGGTCCAGCCGGCGGTCAGGGCATCCAGCGCCGCGTTCGACAGCGCGGGGGTGGAACTCGCGCCGGTGACGGCGATCACGCCCGCCGACCTCGCCTCGGCGTCGAGCGCGGCGGCGAAGCCGGCGACAAAGTCGCGGCCGTCGGCGATGTCGATGTAATGCGCGCCCAGCGCGATGGCGGCCCGCGGCAGATGCATGGCGCTGCGCTGGAACGGTCCGGCCGCATCGATCACCGCCCAAGGCCGCAGCTCTCGCAGGGTTTCTGGACGGTCGCGGTCGAAACCTGCCGCAGCGCAACCCAACTCGCCGGCCAGCGCCTGCGCCCGTTCCAAGCCCCGGGCGGCCAGGATCAGCTCGATTTCAGGCCACGGCGCCAGCAGCCGCACCAGCCGTTCGCCGAACGCCCCCGTCGCCCCGACCAGAACAACGCGGCGCGTCACGAGGCCGGCGGCTCCAGGACGAACCGCGCGCGGATTTCCGGCGAAGGGATCATGCAAGTGTCGCGGCGGCCCATCAGCCGATACCGATTCTGCGCGACCCAATCGTAGCCGGCGTCCCGCCAGGGCTTCGGGACGAGGCGCAGTACGGCGAACCAGCGCCAAGGCGCCGGCAGCCTTCGCGTCAGCGCGATCACCGCATCCGAGCCTGTCAGCGCGCGGCCGCGGTCGATGAACAGAAAAGTATCGGGCTTGTCGGGATCGATCCCCCCGTGAACCGCCAGCAGCCGGCCATAGGGCGACTGTATCGGCGCAAAGCGCAGCCGCCCCAGTCGATCGAGCCTCAGGGCCAGCCGCACCGACCGGGAACAGAAGTTGCAGACGCCGTCGAACACCCAAATGCCGTCGGCGTCCGCGAGGTCCATGGTCAGGCCGCCATCCGCGCCTTGAAGACCCCGTCCGGCAGGTCCGCGGCCCGGTCCGGGTGAACGAAGAAATAGTCCTTCCAGGGCGCCTCGACGTCGACGTCCGAGCATTCTTCCAGACGGTCGGCGTTGAGCGCGAACATCCGGTAGCCCCGGGACAGGAAGACCTCGAGCACCGCCTGCGCCGAGCCGCTGAAGCGGCCCTCCAGCATCAGCGGATGGATCTCGATCAGCACGTGCGGCCGGTCGCGCTCGATGATGTGCTCGGCGCCCTTCAACGCCTTCAGTTCCGCGCCCTCGACGTCCATGCGAATGAAGTCGACCCGGCTCAGGCCCTGCGCCTCGCAGTACTGGTCCAGGGTCGTCACAGCAGTCGGCTCGACCTGCGCGCCCTTGTCCTCGAAGTCGGGACGCACCGGGCTCTGCGGCCGCTCGGCCGCGAGATAGGCATAGCCGCGCGCCATCCGCCCGGACATCTTGATCGGCGTCACCAGAAGCAGCTCGCCCGGCGCGTCGGCGACCGCGGCGTTGACCGGGGTTACGTTGCCGGAAATCCGGTGCCAGGCTAGGCACACCTTCAGCACCTCGAAGGTGAAGGCCGACGGTTCGAACGCGTGGATCTGCGCTTTCGGCGCGACCTGGGTCATCACATAGGAGTGCCGCCCATCGCTGGCCCCCACGTGCAGGCAGACCGGCGCGCCGCTGAGCAGGTCGGCGAGATACGGAGTCTCGGGTTCGTGCTTGGCCCACGCCCTGTTGCGGCGCCAGGCGCGATAGGCGTGACCGAGCACCCTGATCGAAGGCATGGGTACTTCCTCGTGGCCGGCCTCTTTACGCTGCGTCCCGCGTCACCGTCACCATGTAGTTGATGTCGCAGTCCGAGGAGCGGACCCACCGATCGGTCAGCGGATTGAACGCCACGCCGAACGGGCCCTGCACCGCGACCGGCTCGCCGTCGAGGAAGCTGCGTAGTTCTTCGGGCTTGAGAAACTTGTTCCAGTCGTGCGTCCCGGCCGGCACCCAGCGCAGCACGTACTCGGCGCCGATCTTGGCCAGGGCCAAGGCCTTCAGCGTACGGTTGAGGGTCGCCACGATCATCAGCCCGCCCGGCGCCAGCAGCCGCGCGCAGTCGCGCAGGTAGGCCCCTGGATCGGCGACGTGCTCGATGACCTCCATGTTCAGGATCACGTCGAACGGCCGCTCGCCGGCGGCCAGCAGGTCCTCGGCGGTGGTGGCGCGGTAGTCGATGGCCAGGCCCTGCTCGGCCGCGTGGGCGCTGGCGGTGCCGATGTTCCGCTCCGAGGCGTCGACGCCCGTGACCTGGAAGCCGAGCCGGGTCATCGGCTCGCACAGCAGCCCGCCGCCGCAGCCGATATCCAGCAGCCGCAGCCCCTCGAACGGACGGATCGCCTTCGGGTCGCGCCCGAACCGCGCCTGCACCTGATCGCGGATGAACGACAGCCGCACGGGATTGAACTTGTGCAGCGGGGCGAACTTGCCCTTCGGATCCCACCATTCGGCGGCGATGCGCGAGAATTGTTCGACCTCTTTCGGGTCGATCGACGATGCGGACGCGGACGACATGAAACCCTTTTCCTACCGAGCGGCGCACGGCGCCAGCCCCTATCGGCGATGAGGGCCAAGAATGGGCGCCATCTTGCGCGAGGCGCGTCCTTTTCGCGCCTGCGAAGGCAGACATTGCCCCTGGCCGCGTGCCCCGCTATTAGGCGCAGCCTTCCCTCTCAAGCGGAGCTCCTGCGCTGTCTCGGCTAGTGATGAAATTCGGCGGCACGTCCGTCGCCGACCTCGAGCGTATCCGACGCGTCGGCCGTCTGGTGGCGGCTGAAGTCGCGGCCGGACACAAGGTCGCCGTCGTGGTGTCGGCCATGTCCGGCAAGACCAACGAATTGGTCGCCTGGACCGATGGCGCGGGCGCCGCGGCCCAAGGCCTGCCGTCCTCGGACGACGAGTACGACACTGTCGTCGCCTCGGGCGAACAGGTCACCGCCGGCCTGCTGGCCATGACCCTGCGCAACATGGGCCTGCCGGCCAGGTCGTGGCTGGGCTGGCAGATTCCGATCATCGCCGACGACGCCCACGGCCGCGCCCGCATCGACGACATTCCGCCCGAGAAGCTCACCGCCGCGCTCGACGCCGGCGAGGTCGCCGTGATCGCCGGCTTCCAGGGCGTGACCCGCGACGGGCGCATCGCCACCCTCGGCCGCGGCGGTTCCGACACCAGCGCGGTGGCCATCGCCGCAGCGGTGAAGGCGATCCGCTGCGATATCTACACCGACGTCGACGGCGTCTATACGACCGACCCGCGGATCGAGCAGAAGGCCCGCAAGCTCGGCAAGATCTCCTATGAGGAGATGCTCGAGATGGCCTCGCTGGGCGCCAAGGTCCTGCAGACCCGTTCCGTCGAACTCGCCATGGCCCAGAACGTGCCAGTGCGGGTGTTGTCCAGTTTTGTCGAGCCCGGCGAAGCGCCCGGCCAAGGCACCATCGTGTGCGACGAGGAAGAGATCATGGAAAAGCGCATCGTGAGCGGCGTCGCCTACAGCCGTGACGAGGCCAAGATCAGCCTGTTCGGCCTGCCCGACCATCCGGGCGTGTCGTCCGAGATCTTCGGCGCGCTGGCCGACGCCAACGTCAATGTCGACATGATCGTGCAGAGCCACGCCCGCACCGCCGACACCGCGAACATGGAGTTCACGGTCGGCAAGCGTGACGCCCAGCGCGCGGTCGAGATCGTCCGCGCCCATCATGACAAGATCCGCTTCGACGACGTCCAGGTGAACGAGGACGTGGCCAAGGTCTCGGTCATCGGCGTCGGCATGCGCAGCCACACCGGCGTCGCCAAGACCATGTTCCAGGCCCTGGCCGAAAAGGGCGTCAACATCCAGGTCATCTCGACCTCGGAGATCAAGATCAGCGTGCTGATCGACGCGGCCTACACCGAACTGGCCGTGCGCGCCCTGCACGCCGGCTTCGGCCTCGACCAGCTCTAGAGCTTGAGCAACACCCGCCCGCGCCTGCCGCGGGCGGCGAAGCGATCAAAGGCGGCGTCGGCGTCCTCCAGGGCGTAGACGCTGTCGATCGCGGGCTTCAACGCCCCCGCCCGCCACAGGGCGATCAGCCGGCGCAAACGCTCCGGATCGGTGCGCAGCATCATCAGCCAACCGGCCCGCTTGCCCGAAAACGCCGCGCGCACGAAACCCCCGAGGTCCCCGGTCGGATTGGTCGACACGTAGGTCCCGCCCCGCGCCAGATGCGGCGCGGCCTGGGCGAACGACGACTTTCCCGCCGCATCCAGCACCAGGTCGAAACGGTCGCCCGCGCGATACGGCGCCTCGCGGGGTCGGACGTCGGCTGCGCCCTGCCCGGCCAGCCACGCGGCGTTGTCGCCGCCCGCCACGGCGCTCACCACCGCGCCTTGGCTCGCCGCAAGCTGCACCGAGTAGATCCCGACGCCGCCGGCTGCGCCGATCACCAGCGTCCGCTGGTCAGGCTGCAGGGGCCGGATGCGCTCCAGCACCTCGATCGCGGTCAGCCCCATCACCACCAGGGCCGCGGCGTCCTCGTCGTTCAGGTCGTCGGGGATCGGCTCGACGTGGCGCTCGTCGATGACCGCGAACTGCGCATGAGTGCGCGGACCGTCCAGCACCGGGCTGTAACCAATGATCCGCTGGCCGGCGGCGATCCGCTCGCCGTCGCTGCGCGCGACGCCAGCGAACTCGAACCCCGTCAGGACCGGCCCGGCCTTGCGGAAGGCAGAGACCTGCCGCGCCCAGCCGCCGGCCCGCACCTGCACGTCCATCTCGTTGACGGCCGAGACCCGCACCTCGATCAGGATCTGGCCAGGCGCAGGAACCGGAACCGGCGCCTCGACCACCTGCGTGCGTGCGGCGGTCACGTCCACGGCGAGCGCCCGCATCACAGCGTCTCGACCCGTACGCCGAGCGCCTGCAGCCGCGCCATCGCCTGCTGCGGGTCCAGCGTCGTCTCCGGGAACCGCAGTCCGGCGGGCGGCGGCGGCGCGCCGTCGAGGCCCAGCACGCGCTCGACGCCGATCATCACCCCGAGGGCGGTCAGGTGCGCCTGGCCGTTCGGATCGCTGACCACAGTGCGCTGGGCCCGCTCGCGCCCGCTCGCGTCGAGCCCGACGATGTCGATATAGAGATCGTGCGAGGCTGGCCCGCCGCCGGCGGTCCCGATCGAGGGTCCGGCGCCGAGGTCGAAGCGGACCTCGGCCGCGCCGGTCATCGAGGCCAGGGCCGGCGTGTCGAGCACGCCCATCGGCAGAGCATCGAACGGCTCGAGGCCCTCCCGCTCGACCCGCCGGGGATTGGCCGCCGCCTCGAGATTGCTCCAGACGCCGCCTTGCCGAACCAGCGCCCGCCCGACGAACCCGCCGGCGTCGGAGGCCGTCATCGGTCCGATCGGATCGGCATAGTCGTAGAGCGCGGCCATCTCGACCCGCTGCACGCTCGCCAGCGTCCGCGCCGCGGCCAGGGCCGCCAGGGTCAGCACCCCGGCCTGCCAGTGTCCCAGCATCAGCGCCGGGGCCCGCGCGAGGTTCACCGCCGTGACGGCGCTGGAGCCCATGCTGTCGGCGGTCCGCACGATGCCGATGTGCGCCGCGCCAGCCGCCAGGGCGGCCGCCAGCAGATTGTCGCCGGGATCCTGCAGCGTCGCGACGACGAGGTCGACCGGCCCCAGCTCGGCCAGGGCCGCGACCGGCTCGGAGACGTCCAGCCGCGCCGTCCGCGCGCCCAACTCGGCGGCGAGCGACGCGCCTTGGTCCGGGTTGCGACCGGCCAGCACCAGGTCCAGCTCGTGGCCGGCGGCGCGCAGATGCCGCGCGACCAGGCCGCCGACGAGGCCGTAGCCGCCGGCGATGACGACCCGCGGGCTCACAGCGTCACCGCCATGCGATACTCGGCCGGAAAGCCGTGGTCGCGCGACAGCTCCGGCGAGCGCAACTCTGCGACGATGCGCAGTCCCATCGCCTGGTAGAAGCCGACCGCCGGATTGTCGGCCAGCACGTCCAGCTGCAGTTCGCGATAGCCGGCCTTGGCCGCCCGACCGATGGCCGCCTTCAGCAGCTCGCGCCCGACGCCCTTGCCGCGATGCTGCGGCGGCGTCGACAGCGCGTGCAGATAATAGACGTCATCCGGGACGTGCGCGTTGAGATAGCTCGCCGTCTCGGCCCGCGCCGCCAGCCCGGAATACTGCTCATAGCTGGCCTTGCCCTGCGCCATCAGGCCCGGCGCAAGCGCCACGAGATTGGCCTTGAAGGCGTAGAAGTTTGGCCCGGCGAAGCCGAGTTCGATCCCCAGGAGCTCATCGTCTTGAACCGCCGCGGTCGTGCAGGCCGCGCAGAACAGCGTGTCGGGCACGCTCCAGGAAGCGGTCACCACCTGTTCCAGCAGGCCGTCGACGCCGAATTGATAGTCGTAGCTGACCGGTCCGGTCGCCCGGATCAGCGCCGGGATCAGCGGCGCGAACCGCGCGGCCTGGTCCTCGCCGACCGGTGCGAGCTGAAGGGTGTTGGCTGTCACGTCCGCCTCCGCTAAATCTGTTGTTACGATCCGTAAGTTACGAATCGTAAGTTATGCGGGATGCGATCGCTGTCAAGCGGCGTGGAAGGAGCAAGGGTGTCGGGCAGGCGCATGCCGCGCGATCAGCGGCGCAACCAGCTTCTGGAGACGGCGGCGGCCATCGTCCGCGCCGAGGGCACCGACGCGCTCACCCTGGCCCGGCTGGCCGAGCAGGCCGGCGTCACCAAGCCCATCGCCTACGAGCACTTCGGCACGCGAGCGGGACTGCTGATCGCGCTCTACCGCTATTTCGACGCCCGCCAGGCCCAGGCGGTCGAGACCGCGCTGGCCGCCCAGGCCCGAACCCTGGAGGACGTGGTCGAGATCCTCAGCGCCGCCTATGTCGACTGCGTGCTGCAGGCCGGGCCGGAGTTCGGCGCCATCGCTGCGGCGCTGTCGGCCAGCGAGGAGATGGACGACTTCCGCCAGGCCCTGCGCGAGGGCTATGTCGATCAGTACCTGGCCGCGCTCGCCAAGTTCGTCCCGCTGCCGGGTCCCGAGGGCCGCGCCGTGCTGCTGGGCGTGATCGGCGCCGCGGACATTCTTTCCCAGGCCGCCGCGGCCGGGCGGATGAGCCGCGCCGAGGCGATCGCGGCCCTGTCGCGCATCATGCTGGGCGCGCTTCGCCCGTCCTAGCGGCGGTCAGGCCGAACGCCGCCCAGACCCCGGCGACCGCCAGCGGCAGCACCGCGACGAACACCCACAGCCCGGCCGAGCGGGCGCTCGCCTCGCTCAGCCCCTCCGAAAACCCGACCAGATTGGCGACCGCCCCGGCCGCCGCCGCGCCGACCGCCGATCCGGTCAGCCGCACCGTGGTCATCGCCGCCGCGCCGATGGCGCGCTCGTCGCCCTCCGGCAGCGAAGCCAGGATGCGCTGGCTCATGAACGCCCACGACAGGCCAAATCCGCCGCCGAGGAACAGCCCGGCCACCACCACGCCGACGACCGAGGCGGCCGGCATGGTCAACGCTGCGAACGCCACGCCGAGAGTGGCGACGATCGCGCCGAGCCGGATCATCCGCCGTGGCCAGGTCCCGGTCAGATGCGCCACCATCAGGCCCATCACCGTCCAGGCCGCCGCCTCGCCGGCGATCACGTAGCCGGCCTCCAGCGCCGAGAGCCCGGCCAGCTTCTGCAGGATCGCCGGGCCGTAAATCGCAAAGCCCATCGAGGCCACGGTAAGCAGGAACATCGCGGCGAACCCCGCCCCCGGAATGGTGGCCAGGTCGCTCGCCCCCTTCGGCAGCAGCCGCGTGCGCGCTCGCCCGTCGAACCAGACGGTGAAGGCCAGCACCGCGCAGCCCAGCGCCGTCAGCAGCCCAGAACGGAGGAAGTCGCGGGCCATGTCGGCCAGGCCGATGGCCATGACCCCGGCGGCGATCAAGGCCAACTGCGGCCACGCGACCTTGGCGTCGTCGTTCCCTCGGTCGCTGGGCAACATGACATAGGCGGCCCAGGCCACGACCGCCCCCTGAATCGCGAACAGCCAGAACACCCAGCGCCAGGCTCCGAGGTCGGCGAAAATCCCGCCGATCAGCGGCCCCAGCAGACTGGCCACGCCCCAGATCGCGGTGATCGTCGCATAGACCCGCGGCAGCAGCCGGTCGGGGAACATCAGGCCGATGGCCACCGAACAGAACCCGACCACCCAACCGCCGCCCAGGCCCTGCAGCACCCGCCCGACCAGGAAGCTGGCGATGTCGGGGCCGCCGGCGCTGAGCGCGCAGCCGACCGCATAGAGCACCGCCGCCGCCGCGGTGGCCCGCCGCAGGCCAAAGCGCAGACCCAGCAGGCCCGAACTCGCCCCGGCCAGCACCGAGCCCAGCAGGAAACCCGCCGTCGCCCAGCCGAAATAAGCGTAGCCGCCGAGGTCGGCGCCGACGCTGGGCATGATCGTCGCCGTCACCATGGAGTCGGCGGCGCTGATCCAGACGCCCAGGCAGATCAGCACGAAGCGCGACAGCCGCCCCTCGCCCACCACGTCGGCCCAGCTTCCGTCCGCACGCGACGCCCCAGCCATTTGACAACCTCCAACTACGCATATTTGCGCTAGACCCGGCGCGCGGGTTTTGCAATCATCTATTTGTCAAATGCACAGCACATCCGACCAGATTCTCCTGCTGCTCAAGAGCAAGGGCCCGGCCCAGACCAAGGCGATCGCCGAGGCCATGGGCGTCACCCGCCAGGCCGCCCGCCTGCAAATGGAGAAGCTGCACGCCGAGGGTCTGGTCGAGCACGTCACCGAACGCATGGGCGTCGGCCGGCCGCGCCGCTCCTGGTCGCTCAGCGCCAAGGGGGACGAACGGTTCCCCAACACCCACGCCCAGCTGACCGTCGAGCTGCTCGACGCCGTCCGCAGCGAGTTCGGCTACGAGGGCCTGGAGCGCCTGGTGGCGCGACGCGAACGCGCCATCGAGGTCGGCTACCGCCGGGCGCTCGGCGCCGCCGACACCCTGGAGCAGAAGCTGGAACGGCTGGCCGCCGTGCGCGCCGCCGAGGGCTATATGGCCGAGTGGACCCCGCTGGCGGAGGGCGGCTACCTGCTGATCGAAAATCACTGTCCGATCTGCGCGGCGGCGACCGCCTGTCAGGGCTTCTGCCGCTCGGAACTGGACCTGTTCCGCACCATGCTCGCGCCGGCCGGCGTCGAGCGCACCGACCACATCCTGGCGGGAGCGCGCCGCTGCGCTTACCTTGTCACGCCATGGACATCGTCGCCTTCGAGCACCTGACCGCCGCCCAGCGCGCCGACTGCGCGCGAATCCTGCGCGAGGCCTTCGTCCATATCCCGGCCTATCAGGAGGACGACGAGGCCGAGGCAGAGATCGAGACCTTTCTCACCGTCCCGGAACGCTTCGCCTTGGCCGCGCTCGACGGGCAGACGGTGGTCGGGCTGATCGGCGGCATCGACACCTACAGCCACGCCGCCGAACTCCACCCGCTGGCGGTCGATCCGCGTCATCACCGCAAAGGGATCGGCGCGGCGCTCACCGCTGCGCTGGAGGCCCGCGTGGCGGCCATGGGCAAGCTGACCGTCTATCTCGGCTCCGACGACGAGTTTGGCGGCACCAGCCTGTTCGGGGCCGACATCTTTCCGGACGCCCTGGCCAAGCTGGCGCAGATCGCCCCGACCAGCGGCCATCCGTTCTTCTTCTACCGCAAGCTCGGCTACGAGCCGGTCGGCGTGGTGCCTGACGCCAACGGCTTCGGCCGCCCGGACCTCCTGATGGCCAAACGGGTCGCGCGGCCCTAACCTCTAACCTGGCATCGGCAGCTGGAAGTTCGGCGACCAGTGCGTCGCCGTGCCGGCGCTGACGTACCAGGCCAGCAGCAGCGCACAGATCAGCGCCCCGGGCAGATGACTGCCGGTCCGCCGCCAGGTGAACACCGAGATCACTCCGACCAGCGCCATCAGCGGCACGAACTGGATGGCGATGATCGTGTTCAGCGGCTCGGCCATCGCCAGCCGGCCGGTCAGGAACAGCGCCCCATACTGGATCGCCAGCAGCACCGCGAATCCGAGCGACATCGCGGCCATGCCGGCGAAGTAGTGGCTCCAGCGCCCCTCGCCCGCGACCGCCAGCCGCCCGTGCAGATTGCGCAGGGCGACCACGAAGAACACTGTCCACAGCGGCAGATAGGCCAGTGCGAAACCGAATTGGCGCAGGTCGAGCGGCTTCAGCCCCACGACCCAGAAGCGATAGTCGACGTGCAGAACGCCGGCGACGACGGCCAGGGTCAGGTAGCCCGCCGCGACCGTCAGCAGCGCGATCGCCGCCGACCTCGGCCAGTCGGCGCCCACCTCCGGGCGCGGCGCCTTGGTGGCCAGCCCGATGACCAGGGTCAGGGCGGCTCCGCCCAGCGCCCAGACCAGCAGCTGGTTGGTGATCCACTGCGGATAGAGCGGCATCGGCAGGAACAGCATTCCCAGCTTCATGAGCGGGAAGAAGGTCACCGCCGGCAGCGCCGCGGTCACGGCGAGGAACAGCCACCAGCGCCGGTCCCGGCGCGGCGCGGCAGGCCCCAACGCCTGCGGGCGCCGGTCGAGCCGGTGCAGCCAGCGGACGCTGAGCAGGATCTCGAACAACGCCAGCAGCACCGCCGCCATCCCGGCGAAGGCGATCAGGGTTCCGACCTCCTTCCAGAACCAGATCTGGTCCCCGGCCGGCCGCGGTCGCGCCTCGCCGTCCAGCGTGCGCTGAAGCCAGGCGACGGTGGGGGCCACGCCGCCGGCCGAAAAATGCTCCCACGGATGCGTGACGGGCGGCACGTGCAGCACCCGCGCTGTCCCGGCGGCGAGATCGCCATAGACGCGGCCCGGAACAATAGGCTCCTGGGTCCCGAACAACGCCTGCATGGCCGGCGAGCGCGGAACCTCGAATCCACGCGGGACCTGCCACATCAGTTCGGCGAACTCGTCATGGCCGCCGAACACCAGGGCCAGGTTCCGCAAATCGGCCCTGGCCTTGGAGCCGAACACCGCCCCGATCGCCGGGGTGGAGCCGACGAGCACCGCGGCGCGGTAGCCGTCCGGATCGGACGCCGCAGCGCCCACGACCGGCCCGCCGCCCAGGCTATGCCCGGCCAGGCCGATATTGGCCTTGTCGACCTGCGGCAGGCTCTTGAGGTAGCGCAGCGCCGCCGGCCCGCCGAAGTCGTTGGCCCCGACGATGGCGTCGGAATAGCCGTGCCCCGGCTGGTCCATCGCCACCACCACGAAGCCGCGCCGCGCCAGTTCGATGGCGAAGGCCGACTGCATCTCACGCGTATTGATGTAGCCGTGGCTCAGCAGCACCGCAGGCGCCGGATGCTCCGCCGTCGCCGAGGCCGGCATGTAGACCAGCGCCGCCAGCGTGGTTCCGCGGTCGCCGGCGAACCGCACGTCGCGCACGCTCACCCCGCCCGCCGTCTGCACCAGCCAGGCCAGAAGCGCCCCGGTCAGGATCACCGCCAGGCCGCCGATCAGTCCCAGCCACGCCTTGCCCATCGCCCCGCCCCGAACGTCGTTATTCCGAAACTATGGGCGCGGCCGCCGCCTTCGCGCAATCACCTGCAGGCGCCTATTTATTGGGCGCCGACGCCGCGCGACCGCGGGATTTGTCCGAGCAACGCCGATCTCGCCGACGCCTCGCGTACAGCCGCGCTCACAAAGTCGTCTCGCCCCGTTTTCGTCTCCGTTCCGACGCGCAAAGCTGTTAGGAGACGGTTCGGGAAAAGGGAGAGAAACTCGCCTGATGGCCATGCCGGGGATCGCGGTTCGGGGACAACGCAGTCTGCTGCGGCAGATTCGCGAAGCGCTCGCCTCGGGCGGGCCGGCCCAATCGCGCCTGGACATTGTGGTCCGGATCATCGCCCGCTCGATGGTCGCCGAGGTCTGCTCGCTCTACATGCGCCGCGCCAGCGGCGACATGGAACTGTTCGCCACCGAGGGTCTGGACCCCGGCGCCGTCCACGTCACCCGCATGAAGCCCGGCGAGGGCCTGGTCGGCGAGATCATGCGCCTCGGCCGGCCGCTGAACCTCTCTGACGCCCCCAATCATCCGGCCTTCTCCTATCGTCCGGAGACCGGCGAAGACCCGTTCCACGCCTTCATGGGCGTGCCGCTTCTGCGCGGCGGCCGCGCGATCGGCGTGCTGGTCGTCCAGAACCGCACCGAGCGGGTCTATACCGACGACGAGGTCGAGGACCTGCAGATCGTCGCCATGGTGCTGGCCGAAATGGTCGCCGGCAGCGAGTTGGAGGGCGAGCTCAAAGGCGTCGAGATCGCGCCCCACCGGCCCGAACGGCTGATCGGCTCGCGCTTCGCCGACGGCCTGGCGCTCGGCGTCGCCGTCCTGCACGAGCCGCCGGTCGCCCCTTCGCAGCTGCTGGCCGAAGACGTCGTGGCCGAAGAGACTCGCCTGAAGACGGCGATCCTCGGGCTGCAGGCCCAGATCGACGACATGCTGACCGGCGAACACGGTCTGGTCGACGCCTCCTACGAGGTGCTCGAAACCTACAAGATGTTCGCCCACGACCGCGGCTGGAACCGCAGCCTGGAGGACGCGGTCCGCAACGGCCTCACCGCAGAAGCCGCGGTCGAGCGGGTCCGCTCCGAGCACCGCGCCCGTCTGGGCCAGGCCCGCGATCCCTATCTGCGCGAACGCCTGCACGATTTCGAGGACTTGGCCGACCGGCTGCTGCGCCACCTGTCGGGCGACGGGCACGCCGCCCGCGACCTGCCCGAGAACGCCATCCTGATCGCGCGGAACCTCGGCCCGGCCGACCTGCTCGAATACGACCGCACCAAGCTGGCCGGCCTGTTGCTGGAGGAAGGCTCCTCGGCCAGCCACGCGGCGATCGTCGCCCGCGCCCTCGACATTCCCTGCGTCGGTCGCCTGCCCGGCCTGCGCGACAAGGTGTCGGAGGGCGATCCGGTCATCGTCGACGCCGAGACCGGCGAGGCCTATCTGCGCCCGCGCGTCGACGTCGTGAAAGCGCTGCACGCCCGGCTGGAGGTGCGCCTGCAGCGACGCGCCGAGTTCGCCAAGCTGCGCGACACCCCGGCCTTCACCCGCGACGGAGCCAAGGTCACCCTGCTGATGAACGCCGGACTGGACGTC
Organism: Phenylobacterium sp. NIBR 498073; assembly: GCF_027286305.1. Classification (NCBI taxonomy): domain Bacteria; kingdom Pseudomonadati; phylum Pseudomonadota; class Alphaproteobacteria; order Caulobacterales; family Caulobacteraceae; genus Phenylobacterium; species Phenylobacterium sp. NIBR 498073. The sequence goes on from NZ_CP114599.1 coordinate 3,524,894, forward strand.
GACCTCGACATCCTCGGCGAGACCGGCGCAGAGGGCATCGGCCTGTTCCGCACCGAATTCCAGTTCATGGTCGCCGAGGAGATGCCGCGCTTCAACGCGCAGACTGCGCTCTACGGCCGGGTGATGGACGCCGCCGGCGACCGGCCGGTGACCTTCCGCACCCTCGACCTCGGCGGCGACAAGGTGCTGCCATACCTGGAGGCCGAGCGCGAGGAGAACCCCGCTCTTGGCTGGCGCGCGATCCGGATGGGCCTGGACCGCCCGGCCCTGCTGCGCCTGCAGTTGCGCGCCCTGATCGCCGCCGCCCGCGGCCGGCCGCTGCGCATCATGTTCCCGCTGGTCGCCAGCGTGGACGAGTTCCGCGCGGCCCGCGCCCTGGTCGATCACGAGGTCGCCTGGGCCCAACGCCGCGGCCGCCCGGCCCCCTCGCGCCTCGACGTCGGGGCGATGATCGAGGCGCCGGCGGTGGTCTGGCACCTGGACGCTCTGCTTCCGATGACTGATTTCGTCAGCGTCGGCACCAATGACCTGATGCAATACCTGTTCGCCGCCGACCGCGGGAACCCGCGGGTGTCGGACCGCTACGACTTCCTCTCGCCGCCGGCCCTGCGCGCGCTCGAGACTATCCAGAAGGCCTGCGAGGAGACCGGCACGCCGGTGTCGGTCTGCGGCGAGATGGCGGGTCGGCCGCTGGAGGCGTTCGCCCTTGTAGCGCTTGGGTTTGACCGCCTCTCGATGCCGCCGGCCGGCATCGGCCCGGTCAAGCAGATGGTGCTCTCCTGCGACCGCGAGGCGGCTCGTCGCGGCGTCACCGCCCTGTTGCGCGGCTCGGCCGGATCGGTCCGGAACGAGATCGAAACCCTCGCCCGAAAATTGTATTTGGCCATCTGACGATCGCCCGGAAGGGACGCTGCGTCGCACCCCCGCACCCGATTAGCGCATTGAATTTCAATGCCTAGGATGATATCCACAACCCAATATTAAGATCTTTACTGTAAATCTGGCAGGGCGCGACTTCGCCTTTAGATCGTAAACGCTAGCAAGAGGCGCCAAAGTAGCCATGCCGCTCGATACTGGCGGGGTTACCAGTCTGGATTTGCGTAACGGCGGTGATCGCGAGACCAACCGCGCCGGCGGCCTGACCCCATCCCTCGAAGTTGGACCCGATATTGGCGCCGCGCTGAAGGCCGCCCGGGAACTTCGCGGTCTCAACCTGCAGGAACTGGCCGACTCCACGCGAATTCGCCGCAGCTACCTGGCGGCGATTGAAGAAATGCGCCTGGACGAACTGCCCTCGCGCCCGTTCACCATCGGCTACATCCGCGCCTACGCCGCAGCGCTGGGCCTCGACGGCGACGCCGCGGTCGAACGCTTCCGCCGCGACGAACCGGTCACCGACACCGCCTTGCGTGCGCCCGTCGGCGTCGTCGAATCGAAGGACCCGCGGCTAACCCTGGTGATCGGCGGCGGCATGCTGGTCATCGCCGCGATCGTGCTCTGGAACGTCGCCCAGCGGGCCATGACCGCCGAGGCGCCGCCGCCGCACACCGCACCGGCCGCCGCCATCGCCAAGGCCAAGCTCGGCGCGCCCGCCGGTCCGGTCGCGCTCGGCGCGCCGCTGCCGGCCCCGGTCGAATCCACCACCCCGACGCCCTACGAGACCCCGGGCCTGGCCGAAGCCACTGCGGCAGGCGGCTCGTCCGACGCCGTCGTCGCCGCCAAGAAGGCCGCCGCCGCCGCGCCCAAGGCCGAGCCGGCCGCCCCGACCGAGCCCCTGCCTCCGACCTTCGTGGCGCGCGGGACGGTCTATGGCGCCGACCCGGCCGCTTCGCTGGTCACGCTCCAGGCTCGCAAGGGCGCCTCGCTGATCGTCCGGGGCGCCGGCGGCGCGGCCTACTTCGCCCGCCAGCTGTCGGCGGGCCAGGCCTACCGCGTCCCGAACCTGAAGGGCCTGACCCTCGAGGTCACCGACCCGGCAGCCTTCCAGGTGTTCGTCGGCGGCCAGAGCAAGGGCCTGATGCCCGCGCCCACCATCGCCGCCGAGAAGCTTGCGGGCTAGCCTCGCGGCGGCGTCTCGGCGAAGTTGCCCTCCGATTCAGTACGGAGGTTCAGTCATGGTCGCAGGCGCTACAGACAGCGGAGCACACCCCAGCAACGCCGAGCAGATGGCCTCGCCCTCCTACCGGCTGGCCGCGCTCGACGAGGATTTTCTGCTCGGCGACTCGATGCGCGGGGTCCGCTTCCTGCTGGAGTACGCCAAGGCGGAGGACGCGCTGCGCGCCTGGGGCGTGCGCTCGACCATCGTGGTGTTCGGCAGCGCCCGCATCTCCGAGACCGGCCCCGGCCGTCATGCCTCCTGGTACGCCGCGGCGCGCGAGTTCGGCAAAATCGCCTCCCAACGCGGCGGCGCCCTTTTGAGCAACGGCGGTCCGCGCGACAACGTCATCGCCACCGGAGGCGGACCCGGCGTGATGGAGGCGGCCAACCGCGGCGCGGTCGACGCCGGCGCCCCGACGATCGGGTTTAACATCACCCTGCCCTTCGAGCAGGAGCCCAACGCCTATTCGACCCCCGACCTGACTTTCCGCTTCCACTACTTCGCCATGCGCAAGATGCACCTGGCCATGCGCGCCAACGCCCTGGTGGTGTTCCCGGGCGGGTTCGGCACCCTGGACGAGCTGTTCGAGATCCTCACCCTGCGCCAGACTGACAAGGCGCCGCGGATTCCGGTCGTGCTGTTTGACGAAGCCTATTGGCGCTCGGTGATCAACTTCGACGCCATGATCGCTGAAGGCATGATCAAGGCCTCCGATCTCGACCTCTTCACCTTCGCCGAGAGCGCCGAGCAGGTCTGGACCCAGCTGGTCGCCGGCGGGGTCAAGTACGGCGAAGATCTAACCTGACCCCATGCGCGGCCGCGCTGCTCCGTCACGGCGCGGCGCGGCCTCGCGTTTTCCGACGGAAGGCCCTATTTTCCGCCCGTCATGACCGTGCAAGATCACACCCACGTCCGCCCCTGGCGCTCCATCGACCGCCGGATCTCGCGCAAGATCCGCGTCGGCAAGGTCGAGGTGGGCGGCGACGCCCCGATCACGGTCCAATCGATGACCAACACGCTGACGGCCGACGCAGCCGCGACCCTCGAGCAGATCCGTCAGCTCGAGGAGGCCGGCGCCGACATCGTCCGCGTCTCCTGCCCCGACGTTGAGTCCACCGCGGCGTTCAAGACCATCGCCCGCGAGGCCAGGGTCCCGCTCGTGGCCGACATCCACTTCCACTACAAGCGCGGCATCGAGGCGGCCCAGGCAGGCGCGGCCTGCCTGCGGATCAATCCGGGCAACATCGGATCGTCGGCCCGCGTCAAGGAGGTCATCCAGGCGGCCCGCGACCACGGCTGCTCGATGCGGATCGGCGTCAACGCCGGCAGCCTGGAGCCGCACCTGCTTGAGAAGTACGGCGAGCCCTGCCCGGCCGCGATGGTCGAAAGCGCCCTCGACCATGCCCGCATCCTGCAGGACAACGACTTCCACGAGTTCAAGATCAGCGTGAAGGCCTCCGACGTGTTCATGACCGTCGCGGCCTACCAGCAGCTGGCCGAGGCCATTGACTGCCCGCTGCATGTCGGCATCACCGAGGCGGGCGCGACCCGCACCGGCACCGTGAAATCCTCGATCGGCATGGGCTCTCTGCTCTGGGCCGGCATCGGCGACACCATCCGCGTCAGCCTGGCCGCCGACCCGGTCGAGGAGATCAAGGTCGGCTTCGACATCCTGAAGTCGCTGGGCCTGCGCCACCGCGGCGTGAACATCATCGCCTGCCCGTCCTGTGCGCGTCAGGGCTTCAACGTCATCCAGACCGTCGAGACGCTTGAGAAACGCCTGGCCCACATCGCCACGCCGATGAGCCTCTCGATCATCGGCTGCGTCGTGAACGGCCCGGGCGAGGCGCTGATGACCGACGTCGGCTTCACCGGCGGCGGCAAGGGCGCGGGCATGGTCTATCTGGCCGGCAAGCCGGACCACAAGATGGACAACGAGAAGATGGTCGACCACATCGTCGAGCTGGTCGAGGCCAAGGCCGCCGAACTCGCCAAGGCCGAGCAGGCCGCGCTGCAGGCCGCCGAATAGATCACACGTTATATGAACTTTGTCGGGCTGCTATTCGCGCCCCGCGAAATACCCTAGACCTTGGAGCGAGTGCTCTGGGGTATTGATTTGACTACCTTCTCTCAAGTTCCAGCCGACACCCGCCGCGCGGTCGTCCGCATCGTCGCCACCGAAATGACCAAGGTCTCAAGCGCCATGGCCAAGGTCCATGGCGACGACGTAATCGAGTACTTCGTCTTCACCGCCCTGTGGGTGCTGAACTCCGGCCACCTGATCGGCGACCCGCGCTACGTTCAGTTGAAATCCATTCCGCCGGACGCACTGCGCAAACCGGCCAGCCTCGACGAACTGCGCCTCGCCCTGCCGATGCCCGACGACATTCTCCGGACCTATGTGCAGCGCCTGCTGGACAAGGGCCTGGTCGAGGAGGTCTCCGGTAAGCTGGTCGTTCCAACCGCGGTCTTCACCCAGCCGGAGATGCTTCAGGGAACGGCCGAGCTCTACGAGAGCGTCGTGAAGATGGTCACGTCTCTGCGCTCGGCGGGTTTCTCGTTCGGCGACTGACCCAGAGCAGTTTCCGATCTGATTAGATCAGAAATTGCTCTGGAATTTCTGAGTTCAAAACATTTACTTCGCCGAGCCGGTAGCCACTTCGGCGGACAACGCTCTGGACGGTTGACCAGGCCCTCGCCGGTTCGCATAGGTCGTTCGGCGAACACGATTCGAAGGGGCGATCATGGACGCAGCAACCGACAATCGGCGCGCCGTGCTCCGCACCGGCACGTTCGAGATCCTCGCCGCCCTTCGTTCCTTCGCCCGGCTGCACGGCGGCGACGTCTTCGCCCTGCTGGTGTTCACCACCATCTGGAGCGCCAACGGCGAGAACCTGCTCGGCGACGCGCGCTATGCCGGCCTGCACAACATCGGCCCGGACAAGGGCAGCCTGCCGATCACCGACGCAGCCTTGCGCAAGGCCATCGGTGCGCCGGCCGAGGTCGTCGACCGCTATGTCGAGGCGTTTATCTCCCTGGGGGTCATCGAGCGCGTCCCGGGCGGGCTGATCGCACCGGCCGCCGTCTTCACCTCGCCGGAGATGATGGACGCCGCCGAGGAGTTCTACGCGCGCATCCAAGGGCTTGGCGGCGCGCTGCGGGCCGTGGGATTCGAGCTTCTTGCGCCTGAGCCGCCGCCCCTCCGCGCCTGACCGACGGTCCGCGAACGTCGTTTCAAATTGAACATTGTCAAAGATGACGCCTGCGTCACCTCTTGCGCTCGCGTCGCAGCCTTGGTTAGGTGCCCGGCCTAAACCCAGGGAGGGACACCATGTCCGCGGACGGCAACTGGAAGATCACCATCAACTCGCCGATGGGCGCTCAAGAGGTCGAAGCCTCGATCACCACGAGCGGCGACACCTTCACCGGCCAGACCAAAGGCCGGATGGGTGAACAGGCCATCGAAGGCAAGGTTTCGGGCGACACCCTGACCTGGTCCACCGCCATCACCCAACCGATGCCGATGACCCTCGAATTCTCGGCCACCGTGTCGGGCGACTCGATGAGCGGCAACGTGAAGCTGGGCGCCTTCGGCTCGGCTCCGCTCTCGGGCGTGCGCGTCTAAGACGTTTTTCCGCTTCAGCGGACGGATGGGCCCTCTCCTCGCGGAGAGGGCCTTTTTCGTTGGAGACCCGCCGCGAGGGCGCTAGAGAAGCCTCCCTTCATTTCAGCCGCGACTGGAACCCCGTGCGTCTCCCCCAGGCCAGATTGGATCAGGTCCTCGACCGCTTCCGCGAGATCGAGGCGCGCATGGGCGCGGCCACAGACGGCGCCGAGATCGTGCGTCTGTCCAAGGAACATGCCGAGCTGAAGCCGGTGGCCGATGCGGTGACCGCCGTGGCCCGCGCTCGCGAGGAACTGCCCGAGCTCGAGGAAATGGCCAAGGCCAGCGACGCCGAGATGGCCGCCCTTGCGCAGGACGAACTGGCCGCCCTCAACGAGCGCCTGCCGGGACTGGAGCGCGATGTCGCCCTGCTGCTGGCGCCGAAGGACAAGGACGAGAACGCCTCGGCCATCCTGGAAGTGCGCGCCGGCACCGGCGGCGACGAGGCGGCGCTGTTCGCCGGCGACCTGTTCCGCATGTACCAGCGCTACGCCCAGAGCCGCGGCTGGCGCGTCGAGATCGACTCGATCTCCGAGGGCGAGGTCGGCGGCTACAAAGAAATCATCGCCTCGATCACCGGCGATGGGGTGTTCGGCCGCCTGAAGTTCGAGAGCGGCGTGCACCGCGTGCAGCGCGTGCCAGAGACCGAGGCCGGCGGCCGCATCCACACCTCGGCGGCCACCGTTGCGGTGCTGCCCGAGGTCGAGGACGTCGAGATCGAGATCCGCGACCAGGACCTGCGCATCGACACCTACCGCTCGTCCGGCGCCGGCGGCCAGCACGTCAACAAGACCGACTCGGCCGTGCGCATCACCCACCTGCCGACCGGCATCGTGGTCACGTCGTCCGAGAAGTCGCAGCATCAGAACCGCGCCCGCGCCATGAAGGTGCTGCAGGCGCGCCTCTATGACCAGCAGCGCGAAGCCCTCGACACCGCCCGCGCCGACGCCCGCAAGAGCCAGGTCGGCTCCGGCGACCGCTCCGAGCGCATCCGCACCTACAATTTCCCCCAAGGGCGGGTGACCGACCACCGCATCAACCTGACCCTCTACAACCTGGCCAAGGTGATGGAGGGCGAGGCGCTGGACGACGTGATCAATCCGCTGATCGCCGAGGACCAGGCTGCACGCCTGGCCGCCCTGGAAGACGAGTTCAACTAGAGCATTTTCCGCCGAAGCGGCTACCGGTTCGGCGAAGAAAATGCTCCAGATTCAAAGAGTCATGAGCAATTCTCGATCCAATAGGATCGGAAATTGCTCTAGCGCCGCAGCGCGCGGCGCACCTTGTCTGCCTGGCGCAGGCTGTCGTTGACCGCGCGCGCCTTGATCTTCGAAATGTCCAGGTGGAACGCCAGCCCGACGCTGTCGGCCATGGCCGCGCCGCGCTCGCCCATCGGCTTCTCAGGTCCGACCGTGGTGTCGATTGCGGTCTGGTGCTCGATCTCGGCGTTGATCTCGGCGCCCATCAGCACGACCATCACCGAAAACCAGATCCAGGTCATGAAGGCCACGACCGCGCCCAGCGATCCGTAGGTCACGTCATAATGGGCGACATTGTTCAGGTACCAGGAAAAGCCCAGCGAGCCGATCAGCCAGAACCCGGCGGCCAGCAACGCGCCGACGCTCACCCAGCGCCACCTGGCCCGCGCCCGGCAGGGGCCGTAGCGATAGATGACGCAGAAAGCCCCCGCCGCCATGGCCACCAGGACCAGCCAGCGCAGCGGCGCCCAGATCACCGCCAGTTCGCTCAGGCCCAGGCGCTCGAAGGCGATGGGGGCGGCGATCAGCACCGCCGTCATCACCACCAGGAACAGCAGAGCCCCGAACGTGAAGACATAGGTCAGCAGGGTGCGATTGAAGAAGTTGCGCTTCTCCTGCTCGTCATAGGCCACGTTCAGCCCGTCGAAGAGCGCCTTCATCCCAGCGTTGGCGGACCAGACCGACAAGAGCAGGCTGACCAGGAACGCCACCGACAACGTGGCCGAGGGGCGGTTGGCGAGCCGCAGCATCTGCTCGCCGACGATGTTGATCACCTCGGCCGGGAACACGCTGGCCATGCTGGCCAACTGCTGCTGCACGGCGGCGACGTCGGCGATCAGGCCATAGAGCGAGACGAACACCCCCATGGCCGGGAACAGCGCCAGCAAGGTGTAGAACGTCACCCCGCCGGCCACCGAGGGCAGCCGGTCGCGGCCGATCTCCTGATAGGTGCGCCAGGCGATGTCCTTCCAGCCTTTCGGCGGGATCGCATGGGGACCGTGGGCGCTGCGCCCGCGCCGAGGCTCGGCCTCCTCGAATGCGCGCGGCGTGGCGATGGCGTCGACGCTCAAGCGCCCGCGGACATGCTGGCGACTGCGCCGCCAAAGCTCGGTCATGGCGATGAACCCGACCCAGGGCGCGACGCGCCAGAAAATCCGGGCCGCGCGATCCCACGCCGATCGCTCCTCCGGATCCGTCATCGCCGCCCTTTCTTCACCGCGCCAGACAGGCTGGAACACCCCGATCTTGCCAGCGTTCCGCCGGCCAGACAGCTACCAGCGCAGGCGCGACTGTGCGAAGACACGACCATCGGCTGAACGTTCAGGACGACGAGGGGCACATGACCGGTCACATCGCTGCGCTCTACCGACACCCGGTCAAGGGCTTTACGCCCGAGCGCCTCGACCAGGCCCAACTGACCGTCGGCGGACCCTTCCCCTGCGACCGCCTCTATGCGGTCGAGAACGGCCCCTCCGGCTTCGATCCGGCCGCCCCGGCCTACATCCCCAAGCAGAAGTTCACGGTGCTGATGTCCATCGCCGAGGTGGCCAAGGCCCGCACCCGCTACGACGATGCCAGCGGCGTCCTCACGGCGACCGCGCAGGGCCAGCCTGACTTCAGCGGCTCGCTGCAGCAGGCGCAGGGCCGCGAGGCCTTCGCCGCCTGGCTGAGCGCCCTGCTCGGCGAGGAGGCGCGCGGCGAGCTCAAGGTGCTCGACGCCCCCGGCTACCGGTTCATGGATCACCCGCAGGGCCACGTCTCGATCATCAACCTGGCCAGCGTCCGCGATCTGGAGGCCAGGATCGGCCGGCCGGTGGACCCGCTGCGATTCCGCGGCAACCTCTATGTCGAGGGCTGGCCCGCCTGGGTCGAGAACGACTGGGAGGGCCGCGAACTGATGGTCGGCTTCGCCCGCGCCAAGGTGTTCAAGCCCATCGTCCGCTGCGCCGCCACCCACGTGAACCCGGACACCGCCGAGCGCGACATGGATGTGGTCAAGGCGTTGTTCGACAACTATGGCCACATGAACCTGGGCATCTATGTCCACGTTACCGATTCTGGACGGATCACGGTCGGCGACGCCGCCACCATGCCGTCCCTGGAGCCCGCTGAATGACGCTCACCCTCCTGCAAGCCTGGCAGTCGGCCAAGACGCGCCTGGAGGCCGTCGGTCTCGTCGGGCCGGTGATCGACGCACGCCTGCTGGTCGAGGCCGCCGCCGACGCCACCCGGGCCGATATCGTCACCGATCCTCACCGAGCTCTGACGCCCGAACAGGAGGAACGCCTGAGCGACTACGTCTCGCGTCGCGAACGCCGCGAGCCGGTCAGCCATATCCTCGGCCGCAAGGGCTTCTGGAAGGTCATGCTGGCGGTCAACGCCGACGTCCTGACCCCGCGGCCGGAGACCGAGGTCATCGTCGACTACGTGCTCAAGCAGTTCCCCGAGCAGATGGCCTTCGACATTCTCGACCTCGGCGTCGGCTCGGGCGCGATCATCCTCTCGATCCTAGCCGAACGCCCGGCCGCCAAGGGCTTGGCCACCGACATCTCCGACGAGGCCCTGGCCGTCGCGCGCGAGAACGCATCCAACCTCGGTCTGGCCGGGCGCGTCGCCTTCGCCCGCGGCGACTGGACGGCCGGGCTGCAGGACGCCAGCTTCGATGTCATCGTCTCCAATCCGCCCTACATCGCCAGCGAGGTGATCGAGACGCTGGAGCCGGAGGTGCGCCATTTCGACCCGCGCCTTGCCCTGGATGGCGGTCCCGACGGTCTGGACGCCTATCGCCATCTGGCCCCGGAAATCATGCGCGTGCTGAAGCCGGGCGGCCTTTTCGCCGTCGAGATCGGCTACGACCAGAAGGATCAGGTCGAGGCGCTGTTCAATGAAGCCGGCGGCAGTGACGTCTGGACGATCAAGGATTTGTCGACCAACGACCGCGTCGTCGTGGGCGTGAAAAACCCCTTGGAAACGCGCAAGTGAATCGCTAAGTCTTTATCTCGTCTCCACCCAATTCGCCGGTGCTAGAGGTTCAGGACGCCCTGGGATCACAGGACGTACAACCGCTCCGGCAGGCGCGCAGGCTTAGCGTGTCTCGCGCCTCAAGGTCAGGGCGGACGACGGAGAACACTTACGTCTTCAACACGGACTTACGGGCGAACGGCCCGACCAAGGCGAGAGGATAGACCGCGCGCGCACCGGCGAAAGACCGACGCGGCGGCGGACACAGCGAATGAGAGATTTCAAGGGTATGAAGCGCCAGCGCGGCCGCAATCGCGGTGGCGGCGGCGGCAAGCCGCAGCAGCAGAACGCGAACCGGGCCTTCGACTCCAATGGCCCGGACGGCGTGAAGGTGCGCGGCAACGCCCAGCACGTCTTCGAAAAATACCAGCAGCTCGCCCGGGACGCTTCGTCGTCCGGCGACCGCGTTCTGGCTGAGAACTACCTGCAGCACGCCGAGCACTACTTCCGCGTCGTGCGCGCCATGCAGCCGACCAAGCCCGCCGCCGAGATCCTCGGCCGCGACACCTTCTCCGGCGGCCTCGACATCGACTTCGAGGACGAGAGCGGCGCCCAGGCTGCGGCGGCGGAAGCTGAAGCGGCGGCCAATGAGGCCGCTGAATCGGGCGAGAACAACGAAGTCGAAGGCCAACAGGCCCGCGGCGAGCGTTGGCGCGATCGCGACGACCGCCAGGACCGGCCGCGCGACGACCGTCAGCGCAACGACCGCTTCGAAGGCCGCAACCGCGACCGCAACGACCGCTACCGCGATCGCGACGACCGCCCCCGTGACGACCGTCCGCGGGACGACCGTCCGCGGGACGAGCGCCCCCGCGATGATCGGCCCCGCGCCGAGCGCGAGGATCGCCGCGATCGCGACGACCGTCCGCGCAGCGAGCGTTTCGAAGGCCGTCGTGACCGCGAAGATCGTGGCGAACGTCCGGACCGCGCCGAGCGGACTGAACGGCAGGACCGCCCCGAGCGCGATCCGCTGGCTGTCGTCGAGCCCAAGGCCGCGCCGCTGGTCGCGACCGAACAACAAGCTTCGCCCGTGCTGCGCGACGAGGACGGCGGCGAAAGCCACGCTCCGGCCTTCCTGAAGGCTCCGCGCGCGCCGCGGGCGCCGAAGGCCGAGGCTCCGGCCGCGGCCGAGGGTGAGGAAAAGCCCAAGGCTCGCCGTCGCCGCGCCCCGCGCAGCTTCGAGGGCGGTGAAGCTTCTTCGAACGAGACTGAAGAAGCCTGAGGCCAGCGCCTGGGCTCTGGAAACGATCAACCCCTCCCTCGCGGGAGGGGTTTTTCTTTGCCCTCTAGAACTTGTAGCCGACGCCGAGCCGGAAGCTGCGCCCGGGCAGTGGGGCCAGGTCCTTCAGGAACGAGGCATGCTCGCGCGCCTCGGCGTCGTTGAGGTTCCGCCCTTCCAGGAACAGCCGCAGCTTGCGGTCGGCGAACGGCGTCGCCGACAGGTAGGCGTTGATCATCTGATAGCTGTCGGTCGGCAGCTCGAACTCGGCCACGCGATCCTGCTCGCCCACGTGGCGCAGCTCCAGCTTGCCGGTCCACCAGTCGCCGTCGAACACCGCCCGGCCGGTCACCGACCACGGCGGAATGCGAGCCGGCGGGCCGAGGTCGGTGTCGCCGTGGACGTAGTCGGCCGCGCCCTGCAGCGAGAAGCTGCGCGCGCCGTCCTGCCACAGCCGGAACGAGGCCTCGGCCTCGGCGCCGTAGAAGGTCGCGTCGGTCTGCAGGTAGTCGAAGACCGCAAAGCCGCTCTCCGGGTCGACCTGGCCGTTCGGACGCAGGTCGATAAAGCCGTCGTACTTCACGGCGAAGGCGTGCAGGTCGATCTCCCAGGGGCCCTCGCCATAGTGGACCGTGGCGTCGAGCGAGTAGGAGACCTCCGAATCCAAGTCGGAATTGCCGACCTCGAAGCCGCGGGTCGCCGCATGGGCGCCGTTGGCGAACAGCTCCGCCTCGGTCGGCGCCCGCGCCGCGCGTGAGGCCGACAGCCCCAGGAACCAGCCCTCTGCCGGGCGCAGGAAGCCGCCGATGCTGGCCGAGACGTTGGTGAAGTCGCGCGAGGCGGCGTCGGTCTCCAGCTCCCGGCGGTCGAGCCGCAGGCCGCCCTCGACGCCCCAGGTGTCGTTGTCCAGCCGCTGCAAGGTGAACAGGCCGAGTTCGCGGGTTTCGGTCGAGGGCACATAGGCTTCTTCGCCGACCGCATCGAGCGTCCGCGACAGCGCCTGCAGGCCGACCGCGCCCTGCCAGCCGCCGCGCGCCTTCTGCACCAGCTCGGCCCGCGCTTCCCAGCCCTCGGATAGGAACTGGGTGCCGATATGGCCCCCCTCCAGCTCAGCGTGCTCATAGTCGGCGTAGCCGGCTGAGACCTTGAGCTGGTCGAACAGCCCAAGGTCGAGGTTCAAGCCTCCGCGCAGGTCGTAGCGCGTCTGCTTCAGATCGATCTGGACGCCGCCGTCTTCGTCCTCGTGCCCATGGTCGTGGTCGTGATCTTCACCCGCCTCGTGCGCGTGGCCGGGGACGCCATAGGTCGTGTCCGTGCGCTTGACCGCGACGCCCAGGAAGCCCTTGTCGCCGACATAGGAGACCCCGCCGCCATAGGCGTCCAGCCGCACCGCGGTGTTGGCGACGGTCGAGGGCTCCTTGCCCAGGTACTCCTCGCCCTCGGCGGCCATGAACCGGCGCGACTCCGCCGGCGAGGGAATGTCGTAGTCAGAGCTTTCGCGGTGCAGGCCGTCCAGGCTGAACACCCAGCCGCCGACGCCCGCCTTGACCGAAGCCGACACCGCCGAACCCTCGTCGACGCTCGTGCCCGAGGCCAGCAGGCGGCCATGGACGCCCTCGACCTTGGTGCTCGAAATGCGGTCGTCGATGATGTTGACGATGCCGCCGATCGCCGACCCGCCATAGGCCAGGGCCGAGGGCCCGCGCAGCACCTCGATCCGCTCGGCCTCCTGCGGGTCGTTGGCCACCTGGTGGTCAGGCGACAGCGCCGAGGCGTCGATCATCCCGACGCCGTTGCTCAGCACCAGCACCCGCGGCCCGGCCAGGCCCCGGATCACCGGCCGGCTCGCGCCGGGCCCGAAGAAGGTCGAGCGCACGCCGGGCAGGCCCGACAGAACATCCCCGAGGCCCGCGGAAGGCGCGGCGTCCAGGTCGTCGCGCTTCATGACCTCGACGCTGGTCGTCACCGAGTCCATCGAGACGACATAGGGCGCGGCGGTCACCACCAGCTCGGAGACCTCCTTGGCCGCCTCGGCATGGGCCGATCCCGCGGACAGCGCAGCGGCGCCGGCGGCGGCGAGCAGGTAGGTCTTGGTCATGTGGACGCCTCGGCAAACTCACGGCCGCGGACTTGAAACGGCCGCGCCGTGTTACGAAATAACATCGACCGTTATGAGATAACATAACCATCCGTCAAGCAGCATCGCTTGCGGACCAGCCGGGAGGCAGGTAGCCAAGGCATATGGGAAGCGAGTGTCATCACGCGGACGGCGCGCATCCGGGCCTCAAGGGTCACGCCCTGACCCACGCGCTCGGCGCGGCCGAGACCCGCTGCGTGGCGACGCAGGAGCGGCTGACCGCCCCGCGCCGCCGGGTGCTGGAGCTGCTGCTCGAGGCCGACGGCCCGCAGAAGGCCTATGACCTGATCGCCGCCTTCGGCGAACACGGCGAACCGGCCAAGCCGCCGACCGTCTACCGCGCGCTGGAGTTTCTCGAGCGCCTGGGCTTCGCCCACCGGATCGAGAGCCTGAACGCCTACGTGCCCTGCCGCCACGACGGCGGCGAGCACCGCGCCGCCTTCCTGATCTGCGACTGCTGCGGCGCGGCCCAGGAGTTCGAACCCGACTTCACCGCCCAGCTCGCCGCCGCCGAGGCGGCGGGCTACCAGGTCGCGACCATCACCCTGGAAGCCCGCGGCCGCTGCGCGGCCTGCCGCGGCGGCTAAGGCCGCAGCCGCGCCATCGCGATGGCGTCGACGTGCTCGCCGTCGCGCCAGGCATAGCTACGCATAACCCCCTCGCGCTCGAAACCGAAACGTTCGTAAAGTGCGATGGCGCGGGCGTTGTCGCTCCACACCGTGAGTTCCAAGCGCTGCAGCCCCAGCCAGCGGTCGGCCTGCTCCACGGCCGCCGCCAGCAAGGCCGTGCCGACGCCCCGGCCGGCATAGCCGTCGTGGACCGCCATGCCGAACGTGCCGACCTGACTGCGACGCCCCTCGAGGCGGCTGAGGCCCAGGCTGCCGACGACCTTGCCGCCGATCACCGCGACGAGCATCGTTTGGGTCGCTGACGTAGTCTTGAAACGCTCGCGCCGCGTCGCGACGCTGGTGAACGGGACCTGCATGGTTCCCCAGACGGCGCGGGGCTGGTTCATCGTCTCGGTCAGGTCGGGCACGTCATCCGGCTCGGCGGCTCGGATCAATATCTCGTCTTGGCTCATCGTCTTCTCTCGGTGGGCCGGAGAACGGGGCCATGAAAAAAGCCCCGTCCTTGCGGCGGGGCTGGTGGGGCGAAATGCGGCTGAACGGTCCTAGCGCACGACATCCCTCACCGATCCCGCTTGGGCGGTTCGGCAGGTCATGTGCATAAGGGTCGCGAAAGCGGTCATGCGACCAGCCTAGCCGACAACGTAGATATCTGGAAAGCCGGTGATCGAAGTCACCCCCGCCATCTCCATCTCCGAGGACGAGATCACCGAGCGGTTCATCCGCGCGGCCGGTCCCGGCGGCCAGAACGTCAACAAGGTCTCCACCGCCGTGGAGCTGCGCTTCGATGTCCGCCGTTCGCCCTCGCTGCCCAACGACGTCGCCGTGCGCCTGATGCGGCTGGCCGGGCGCAAGCTGACCCAGGACGGCGTTCTGGTCCTCACGGCAATGAGCTTCCGCACCCAGGAGCGCAACCGCGCCGATGCGCTGGAGCGCCTGCTGGAGCTGATCCGCGAGGCCGCCAAGCCCCCGCCGCCGCCGCGCAAGAAGACCAAGCCGACCAAAGCCTCCCAGAAACGCCGGGTGGAGGCCAAGGTCCGCCGCGGCGGCGTGAAGTCCATGCGCGGCAAGGTCCGAGGCGACGACTAGGGGTAAACCCTTGGCGGTGAGGCTTCCGGATGCGTAAGGTGCGCGCGCCATGTCACGCATTCGTCTGCTCTCCGCCTCCGCCGCCCTCCTGCTCGTCGCCGCCTGCGCGCCGACCCTGGGCCCGCCCCCGCCTCCGCCGCCCGGCGGCGGCCCGGCCACGGCCGGCGTCTTCCGCGCCGAGGACTTCTCGTGGTCGGCCGTGCCCGGCTCTGGCCGCGTCGACGGCCGCCTGACCTACAAGGCCGGCCAGACCCGTTATTCCTGCACCGGCGCCGGCGTGGTGCTGACGCCCGAGACGCCCTGGACGCGTCGGCGGATGAGCATCCTCTACACCTCCGCCGACCGCGCCGCCCTGCCGGCCGACGAGGTCCGCGCCCGCACGCCCTCGGCGCCCAGCGGCGACTACTCGGCCTTCGTCAAGCGCGCGGTCTGCGACGCCAACAGCGCGTTCAGCTTCTCAGGCCTCGCCAACGGCGCCTGGTACGTGATCACCGTCGCCAAGCCGGTCAGCGGCTCGGGCCCCGACATCGCGGTCATGCGCCGGGTCGAGGTCCGTGGCGGCCGCGCCGTGAAGGTCGAGCTCTAGGGGCTCGCCCCTACCCGGAGATAAAAAAACGCCCCGGAGATCGCTCTCCGGGGCGTTTGTCGTTAGTGGACCTTGGCCTTGCCGATCTCCAGGCCGTCGGCATCGGCCCCGACCTGGATCACCGCGCCGTCCTCCAGATCGCCCGCCAGCAGTTTGCGGGCGATCGGGTCGACCAGCTCCTTTTGGATCACCCGCTTCAGCGGCCGGGCGCCATAGACCGGGTCGTAGCCCTTGTCGGCCAGCCAGTGCATGGCCGCCGGATCCAGGGTGATCGACATGCGCCGGTCGGCCAGCAGCTTCTCGACCCGCTGCAACTGGATGGCGACGATGTTGTCCATCTCCCCGCGCCCCAGGCGCTTGAACAGGATGATCTCGTCGATCCGGTTCAGGAACTCGGGCCGGAAGTGGCGGCGCACCACCTCCATCACCATCGGCCGCGCATCCTCGACGTCCTCGCCCTCGGCCTGGTTGGCCAGGAACTCGGACCCCAGGTTCGAGGTCATGATCAGGATGGTGTTGCGGAAGTCGACGGTCCGGCCCTGGCCGTCGGTCAGGCGACCGTCGTCCAGCACCTGCAGCAGCACGTTGAACACGTCCGGGTGGGCCTTCTCGACCTCGTCGAACAGCACGACCTGGTAGGGCCGGCGCCGCACGGCCTCGGTCAGCGCCCCGCCCTCGTCGTAGCCGACATACCCGGGAGGCGCGCCGATCATGCGGCTGACCGAGTGCTTCTCCATGTACTCGGACATGTCGAGGCGGGTGATCGCGCTCTCATCGTCGAACATGAACTCGGCCAGGGCCTTGGTCAGCTCGGTCTTGCCGACCCCGGTGGGGCCGAGGAACAGGAACGAGCCGATCGGCCGGTTGGGGTCCTGCAGGCCGGCGCGGGCTCTACGGACCGCGTCGGACACGGCGACCAGCGCCTCTTCCTGCCCGACCACGCGGCCGCGCAGGGCGTCCTCCATCTGCAGCAGCTTTTCGCGCTCGCCTTCCAGCATCTTGTCGACCGGGATGCCGGTCCAGCGGCTGACCACGGCGGCGATCTGCTCGGCGTCCACCACCTCGGGGCTGATCGGATTTTCGGCCGCTGCCGTCTCTTCCTGCTCCAGCCGGCGCTCCAGGGCCGGGATCTCGCCATAGGCGATCTCCGAGGCGCGCTGCAGGTCGCCGCGGCGCTGGGCCGCGACCAGTTCGGCGCGCAGCCGGTCCAGGGCCTCGCGGGCCTGGGCGGCGGACGAGACCTTGTCCTTCTCCGACTTCCAGCGGGCGGTCATTTCGGCCGAGCGGCCTTCCAGATCGTCCAGCTCGTCTTCCAGCTTCTCCAGCCGCGCCTGCGAGGCGGCGTCCGGCTCCTTGGACAGGGCCTCGCGCTCGATCTTCAGCTGCACGATGCGCCGGTCGATCTCGTCCAGCTCCTCGGGCTTGCTATCGACCGCCATGCGTACGCGGCTGGCGGCCTCGTCGACCAGGTCGATGGCCTTGTCGGGCAGGAAACGGTCGGTGATGTAGCGGTTCGACAGGGTGGCGGCCGCGACGATGGCGCTGTCGGAGATGCGCACCCCGTGGTGCACTTCGTACTTCTCCTTCAGGCCGCGCAGGATCGAGACCGTGTCCTCGACGGTCGGCTCGGAGACGAACACCGGCTGGAACCGGCGGGCCAGGGCTGCGTCCTTCTCGACGTGCTTGCGGTACTCATCCAGCGTGGTCGCGCCGACGCAGTGCAGCTCGCCGCGAGCCAGGGCGGGCTTCAGCAGGTTCGAGGCGTCCATCGCCCCGTCGGTCTTCCCGGCCCCGACCAGGGTGTGCATCTCGTCGATGAACAGCACGATCGAGCCCTCGGCCGCGGTCACCTCGCCGAGCACGGCCTTCAGCCGCTCCTCGAACTCGCCGCGGTACTTCGCGCCGGCGATCAGCGCGCCCATGTCCAGGGCGTGCAGCTGTTTGTCCTTCAGGCTTTCGGGCACGTCGCCGTTGACGATGCGCAGGGCCAGGCCCTCGACGATCGCCGTCTTGCCGACGCCCGGTTCGCCGATCAGCACCGGATTGTTCTTGGTCCGGCGGCTCAGCACCTGGATCGTGCGGCGGATCTCCTCGTCGCGGCCGATCACCGGGTCGAGCTTGCCGTCGCGCGCGGCCTGGGTCAGGTCGCGGGCATAGCGCTTGAGCGCGTCGTAGCCTTCCTCGGCCGAGGCTGAGTCGGCGGTCTTGCCCTTGCGCATGGCCTTGGCGGCTTCTTCCAGGGCCGCGGCGTTGGCGCCGGCGTCCTTCAGGGCCTTGGCAGCGTCGCCGCCTTCCTTGGCGATGGCGATCAGCAGCCGCTCGGTGGTGACGAAGGCGTCGCCGCCGGCCTTCGCCCCGGCCTCGGCCTCGGCGAAGATGCGCGCGGTCTCGGGCGCCATGTAGAGCTGGCCCGAACCGCCCTCAACCTTCGGCCGCTTGGCCAGCAGGTCGTCGGCGGCCTTGTCGGCCGCGTCGGGACGTCCGCCCGCGCTCTGGATTAGGGCGCGGCTGAGGCCGTCCTTTTCTTCAAGCAGCACCTTCAAAAGGTGCTCGGGCGCGAGTTGTTGGTGGCGGCGCGCCAGCGCCAGGCTCTGGGCCGACTGGATCGCCTGCTTGGCGCGGTCGGAATAGAGATCGATGTTCATGCGTTCCCCTCGATAGGCGGATTGGCGTGACCGCCTTCATCAAGCACGGCCGCGCCTCGACGGGATGTAGTGTGGCGATTTCGCCACACAACAGGGACCGTCCCGAAATCAGCTCGGCGGGTTGTTCTTCTCCAGGAACATCGTCACCGCATTGAGCATCCGCAATCGGGTTTCGCCCCGAGACAGCCAATGATCCTCGCCGTTCATGACCACCATCTCGGCCGGATTGCCGGCCTTCTCCAGCGCGCGCTGCATGATGGCGCTCTGCTCCAGCGGCACCACCGTGTCGTCGCGGCCATGCACAAGCAGGATCGGCGTCGTCACCCCCTCGACCTTCTCGGCCGGCGACAGCGCGCGCAGCACCGGGTCGTCGGGATCGTCCGCGCCCATGAAGCGGATCCAGTACTTCTGCGCCGTGCGCCCCTTGTTGGTCTTCGACCAGCCGACCATCCGGCGCAGGTCGGACACCCCCGCGACCGACGCCGCGCAGCGATAGACGCCGCGATCCAGCGTCGCCCCGGCCAGGGCCGCATAGCCGCCGTAGCTCGCCCCGACGATGCAGACCCGCGCAGGATCGATAAGGCCCTGCCCGGCCAGATGCCGCACGCCGTCGGAGAGGTCGGTCTGCATCTTGCGCCCCCATTGGCCGTATCCAGCCTGCAGGTGCTGCGCGCCAAATCCGGCGGAGCCGCGGAAATTGACCTGCAGCACGGCATAGCCGCGCGAGGCAAGCGCCTGCGACCACCAGTCAAAGGTCGGCGTATCGCGTGCCGCCGGCCCGCCGTGGGCCAGCACCACCAGCGGCAGCATTTTGGCCTCTCGGCCACGCGGCAGGGTCAGGTAGCCGCTCAGCTCCAGGCCGTCGGCGGCCTTGAAGCGCACCGGCTTCACCTGTGCGATGTCGGCTTCAGCCAGCCCGCGATAGACCGATCCGATCCAGTCCGCGCGCTTGGTCTTCCAGTCGACATAGGCGATCCCGGCCCCCTCGGTCGGGGAATCCACCCGAATGATCATCCGCTCGCGGTTGTTCGACCACGAGAGCAGTTGCACATGCTGGCCGCGATAGGCCGCCTCGATCGACCGCCACAGCCTCTGGTCCTGCGGGGCGAAGAAGTCGTAGCGGTATTCATCGCCGACCAGCGCCCGCGATCCGACCAGGTGATGGCCGCCAGGGTCAAAGATCAGCTGGGAGCCGCTGATCGTCTTGATCGGCTCGCCGCTGGTGCCGTCGACGTTGAGCTCCCGCAGCACCCGCTGGTCGTCTTCCTCGTCGAACAGCAGGATCGAGCGGCCATCCCGACCCAGCCCGGCCAGGATCGGGCGATCGAGATAGCCTTCCGAGCGCATGACCTCCTTCCAGCCGACCTGTTGCTTGATCTTCAGCGTCCAGACGCCGCTGACATAGTCGAAGGCCGAGGCCGCCAGCGGCTGGCCATCGGCCCCGACCACCCAATCCTCGCTGTAGGGAAAGCCCTCGTGGACCATCTTCGAGGCGCCGGACTTCAGGTTGATCTGATAGAGCGCCATGCGCCCTCGGCCGCCGCTGTCGAAGCGGACGCCGGTGACGAACACCGCCGGCTTGCCGTCGACGGTGCGCCTCACCGGCGAGCCGACCACGATGTTGAGACCCCGCTCGACATCGCGCATCAGCCGCATCTGCCGGTTGGTCTCGACGTCGAACAGGACGACGGTCGTGTATTCCTGGCGCGGCGCGATCACGTTGGGGATCGTCGCGGTCGTGCTGGCGGTGATCAGCAGGTGTTGGGGGCTCGCCCAGTCGAGGTCACGCACCTTGGCGGCGCCGGCGTGGATGACGTTGTCCTTGCCGGTGGCGATGTCCTTGACGACGATCTGCCGGTCCTCGCCGGTCGTCAGGATGACCGCGAACCGCGCGCCGTCCGGCGAAATCGCCGCCGCCTCGATGCTCGGCAGTTTGCCGTAGGCCTCAAGCGGCGCGGCCATGGCGATGGTCGCGGTCGCCAGACAGGCGGCCGCCAGCGCAAGCACTCTGATGAGCACGTCGTTCCTCCCCCCGGATCACGGAAACTGTGGCTGAGCCGATCAGTTTCCGCAACCCGAAGTTGGATCGCGCAATCTATTGGCGCGCCAGTTCCGCGGCTCCGACCGCGTCGCCGTCCAGGGCCTGGTCGGCGTCCATGGTCACCGTCACCGTCCGCAGCGCGCCGCTGAACTTGAACGGCTCGGCATAGTCGCCGACCGCGCTGCCGCGATCACGGCCGATGTCCAGGCCCGACCACGAGATCAGGGTCATGAAGCCCAGATGGGTGGCGACCTCGCCCGCCGGGCGGCCGTCGATGCTGAGGATGAAGCGCCGCCCGTCGCCCTGGACGCACTGCACGCCCAGCCGCCGCCGCCCCGGCGCCACCGCCACGTCCGAGCTGACCGTGGTGCGCAGCCCGCCGACGTTCAGGGTGTGATGCAGCCGCCCGTCACGCACGAACAGCGAATAGCCGCTGGTCGCGTCGCCGTGGGCGATCAGCACCCCCTCGTCGCCCTCGCCCAGGGTCACGTCGGCCTCGATGAAGTACGAGCGCGAGCGCACATCGGGGGCGCAGTCGCTGGGCACGTGCCCCATGCCCTTGTGGAACACGAACTGTTTGCGCGCGCCCTGGTGGCGCAGGGCGTTCTCGGCGAAGCGCGGCCCGAAGCGGTCGTCCAGCGGTAGGACGTTGCACCGCTCCGCCTGGGCCCACCATTCGTCGACCAGCGCCGCCAGCCGTTCCGGCTCGACCTGCGCCAGGTCCCGGGTTTCCGAGAAGTCGGCGTCGAGGTGGTAGAGCTCCCAGACGTCCTTGTCGAAGGGCGCGCCCGGCGGGTGGAACGCCACCGCCTTCCAGCCGTCCTTCCAGAGACCGCGGTGGCCGAACATCTCGAAGTACTGCGCCGAACTCTTGGCCGGCGCCTGCGGGTCAGTCAGCGAGGCGGCGAAGCTCTCGCCTTCCATCGGGGTCTGCGGAACCCCAGCGATCACCTGCGGCGAGGAGAGGCCGAGCAGCTCCAGCAAGGTCGGGGTCAGGTCGCAGGCATGGGCGAACTGGCCGCGGGTTTCGCCGCGGGCGGCGATCCCGTTCTTCCAGCTGATCACCAGCGGGTCGCGGATGCCGCCGCCGTGGGTGTTCTGCTTGTAGCGACGCAAGGGCGTGTTCGAGGCCTGGGCCCAGCCGAACGGGAAATTCGAGTGGCTGTCGGGCCCGCCGATGTCTTCGATCCGCGCCAGCTTCTCGGGCATCGGTTCGAACTTCATGTTGTAGGGCCCCATGGCGTTGACGAAGCCGAGCGGCCCGCCCTCCTGGCTGGCGCCGTTGTCCGACAACACCAGGATCAGGGTGTCGTCCTTCACGCCGGCCTGCTCGAGGAAGTCCACCAGCCGCGCCAGATGCCGGTCGGCGTGGTCCAGCATGCCGGCGAAGGCGCTCTGCAGGCGGGTGAACACCTTCTGCTCCTCGGGCGAGTGATCGGCCCAGGCCTTCACCCCGTCGTTGCGCGGCGGCAGCTGGGTGTCCGGCGGCACGATCCCCATCGCCTTCTGCCGCTCCAGCCGGCGCTCGCGCTCGACGTCCCAGCCGGCCTCGAACACCTCGTCATAGCTTCGGATGATGTCCATCGGTGCCTGGTGGGGCGCGTGGCAGGCGCCCAAAGCCAGCCACAGCAGCCACGGCTGGTCCGGCGCATCGGCGATATGGTCGGCGACGAAGCGGATGCTCTCGTCCACTAGGTCCTCGGTCAGGTGATAGCCGTCGCGGTAGCCGCCCGGCGGGTCGACCGGGGTGTTGTCGCGCACCAGCTCGGGCGAGAACTGGTCGGTCTCGGCGTCCATGAAGCCGTAATAGCGGTTGAAGCCGCGGCCCAGCGGCCAGCCGTCATAGGGCCCGGCCGCGCCCGTCTGGTTGACCGGCGTCGCGTGCCACTTGCCGACCATGTAGGTCCCATAGCCCTGGCCGCGCAGGATCTCGGGCAAGGTGCCGGCCTCCCTGGCGATCTTGCCGCGATAGCCGGGGAAGCCTGAGTCGAAGTTGGCCAAGCAGCCCATGCCCACCGAGTGATGGTTGCGCCCGGTCAGCAGCGCCGCTCGCGTAGTCGAGCACATCGCGGTCGTGTGGAAGCCGGTGTAGCGCAGACCCTCGGCCGCCAGCTTGTCGATCGTCGGCGTCCGGATCGGCGAGCCGTAGCAGCCGAAGTCCGAGAACCCGACGTCGTCGAACAACACGACCAGGATGTTCGGCGCCCCCGCCGGCGGCTTAACCTTCGGCGGCCAATACGGGACCGAGTCCGCCAGGGTGCGACCAACCTTCGCCGCGTCACGCGATCCAGACATATGACAGACTCCATGCCAATTTATTGAAATGTGGCTCCTGGGCCACGGTTTGGCAAGTCGCTGATCGCCGTTCTGCAACCCGCCGCGGGCTGATAGGGTTTGTGAAACAGCCGATCCGCGCGCGGATCCTCCGGAACAATGAGCACCCCATGACCCGGCTGACCCTCCTGGCGGCGACCACGGCCGCAACAGCCCTCCTGTCCACTTCAGCGCACGCGGCGGGCTACTACCTGCAGGAACAGTCGGTGAAGGGCACGGGACGCGCCTATTCCGGAGAGGTCGCCGACCAGGGCGTTTCCTCGCTCTGGTGGAACCCGGCCGCCATCGCCCGCTCGGGGCGCGAGGCCTATGTCGGCCTGCATGCGGTGTTCGTCGACGCCACGGTCAGAAACGAAGGATCGACCATCACCTATCCGAACGGGCTGACCATCCCGATCCAGGGCGAGCCGCGCGCCTTCAGTCCGATCCAGGACGGCGTCGCGCCGAACTTCGCCATCGCCACCCCGATCGGCGATCGCTTCGCGCTCGGCCTGTCGGTGGCCGCGCCCTTCAACTTCACCACCGAGTACCGCAAGTCGTCATGGGCGCGGTACGACGCCCTGACCTCGCGGCTGACCACCGCCGACATCCAGGTGACTGGCGCAATGAAGGTCACCGAATGGCTCGACCTCGGGGCCGGGGTCAGCGCCCAGTACACCGACGCCAAGCTGCAGACCGCCTATCCGAACCTCTCGCCGCTGCTCGCCGACGGCATCTCCCAGCTCAGCGGCGACGGCTGGGACTTCGGCTGGACCGTGGGCGCCCAGGCCTATTTCGGCCCGGTCACGCTGGGCGCCAGCTACCGCTCGAAGGTCGAGCACGACCTCGACGGCGATGTCCTGGTCGCGGGCCTGGTCGGTCCCCTGGCCCCGGTCAACCGCGAGGTCAACGGCTCGGCCGCCTTCACCACGCCCTGGATCGCCACCCTCGGCGCCCGCTGGCAAGCCACCGACAAGCTCGCCCTCAACGCCCAGGTTCAGCGCATCGGCTGGAGCGAGTTCGAATCGATCGACGTGAAATTCGCCGGCGGCGGCGAAAACCTGTTCCAGGGCTATGAGGACGTCACCTCCGGCGGCGTCGGCCTCGACTACGCGGTCAACGACAAGCTGACCCTGCGCGCCGGCGTGCAATACGACCCGACCCCGACGCCCGACGCGGCCCGCACCGCGCGGGTGCCGGACGGCGACCGGTGGCTCTACGGGGTCGGCGCCACCGCCGACGTCATGAACGGGCTGAAGGTCGATGCGGCGTTCGCCTACATCGATTTCGCCAATTCCGACGTCCACCACGACACAGCGTTCTACGAGGGCACGCCTGCGGCCACCACCACCCGCCTGCGCGGCGAGGTCGAGGGCTCCGGCTACGTGCTGTCGCTGGGTCTGCGGAAGACGTTCTAAGCTGACCACGCTCCGAGTGTCATCCCGGTTTGCGAAGCAAGACCGGGATCCATTCGCGCCGAGCCAGAAGGACTGCCGCCGACATCAGGTGTTCATGGGTCCCGGTCTTCGGCCTACGGCCGAAACCGGGATGACACTTGGAGCATGACCTACTTCTGGTTCGCGTAGAGCTTGACCACCTCGTAGAGGAAGTCGCGGCCCTCATAGAGCGAGCGCACGCGCATCTTCTCGTTCAGCCCGTGGGCGCCGTTGCCGGTCGGCTCGCTGAACATCCCGGTCAGGCCGTAGGTCGGCACCCCGACCGCGTTCAGGAACCGGCCGTCGGTGGCGCCGGTCGCCATCACCGGCACGATCGGCACGCCCGGCCACAGCTTGGCCGAGACCGTCTCGACCGGCCCCATGATCTGCTTGTTCAGCACCGGCGGCGGAGTGACCGGGCTCGGCTCGCCGACCGTCGTGACCTTGATCGCCGGGTCGGCCAGCGCCTTGACCAGGGCCTCGCGGGTGGCCTCGACGCCCTCGCCCGGCAGGATCCGGCAGTTGACGTTGGCCCGCGCCCGCTGCGGCAGGGCGTTGGGCGCATGGCCGGCGTTGACCATGGTCGCCACGCAGGTGGTCCGCATCATCGAATTGCGGCCCGGATCGCGGGCCACAGCCGCCACCGCCGCGGCGCTGGACGGATCCTTGGCGACGGCGGCCATCGCCTCGCCCATCGGCCCGCCCTCGATCTTGGCCATCTGGATGAAGTTGCCGCGCACAGCGTCGTTCAGCTTCACCGGGAAGTCGTACTCGCCCAGCCGCGCCAGCCCCTGCGACAGGTGATAGATCGCATTGTCGCGCACCGGCGCCGAGGAGTGGCCGCCCGGATTGGTCACTTCCAGGGTATAGTCCTGATAGACCTTCTCGCCGGCCTGCACGCCCAGCGAGACCCGCTGCCCCTGGGCGTCCAGCCGCCCGCCCGCGCCCTCGTTGAGCACGAAGGCGGCGTCCATCAGATCGCGGTGGTTCTTGATCAGGTACTGGACGCCGTTGAAGGTGTCGGGCGTCTCCTCGCCGCAGGTCAGCGCCATGCGGATCGTCCGCTTCGGCTTGAAACCCTCGGTCTTGTAGCGGGCCAGGGTGTCGACCCAGACCGCGGCCTGGGCTTTGTCGTCGGCCGCGCCGCGGGCGTAGAAGAAGCCGTTTTCCTCGACCAGCTTGAACGGGTCGCGCTCCCAGTCGGCGCGGTTGGCCTCGACCACGTCGATGTGCGCCAGCAGCAAGATCGGCTTGGCCTTGGCGTCGGTCCCCTTCAGCGTCGCCACCAGATTGCCGTCCTTGGGCCGGTCCGGCGAGACGATGATCTGCAGGTCCGCGTCGGCGAACCCAGCGCTCTTCAGCCGCGCGGCCATGGCCTCCGACGCCGCAGTGCAGCTGCCGACCGACAGGGTGGTGTTGATCTCGATCAGCTCTTTGTAGAGCTCGCGGAACGCCAGCTGGTCAGGACGCGGGCTCTGGGCCATCGCCGGCGAGGCGACAGCGGCGGCCGCCAAGGCGGCGGCGGTGAAGGTACGGATCATTGACGCTCCCCATGAACTGGCGGGGAGCCTATGGGGCGTCCGGCGCGGCGGCAAGGCAGATGCTCCCCCCTCTGGGGGAGCTGGGAGCGTTCAGTTCACGTCCGACTTCTTCGGCGGCGCCGGCGGCAGCGGGGCGATCTGGATGCCGTCGTCCTTCAGCGCCTTGATCTCGGCCGGGCTGGCCTCGCCATAGATGCCGCGGTCTTCCGAGCGGCCCTCGTGGATGGCGCGGGCCTCGCCGGCGAAGGCGTCGCCGACATAGTCGAAGTTCTCCTCGACGTGGGCGCGGACCTTGCCCATCGCCTCCATGACCATCGAGCGCACCTGCGGCGGCAGGTCGGCGGCCTGGGACTTCTTGGTGCCGGCCACGGAGGGAGCCATGATCTGCTTCTCCACGGCCCGGCTCTCGCAGACCGGGCACGCGACCAAGCCGCGCGCCGACTGGTCATCGAAGTCGCCGGATGAGCCGAACCAGCCCTCGAACGCGTGGGCGTGCTCGCAGATGAGCGCGTAGCGGATCATGCGATAGATATAGGCGCTGCAAAGCTCCGCGCATTGGGCAAGGCCGGGATCGCCGCCCGCGCCTTGGCCACCGCCGCCAGGTCCAGGTCGGCGATCAGCACGCCCGGCTCGTCGTGGTCGAGCTTGCCCAGCAGCTCGCCCCACGGGCCGATGGCAAGGGTGCGGCCCCAGGTGCCGCGGCCGTCCTCGTGGAACCCGCCCTGGGCCGGCGCCAGCACAAAGCTGCCGGTCTCGATGGCGCGCGCGCGCAGCAGCGTCTCCCAGTGCGCCTCGCCGGTCGGCCGGGTGAAGGCGGCCGGTGTCACGATCACCTCGGCCCCGGCCAGGGCCAGGGCTCGGTACAGCGCTGGGAAGCGCACGTCGTAGCAGATGGTCAGCCCCAGCTTCAGCTCGCCGGCCAGCGCCGCCACGGCCTGCTCGCCGGGTTCGTAGGTCTCGCTCTCGCGCGCGGTCTCGCCGGTCGGCAGGTCCACGTCGAACATGTGCAGCTTGTCGTAGGTGGCGGCGATCTGGCCCTGCGGCGTGATCAGCGCCGCGCGGTTGGCGGCCTTGCCGTCCGGCCGCCTCACCATCGCCGAACCGATCAGGATGGTGACGGAAAGCTCGGCGGCCAGCGCCTGTAGACCCTGCACGACAAGATCGTCCTCCAGCAGGGCCAACTGCGGCAGCAGCGCGGCCTTGTCCTTCTGCAGGATGTTGGTCCCCTCGGGCGTAGCGATGAAGCTCGCGCCGTCGGCCGCCGCCTGCCGGATCAGCGGCGTCACGTGCGCCAGCGCCGCAGCGTGGCTGGCGGGGGTTCTGGTCTGGATCAGGCCGACGCGCAGGGTCATTCGCTACTCCGCTCATCCCCGCGCAGGCGGGGATCCAAGCCGATGCTCAGCTTAGGCTCCCGCTTTCGCGGGAGTGAGCGGAAAGATCAAGCCTCAGGCCGCCAGCAGGGCGTCCAGCTTGCCGTCGTATTCCAGCGCCATCATGTCGTCGCAGCCGCCGATATGGCGCTCGCCGATGAAGATCTGCGGGAAGGTCGCCCGGCCGTTGGCGCGCTGGACCATCTCCTGGCGCTTCTCCGGATCGAAGGCGGCCTCGATCTCATTGAACGCCACGCCCTTCTTCTCCAGCAGCGACACCGCGCGGATGCAGTAGGGGCAATACGGTTTCGTATAGATGGTGACTTCGGCCATGGCTCGACTGATACGGGTGGTGACGGGTCTGCTCTATATGGAACGACTTGAGCTTTCTTTAACCCTCGCGACCACTGCGGCATGGACGCGCAGCGCGCCGGCGGCCAGCAGCGCCCGCGCGCAGCCTTCCAAAGTGGCGCCGGTGGTCATCACGTCATCGATCAGCAGAACGGTCTTGCCGGCCACCAGCCTGGCCTTGGCCGGCGGCACGGCGAACGCCGCGGCGACGTTGCGCCGCCGCCCACCGCCCGACTTGCCGCCCTGGCTCGCGGTGTCCCGGACCCGCGCCAGCGCATCAGGCAGATAGGCCACGCCCGCGAGCCGGCCCAGCGGCCGGGCGATCTCGGCGGCCTGATTGTAGCGCCGCCCCAGCAGCCGCGCGCGGTGCAGCGGCACGGGAACCAGTGCGTCGGCCTCGTCCAGCAGCTCGCGCGCCGAACGGCTGATCCAGCGGGCGAACAGCGGCGCCAGGTCGGTGCGGTCGGCGTGCTTCAGCTGCAGGATCGGCCCGCGCGAGGTCTCGTCGTACAGGCACGCCGCCCGCGCCCGCGCGAACGCCCGCGGCCGCGCCGAGCAGGCGGCGCAGCGCACGCCCGCCCCCAGATCGTATTCGAACGGCAGGCCGCAGCCGTCGCACAGCGGCCCGTCGATAAACGGGATCGCGCTCCAGGCCGCCGCGCTCAGGCCGCCGGTCATCGTGGCGGAGCCGCCGTCGAGCGATTGGGGTGGGAAAAGCAGGTCCAGCGCGGTACGAACCGCGGCCTTCGCGCGCGGCCCGGGTTTCCACCGGGCGGCCGCATCGCCATCTAGAAAGCCCATGTCCGCCCCGCCCCGTCTTTTCGACCGCGACCTGCTCCGCACCCGCCTGGACCGCGCCGCCCCCGGCTACGCCGCCGCCGACTTCGTCAAGGCCCGCGCCGCCGAGGACACCGTCGTGCGCCTGGAAGCGATCATGCGCGACTTCCCGCGCGCCGTCGATCTGGGCGCGCGCAACGGCTGGTTCGCCCGCTGCCTCTCCCAGAGCGACGCCGCCGCCCGCGTCGGCTTCCTGGTCGAGACCGACCTGTCGCCGAAGATGCTGGCCGGCCGCGACGGCCTGCGCCTGGTCGCCGATGAGGAGCGCCTGCCCTTCGCCCCCGGCAGCCTCGACCTCGTGGTCTCGACCCTGGCCTTGCACTGGACCAACGACGTGGTCGGGGCGCTGATCCAGATTCGCCGCGCCCTCAAGCCGGACGGCCTGTTCATCGGCTCGCTGCTGGGCGGCGCCACCCTGACCGAGCTGCGCCAGTCGCTGCTGGCCGCCGAGGCCGAGCTGACCGGCGGCGCCGGCCCGCGCGTCTCGCCCTTCGCCGACCCCTACGACGCCGCCGGCCTCATGCAGCGCTCGGGCTTCGCCCTGCCGGTCGCCGATGTCGATCGCGTCACCGTCCGCTACGCCCATCCGCTGAAGCTGCTCGCCGACCTGCGCGCCATGGGCGAGACCAGCGTCCTGGCCGAGCGCCACCCCAAGCCGCTGACCCGCCAGGTCCTGGCCCGCGCCTTCGAGATCTATGTCGAGCGCTTCGCCGAACCCGACGGCCGCGTGCCCGCCACCTTCGAGATCCTGACCCTGACCGGCTGGGCGCCCGACCCCAGCCAGCAGAAGCCGCTCAAGCCCGGCTCGGCCAAGATGCGCCTGGCCGACGCCCTCGGCGTGGTCGAGAACCCGCTGCCGCGGGACGACGACTAATTCCGCGGCGGCGCGCCTGCGGAACCTCGCTGTCTGCGTCAATCCTGGGCGCCACAAGAACTTCACGAACCAAACGGCCAAGCCGGGTCGCTTTTTGGCCACGTCGCCGATCTAACGTCGGTCTCGGCTCGATCCAAAACGACTACAGGAACCCCCCTTTATGCGTATTGCTATCCTGGCCGCCGGCCTGCTCGGCGCCGCCGTCGCCGCGACTTCCGTCCAAGCTCAGACCGCTCCGGCTGCTCCCGCCGCCGAAGCCCCTGCCGCGGGCGGCTTCTCCGACGCCGATCTCAAGGCCTTCGGCTCGGCCATGGCCGAGATCCAGAAGATCAACGGCGAGTACACCCCGAAGCTGACCGGCGCCGACGGCCCGACCAAGGCCGAGGTGCAGAAGGAAATGATCGGCAAGATGGGCGCGGCCGTTCAGGCCAGCGGCCTGTCGCCGCAAAAGTACAACGATATGTCGGCCGCCGTGCAGAAGGACGCCGCCCTGCGCGCCCGCCTGACCACGGTGCTGAACGCCGAACCGGCCGCCTAAGGCCCTCGGCTCACGCCTTTCGAAGGCCGCTCCGGTTCGCCGGGGCGGCCTTTTTCATGCCTGCAACCTCGGCCGCCGGGCCGCGTCCAGCGCCACCACGACATCGGCCCGCCCCGGCATCTCTTCGAGGATCCAGCGCGTCAGCCGCTCGTAGTGGGCGATGAAGCCTTCGACCTCCGCATCGCTCATCGCCCGGCTGGCGTCCGCGCCCTCGCGCGCCAGCCGCTCGCGCAGCTTGCGCTCCTGTTCGATCCGCCAGCCCAGCACCACCTCGAAGCTGGGCGCCCTCAGCAGGACCAGCAGGTCCAGCGCCCCGAACAGCTGCTGATAGGGTCCGGCCAGGGCCGCGTTGACGAAGCTGCGCCAGGCGCCGTCCGCGTCACGCTGCGCTTCCAGCCCGTTGACCGGCGCGGCCAGCGCCGCCGCCGGCTGGGGTCGCGCGCCCACGCACCAGCCTTCGAACAGCACCACGTCCGCCGGTCCCTCAAACGGCGCGCCGTGCTCGCGGCGGTCGTCGCGGGCCTTTTCGAACACCGGCCGCTCATGGAGGCCCGGCGTCCGCAACGCCGCCAGCATCTCCAGCCCCAGCGCCACGTCGTGCGTGCCCGGGACTCCGCGCACCGCCAGCAACGGATGCACCTGCTCGGCCAGGTCCTGCCGCTCGGCCCGCGTCAGGTAGAGATCGTCCAGCGAGATCGCCGCCGCCTTCAGCCCGCGCGCCTCCAGCAGCCGCGCCAGCACCGCGGTCAGGGTCGACTTGCCGCTGGCCTGCGGCCCGCAGATTCCGACCACGATCCCGCCCGGCCGCGCGGCGGCCGCTATGCGGTCGGCCAGCGGCACCGCGACGTCGCGCACCACCTGCGCGTAGCTGTCTGGCAGCCGCTCCTGCGCCATGAACTCGGCCAGCCAGGTTTCAGGCGTCATTGCGCCGCCTCCGCCGCCAGCCGCGCGGCGATGTCCTTCAGCGCCCGTCGACGGGCCGAACCGGCGCGCCAGGCCATGACGATGGTCCGCCGCGGCGCGGGTTCTGGAAACCGCGCCAGGCTGATGCGCGGATCGGCCAGGTCCCGCGCCGCCATCTGCGGCAGCAGGGTGACCCCCTGCCCGTGCGCCACCAGCTGCAGAAGCGTCGTCAGGCTGGTCGCGCCGAAGGTGGTGAGGTCGCTGAGCTCGCAGGCCCCCAGCGCCTGGTCGCGCAGGCAGTGGCCTTCCTCCAGCAGCAGCAGCCGGTCGGTCGGCAGGCTGCGCGGATCGTCGGCGGCCAGCGGCGCGCTTGTCGGGCTGGCCAGCAGGAACGGGTCGTCGAACAGCTCCACCGTCTCGATCCCGTCGCCCGCCAGCGGCGCGGCGGCGATCACCGCGTCCAGCTCGCCGGCCGCCAGTTCGCTCAGCAGCGTCGCGGTCTGGGTTTCGCGGACCTTCAGCTCCAGCCCCGGCAGCGCCGCCTGCAGCACCGGCGCGGCCCGCGGCAACAGGTAGGGCGCCACCGACGGGATCATGCCCAGCGCCAGGCGCCGCGAGCCGACCCCGCGCCGCTCGCGTGCGAAGTCCTCCAGGTCCTTGACCCCGGCGATCAGCGCCCGCGCCCGCTCGGCCAGGGCCGCGCCATCCGGGGTCAGCACGCTGGCGCCGCGCCCGCGCTCGACCAGCACCAGGTCCAGTTCGGCCTCCAGCTCGCGGATTTGCATCGACAACGCCGGCTGAGTGACATGGCAGGCGGCCGCCGCGCGGCCGAAGTGGCGCTCTTCGGCCAGGGCGGTCAGGTAGCGCAGCTGTCGCAAGGTCGGCATCTGCATAAGCTAGGATTATTGGCGGCTCGGGCAAGCGCCTCGATGCTCATCGGGACGCGACCCGCAGGTGCGACCTTTCGTCGTAGGAGAACAGCGATATGGCGCTGGAGTCATCCCGGGACTCAGGCTCAACCTTGAGGCGTTCGATGCACAGCCTGCGTCGACGCGGTCGGGGACTAGCTAGCTTCGATCCTGAGAGGCCCGCGGTGATCCGAGCTCACCGCGGGCCTTTTTCCGTTCTCAGACCAGATCGCGCAGCCAGGCCACCAGCGGCGCGTCGGCCGGCGGCATCGGATAATCGGTGAGCTTCATCGGCTTCACCCAGGCGATGCCCGAGTGCTCCTTGGCGGTGACCACGCCCTCCCAGCGCCGCACCAGATAGAGCGGCATCAGCAGGTGGAAGTCCTCATAGGTGTGGCTGGCGAACACGAAGGGCGCCAGGCAGGCGTGCGAGACGGTGATCCCCAGCTCCTCGTCCAACTCGCGGATCAGGCACTGCTCAGGCGTCTCGCCCGGCTCGACCTTGCCGCCCGGGAATTCCCAAAGCCCGGCCAGCTGCTTACCCGGCGGCCGCTGACAGATCAGCACCCGCCCGTCGGAATCGATGAGCGCCGCGGCGGCGACGAGAACCATGCGCTTGGTGTCGGACATGCCAGCTTCCTCGCGGGATGCGCACCGAAAGGCAAGCGGCGGACTGAGGATTGTCGGCGGCGGGGCCGCATGCTTCAGTTCCCGGCATGCCCCGCCAGCCTCCGGGCCTTCGCGCTGATTTGATCGATGCGATCACATCGGTCGCCGCCGCCGTCGTCGTGGGCGCGCCGGCCCTGCTGTTCGTCGAGCGGATTCCGCCCGAATGGCTGGAATGTTTCGACGTACTCGGCCCTTCTCTGCGGCCTTGGCTCATGTGCGCACCGGTGCTGATTTTCGTGGTCCCCGCGTTCCTGATCATCGAGACGGCGCTGCGTTTGGTTTTGCGCGGCAGGTTCCGCTGAGCGCTCTGCAATTCTCCAATCCCTTGCAAAACTTGACTTTCGGCCCGCCGCCAGCCATATCCCTGCTGCGCCGCAACATCTATGGCGCTATCGGCGCTCCAGCCGCGTGATGGTTCCGGCCACTTCGGACCCAGCTGTCGAGCGCCCGAAAGAGATCGCATAGATCGCCCCGCCACGCGGGGGCTTTCCACAAATGACCCGCGTTTTCGCGACCCTCGCAGCCTGCGAGCGGCCGCGTTAGGCGCATCCGTGAAAGACATTCGTTTGACCAAGTTCACTGACCTCGGCCTCGACAAGATGCTGCTCAAGGCCCTCCACGACGAGGGCTATGAGAAGCCGACCCCGATCCAGGCCCAGGCTATCCCCGGCGTCATGGCCGGCAAGGACCTGCTCGGCATCGCCCAGACGGGCACCGGCAAGACCGCCGCCTTCGCCCTCCCCATCATCCATCGCCTGGCCGCCGACAAGAAGGCCGCGCCGCGCCGCGGCTGCCGCGTGCTGGTGCTCTCGCCGACCCGCGAGCTGGCGACCCAGATCGCCGAGAGCTTCAAGGCCTACGGCAAGCACATGAACCTCAGCGTCGCCGTGATCTTCGGCGGCGTGAAGTACGGCGGCCAGATGCGCGCCATGGCGCCCGGCGTCGACGTCCTGGTCGCCACCCCGGGCCGCCTGCTCGACCACCTGCAGGAGAAGACCATCACCCTCCAGGGCGTCGAGATGTTCGTCCTCGACGAGGCCGACCAGATGCTCGACATGGGCTTCATCGTGCCGATCCGGCAGATCGTGAAGCACCTGCCGCGCCTGCGTCAGAACCTGTTCTTCTCGGCCACCATG
Source organism: Phenylobacterium sp. NIBR 498073 (assembly GCF_027286305.1). Classification (NCBI taxonomy): domain Bacteria; kingdom Pseudomonadati; phylum Pseudomonadota; class Alphaproteobacteria; order Caulobacterales; family Caulobacteraceae; genus Phenylobacterium; species Phenylobacterium sp. NIBR 498073. The sequence continues at coordinate 3,558,155 of NZ_CP114599.1, forward strand.
CCGAGCGAGATCGAGAAGCTGGCCGGCGAACTGCTGCGCCCCAACCCGACCAAGGTCTCGGTCACCCCGCAGGCCACCACCGTCGAGCGCATCAAGCAGCAGGTCATCTTCGTCGAGACCGCCCGCAAGCGCGCCCTGCTCTGCGAGATGTTCGCCGAGCGCGACTTCAAGCGTGTGATCGTCTTCACCCGCACCAAGCGCGGCGCCGACCGCGTGGCCAAGTCGCTGGAAGCGGCCGGCGTCGAAGCCGCCGCCATCCACGGCGACAAGAGCCAGGGCCAGCGCGAGCGCGCCCTGGCCGCCTTCAAGGCCGGCGAAGTCCGCGCCCTGGTCGCCACCGACATCGCCGCCCGCGGCATCGACATCGACGCGGTCAGCCACGTCATCCAGTACGAACTGCCCAACGTGCCGGAAGCCTATGTTCACCGCATCGGCCGCACCGCGCGGGCCGGGGCCGACGGCTCGGCCGTGGCGTTCTGCGCCGACGACGAGCGTAACCTGCTCAAGGACATCCAGAAGGTCACCCGCCAGACCATTCCGTCCTTCGACCGCCGCAACGACCGCGGCCTGCACGTCATGACCCAGGCGATGCCGGAAGTGGCCGCCGAGCGCGCCGAGGCCGGCCGCAAGAACGCCGCGCGCGGCGGCGGCGGCAAGCCGCAGGGCCGCAGCGACCTGCCTCCGGGCCTGCGCAAGCAGCGCAACCGCCCGGCCAAGGCCGGCGGCGGGCGTCAGGGCGGCGGCGAGCAGCGCCAGGGCCAGCCCCAGCGTCACACCGACCACCGCGCCGGCGGCCAGCGTGCTCACGGCGAGCGCGCCTCGACCACGCCGATCGACCAGTCCCAGTTCAAGGGCCCCAAGCGCGGCGGCAAGCCGGCCGCGGAGAAGCGCTGGACGCCGCTGGACTAAGGCTCGAACTAGATCCTCCCCCTTCTGGGGGAGGTGGATCGCTGCGCAGCAGCGAGACGGGGGGGACCGCTCTCAAGCGGAGTCAAAGTCCCCCTCAGTCAGCCATCCGGCTGACAGCTCCCCAGAGGGGGAGCAATGGATTGCAGTCCTAAGACCGATAGTCGCCGTTGATCGCGACGTACTGCTTGGTCAGGTCGCAGGTCCACATGGTCGCCGAGGCGCGGCCGACGCCGACGTCCACCGACACCTCCAGCTCCTGGTTCTTCATGTAGGCGCTCATCTTGGCCTCGTCGTAGGTCGGCGAGATGAGGCCGTCCTGCGCGGCGACCAGCGGTCCGAACTGCACCTTCACCCGGTCGCGGTCGATCGGCTCGTCGGCGCGGCCCACGGCCATGACGATCCGACCCCAGTTGGCGTCCTCGCCGGCGAAGGCGGTCTTGACCAGCGGGCTCTCGCAGATCGTGCGGGCGATCTTGCGGGCGCTGGCCGAGCTCTCGGCCCCGGTCACCGTGACCTTCACGAACTTGCTGGCGCCCTCGCCGTCGCGGACCAACTGCAGCGCCAGGTCCATCAGCACAGCCTCCAGCTTCTCGCGGAAGTCGGCCAGCCGCCGGTCGCCGGCGCGGGTGATGCTCGGCGCGCTGGACTGGCCGGTGGCGAACAGCAGCAGGGTGTCGTTGGTGGAGCGGTCGCCGTCCACCGTCACCGCGTTGAAGCTGTTGCGCGTGTAGAGGCTGGCCAGGGTCTGCAGCGCCGTCGAGGAGATCTTCGCGTCGGTGGCCACGAAGGCCAGCATAGTCGCCATGTCGGGCGCGATCATGCCCGAGCCCTTGGCGATGCCGGCGATGCGCACCTTCTCACCGTCGATAGTCGCCTCGGCATAGGCGCCTTTCGGGAAGGTGTCGGTGGTCATAATCGCCCGCGCCGCGCCGGCCCAGCCGTCATCGGTCAGCTTGGCTTCCACGTCGGGCAGCCGGTGGGCGATCTTGGTGTCGTCCAGCAGCACGCCGATCACCCCGGTCGAGGCGACCATCACGTCGCGCTGGCGGCAGTCGAAGCGCTTGGCCACGGCCGAGGCCACCCGCCGCACCGCGTCCGCGCCTGGCTTGCCGGTGAAGGAGTTGGCGCAGCCGGCGTTGACCACCAGGGCGCGCACATCGGCGCCCTTGGTCATTTCCAGATGCTTCTTGCACCAGTCGACCGGCGCCGAGCCGATGCCGTGGCGGGTGAACACGCCCGCGCCGGCCGTGCCCTTGGCGAAGCGCATGACCAGCAGGTCCTCGCGCTCGTGCTTGTAGAATCCGGCCCGGCCGGTCGCCAGCTGCACGCCGGGGATCGGCGGGATCTGCGGGAACGGCACGGCCAGCGGCGAAACCGGCAGCGCGCCCTTCGCGGGCTTGGGCTCCTCGGCCTTGGCCGCAGGTTCGGTCTTCTTGGCGGCGCGCTTGATGGCGGTCGCCAGCGGGTCGACGATGGCGCCGGCCAGCGCCTCGACGGGCTTGGCGGCGGCTTCCAGCGCCTTGCCGGCGGTGGACTTGATCGGGGCGGCCTTCTTCGGGGCGGCGGGGGTCTTGGTCATGGCTGGGCGGCCTTGGCTGGGGCGGCGGACGCGGCCGGGGCGGCCTTCGTCGCGGGAGTTTGCGGAGCGGTCTTCGGGGCGTCGGCGGGTTCCTTCGGCTGGCCCGGCACGTCTTGCGGCGCGCCGATCAGCGTCTGGACCTTCGCCCGGCTTCGGAGCTTCTCCAGCAGGTCGCGGACCTGGTCATAGGTCAGAAAGCGCACGATCTGCGGCCGCGCGGCCTCGAAGGTGATCGGCTGCTCCAGCCGCCGGTCCTCGATCTTCAGGATCGCCCAGCCGCCCTCGATCGCGAACGGGCCGACGATGTCGCCGGCCTTGCCGGTCTTCAGGTTGGCCGCATAGGCCTCGGGCATGACGTCGACCGTAAAATAGCCGAGGTCGCCGCCGTTGAACCGCGTCGCCGCGTCAGTGGAGCGTTCCATGGCCAGGGCGTCGAACGAGGCGCCGGTGGTCAGCAGCTTGCGCACCGCCGCGGCCTCAGGCTCGGTGGCCACGACGATCTGGCGGGCGCGGATCTCCTCCGACTGCTTGGCCAGCTTCAGTTGCTCCTGGTAGAGGCCGCGGATGGCGTTGTCGTTGACCGCGTCCGAGACCACGCTTTCCACCAGCATGTCGCCCAGGATGCGCTCGCGCGCCGCGGCCAGCCGCTTCTGGGCCACCGGGTCCTTGTCGAGCTTGCGGTTCAGCGCCTCGGCGGCCAGCAGCTTCTGGTCGACCACCTCGTCCAGCACCCGGCGGAACAGGTCCGAGGAGACGTCCAGCGGCTCCCCGTCGCCGATCAGCCCCTGGGCCACCGCCTCGCGCTTGACGTCCGAGGCCCACACCGTCTTGCCGTCGACCTTGGCGACGGCGGTGTCGCCAGGCGCGGGCGCGCCCTCGGTCCCGCCGCGATCGCCGCAGGCGACCAGCAACGTCGCGGCGACCAGCATGACTGCGGCCAGCGCCAGCGCGTTCGGGACGCGACGGAAGGCGGAGTTCGTCATTGTCGACGTACCTCGTGTGCGAAAACCGCCCGCAGGCGCTTGCCCGTCCCTAGCCAACTCGGCGCGGGGATGCAAAGGTCGCGCCCGATCTAAAGCCGCCCGGACCGGATAACAGCCGTTGCGGCCTCATTTTTTCGGAGGAATCATTTCATGACGCGTGAAGCCGTAATCGTCTCCTACGCTCGGACCGGGATGGCCAAGTCCCAACGGGGCGGGTTCAACATGACCCCGACCGTCACCATGGCCGCCCACGCGATCAAGCATGCGGTCGAGCGCTCGGGCGTCGACAAGGCCGCCGTCGAAGACGTGATCCTCGGCAACGTGGCGCACGGCGCCGGCAACCTGGGCCGTCAGGCCGCGCTGCTGGCCGGCCTGCCGATCACCACCTCGGGCGTTACCGTCAACCGCTTCTGCTCGTCGGGCCTGCAGACCATCGCCACCGCGGCCAACTACATCCGCAACGACGGCGCTGAAGTCGCCATCGGCGCCGGCGTCGAATCGCTGTCCTTCCCGGGCGGCGGCGGCGGCGGCGACAACTTCGACAAGAACCTGGTCGCGCAGTATCCGGCCATCTTCATGCCGATGATCGACACCGCCGACATCGTCGCCGAGCGCTACAAGGTCAGCCGCGAAGTCCAGGACGAGTACAGCCTGGAATCCCAGCGCCGCATGGCCGCCGCCCAGCAAGCCGGCAAGTTCAAGGACGAGATCGTCCCGCTCGCGACCAAGATGAAGGTCGTGAACAAGGAAACCAAGGAAGAGAGCATCGTCGACTACGTGGTCGACCGCGACGAGTGCAACCGTCCGGACACCACCATCGAAGGCCTGCGCAAGCTCCAGCCGGTCCGCGGCGAAGGCAAGTTCATCACCGCCGGCAACGCTTCGCAGCTGTCGGACGGCGCCGCCGCCGTGGTGCTGATGGAAGCCAAGGCTGCTTCGAAGGCCGGTCTCGAACCGCTCGGCGCCTTCCGCGGCTGGGCCGTCGCCGGCTGCGCCCCCGACGAAATGGGCATCGGCCCGGTGTTCGCCGTTCCGCGTCTGCTGGAGCGTCACGGCCTGAAGGTTGACGACATCGACATCTGGGAACTGAACGAAGCCTTCGCCTCGCAGTGCGTCTATTCGCGCGACAAGCTCGGCATCGACCCGGAAAAGTACAACGTCAACGGCGGCTCGATCGCTATCGGCCACCCCTACGGCATGACCGGCGCGCGTCTGACCGGCCACATCCTGCAGGAAGGCAAGCGCCGCGGCGCCAAGTGGGGCGTTGTCACCATGTGCATCGGCGGCGGCATGGGCGCCGCAGGCCTGATTGAAATCTACTGATTTCAATCAGGACGGCCGTCGGCGCCCATCACTCAATGTGGCCGAAATCGCTCATCGCGATTTCGGCGGGCGCGGCGGGTCTCATCGAGATCTGATGAGTCAGGCCCACACGCCAAATGATCAGGCCCTTCCCTCGTGGGAGGGCCTTTTCTTTTGGCGCACGCAGTCGTTAGCGCTCTCACCCGCGCGCCGCGTTGACACTGGCATGGGTGCTGCTTAAGTCTCGCGCGCCCTGAAAAGAGCGGAATTTCCGGGCAGGCGAGCAGGCTTAGAGGCGCCGCCGTCGGGCCCTCCCGCGAATCCGGAACGATTTCCCTTGAGCATCTTCCAACGCTTCTTCGGCTCCTCGAACGACCGCAAGGTCAAAGGCTTCAACTCGCGGGTCGCCAAGATCAACGCGCTTGAGCCGAAGATGCAGGCCCTGTCCGACGCCGAGCTTCGCGGCAAGACCCAGGAATTCAAGGACCGCCTGGCCAAGGGTGAAACCCTCGACCAGCTTCTCGAAGAAGCCTTCGCCGTCGTGCGCGAGGCCTCGCGCCGGGTGCTGGGCCAGCGCCACTTCGACGTCCAGCTGGTCGGCGGCATCGTGCTGCACAACGGCGGCATCGCCGAGATGCGGACCGGTGAAGGCAAGACCCTGGTCGCGACCGCGCCGACCTATCTGAACGCGCTCTCCGGCAAGGGCGTGCACGTCATCACCGTCAACGACTACCTGGCCCAGTTGCACGGCGACTGGATGGCGCAGGTCTACGCCTTCCTCGGCCTGTCCACCGGCGTCATCGTCCACGGCCTCAGCCAAGGCCAGCGCCAGGCCGCCTATCAGGCCGACATCACCTACGGCACGAACAACGAGTTCGGCTTCGACTACCTGCGCGACAACCTGGTCTACGACCCGAGCGAAATGGTCCAGCGTGGCCATAACTTCGTGATCGTCGACGAAGTCGATTCCATCCTGATCGACGAAGCCCGCACGCCGCTGATCATCTCCGGCCCGACCGAGGACCGCAGCGAGCTCTACAAGACCATCGACCTGGTCATCAAAGAACTGATCCAGGACCCGTCGACCTTCGACCACGACGAGAAGCAGCGCCAGGTCATCCTGACCGAGGAAGGCTCTGAAAAGGTCGAGGAGCTGCTGACCGTCGGCGGTCATCTCGACCCCGACTCGGCCGGCCTCTACGACGCGGCCAACGTCTCCATCGTCCACCATGTGAACCAGGCGCTGCGCGCCAACGTCCTCTACACTCGCGAGAAGGACTACATCGTCCGCGCCGGCGAGGTGATCCTGATCGACGAGTTCACCGGCCGCATGATGCAGGGCCGCCGCCTGTCCGAGGGCCTGCACCAGGCCATCGAGGCCAAGGAAGGCGCCAACATCCAGCCCGAGAACCAGACCCTGGCCTCGGTCACCATCCAGAACTACTTCCGCCTCTACACCAAGCTCTCGGGCATGACCGGCACCGCCGCGACCGAGGCCCAGGAGTTCGGCGACATCTACAAGATGGACGTCTCGGAAATCCCGACCAACCGCCCGGTCGCGCGGATCGACGAGGACGACGAGGTCTATCGCACCGAGCGCGAGAAGAACGCCTCGATCGTCAAGCAGATCGAGGCCTGCTACGTGCGCGGCCAGCCGATCCTGGTCGGCACCGTCTCGATCGAAAAGTCCGAGCAGCTGTCCGAGCTGCTCAAGGCCCATAAGTTCGAGCACAACGGCAAGACCCAGAACGGTGTCCCGCACAACGTCCTGAACGCCCGTTACCACGAACAGGAAGCCATGATCGTGGCCGACGCCGGCGTGCCCGGCGCGGTGACCATCGCCACCAACATGGCCGGCCGCGGCACCGACATCCAGCTCGGCGGCAACATCGACATCCGCGTCCTGAAGTGGCGCGAGGAGCAGCGCGGCCTCGGCATCGAGGTCACCCCGGAAGCCGCCGCCGAAGAGCGCACGCGCATCGAGAGCGAGACCAAGGCGCTGAAGGAACAGGCGCTGGCCGCCGGCGGCCTCTACGTGCTCGGCACCGAGCGCCACGAAAGCCGCCGGATCGACAACCAGCTGCGCGGCCGGACCGGCCGTCAGGGCGACCCGGGCCACTCGAAGTTCTTCCTGTCCTGCGAAGACGACCTGCTGCGCATCTTCGCCGGCGAGCGTCTCGACGCGATCATGCGCACCTTCGGCGTCCAGGAAGGCGAGGCGATCACCCACAAGTGGCTGAACGCGGCCATCGAGAAGGCCCAGAAGCGCGTCGAGCAGCGCAACTACGAGATCCGCAAGAACCTGCTCAAGTACGACGACGTCGTGAACGACCAGCGCAAGGCGGTGTTCGAACAGCGCGCCGAGTTCATGACCGCCTCCGATCTCTCGGAAATCATCACCGAGATGCGGCAGGACACCATCGAGGACCTGGTCGAGCGCCACCTGCCGCCCAAGGTTTACGCCGAACAGTGGGACATCGCCGGCCTGACCGAGCGTGTCCAGGAACTGCTCGGCCTCGACCTGCCGCTCGCTGCCTGGGCGGCCGAGGACGGCATCGCCAACGAGGAGATCCGCGAGCGCATCCAGCAGGCCGCCGACGCCCGCGCCGCTGAGCGCGAGAGCGCGATCAGTCCCGACCAGATGCGCAATCTGGAAAAGAGCTTCCTGCTGCAGATGATCGATCTGCAGTGGCGCGAGCACCTGATGCACCTCGACCACCTGCGCAACGTCATCGGCCTGCGCGGCTACGGCCAGCGCGATCCGCTGAACGAGTACAAGACCGAGGCCTTCTCGCTGTTCGAGAAGCTGCTGGTCGACCTGCGCCAGAACGTCACCCGCTGGCTGATGACGGTCGAGTTCCAGTTCGCCGAGCCCGAACCCATCGCCCCGCTGTCCGGCTTGACAGAAGTCCACATGGACCCGCTCACTGGCGAAAACGCGGCCCAGATGGGGGCCCTGCCTGACGGTCTCTCGGCCGAACAGCGCCAGGCCTTGCCGATCACGGCCCTGCCCGACGGCTGGGAGCACACAGGCCGCAACCAGGTCTGTCCCTGCGGCTCGGGCAAGAAGTTCAAGCACTGCCATGGTGCGCTGATCTAGGGGACCCGAGCAGATGGCCGACTTCCTCTTCCAGGTCGACGGCTTCTGCCCAGTCTGCGAACTCCCCGCCACCTTCGCGGCCAGGGATCCCTGGCTGCGGGACCACTTCCTCTGCCAGACCTGCAACGCCCAGCCGCGTGAGCGGGCGCTGTTCTCAGTTCTGACCCAGCTGCGGCCCAACTGGCGCGAGCTGGCGATCCACGAAAGCTCGCCCGGCACCGCCGCCAGCCGCCGCCTGGCCGAGCAGGCGCCGGGCTACCGGGCCAGCCAGTACGATCCCTCGATCCCCTGGGGCTCGACCCATCCGGCCGGCGGCTGGCGGGCTGAGGACCTCGAGCGCCAGACCTTCGCCGACGCCAGCTTCGACCTCGTCGTCACCCAGGACGTCATGGAGCACGTCTTCGCCCCCGACCTGGCCCTGCGCGAAATCGCCCGCACCCTGAAGCCGGGCGGTCTGCACGTCTGCACCGTGCCGATCGTGAACAAGGAAAAGCCGTCCGTCCGCCGCGCCGCGCGCCGCGCCGACGGCAGCGTCGACCACCTGCTGGAGCCGGTCTACCACGGCAATCCAATGGACCCGAACGGCTCGCTGGTGACCATCGACTGGGGCTACGACATCGCCGCCTACTGGGACTCGGTCAGCGGCCTGACCACCACCATCTGGACCATCGAGGACCTCGGCCGCGGCATCCAGGCCGAGTACATAGAGGTGCTGGTGTCGCGCAAGGCGGGCCTGCCCGATCTGACCGGCGACGTTCGGCCGACCCGCAAGGGCCTGTTCGGCAAACTCTTCGGCTAGTCGCCCCAGGCTGCTAGGCTCGCCCGATAAAGGGAGGAGCCAGACCATGGCCGACGGTGCAGTTCAGGGTCTCGTCCACGACAAGTACGCGGGCGCGCGCGCGGCGTTTGAAGCCAATCTCGACAGCGGCGCCGACATCGGCGCCTCGTTCTGCGCCACGGTTGAGGGCGAGACCGTGGTCGACCTCTGGGGCGGCTTCGCCGACGAGGCCCGCACCCGCCCGTGGCAGCGCGACACCATCGTCAACGTCTACTCGACCACCAAGACGATGACCGCCCTGACCGCCCTGCTGCTGGCCGACCGCGGCGAGCTCGACTTCGACGCCCCGGTCGCCCGCTACTGGCCGCAGTTCGCCGCCGGCGGCAAGGAAGCCGTCAAGGTCAGCCACCTGATGAGCCACTCGGCGGGCCTCTCGGGCTGGAAGGAGCCGCTGGTCAAGGAGGATCTCTACGACTGGGACAAGGTCACCGCCCTGCTGGCGGCCCAGGCCCCGTTCTGGGAGCCGGGCACGGCCCCCGGCTATCATGCCCTGACCCAGGGCTATCTGGTCGGCGAAGTCGTGCGCCGCATCACCGGCAAGAGTCTGGGCACAGTGTTTCGCGAGGAGATCGCCGAGCCGCTCGGCGCCGACTTCCACATCGGCCTGCCGGCCTCGGAGGACGCCCGCGTCGCCGAGCTGATCGCCCCGCCCCCGGCCGAGGCCGGTCTCGGCGCCGGGCCGCGGAGCGAACTGCAGGCCAACATGTCCGACAACCCGCCGCTTGAGGTCTCGGAAACCCGCACCCGCGCCTGGCGCGGCGCGGAGATCCCGGCCGCCGGGGGAACCGGCAACGCCCGCTCGGTGGCCGAGGTGCAGTCCCTGCTGGCCAACGGCGGCGTCGCCAAGGGCAAGCAGATCCTGTCGGAAGCCGGCTGCCGCAAAGCGCTGGAGCTGCAGATCGAAGGGCCCGACCTGATCCTCGGCATCCCCGCCCGCTTCGGCATGGGCTTCGGCCTCGCCGGCGGAGCGGTGCCGCTGCCCAACCCCAACACCATCTACTGGGGCGGCTATGGCGGCTCGCTGGTGATCATCGACATGGATGCGCGCACGACCTTCGCCTACGCCATGAACAAGATGGCGGGCACCACGACCGGCGACATGCGCGCCTTCAGCCTGGCCATGGCGATGTGGGAAGCATTGGGCTGAGACGGCGCGCCCGTACGCGCCGCCTCAGCCCTCAGGCTTCTAGGATGGCCAGATCCTAGTCGCCTTTCTTCTTCTCGGCCGCGGTGACCACGCCGTCGCCGTCGCCGTCCTGTTCGGCGAAGGCGCGCAGGCCCGAGGCCTCGAATTCGGCCGGCGTCATCTTGCCGTCCTTGTCGCTGTCGAGGACGCCGAAACGGACATGCGCCTGGCGCATCTGGCGCACGCGCTGCTCTTCCTTGCGCTCGGCGCTCTCGTTCGAGGCGGCCAGCTGGGCGGTCAGGCGGCCCTCGTACTCGCCGACATACTCGGCCTCCGTCAGGACGCCGTCCTTGTCGGCGTCCATGGCCGCGAAGCGCTGGTCGCGGACAGTCTTGAACTCGGCGGCGGTCACCTTGCCGTCCTTGTCGAGATCGTAGTCGGTGACGAAGGCCGAATGCTCATGCGGCGCGGCCTGGGCCGAGGCCGCGCCCAGCGCCAGCAGCGCGGCGGTCATGGCGAGGGGAAGATGGATGCGGGTCATGTCGATCGGTCCTATTGGGTCGCTTCGAAGGTCAGGGTGTAGGAGTAGCTGCGGTACCGGGTCTCGGCCCCAGCCGGCGCCGCCGTGCGGTGGCGGATCAGCGCCAGATAGGTCCCGGCGTCCGGCGGGGTGATCGCGAACCGCCCCGCGGCGTCGGTGGTGATCTGGCCGGCAAGCTGCTTTTTGCCGTCATAGGCGCCGGCGCTGCGGAACACTTCGACATGGGCGCCGCTGACCGGCTTGCCCTCGAACAGCAGCTCGAAGCTGGCCGGCTGGGCCGCGAAGATCTCGCTCGGGTGGGTGATCGGGCGCAGCTCCAGGCTCTTGCCGGTCGGCGCCAGGGCGTCCGGGCTCGGCCCGCCGCGGGTCACATAGACTTCGGCCAGGGTCATGCTCTGCACGTCGACCAGCTCGGCGCCGGCCGGCTTGTCCTTGCCCTCGCTGATGATCCACTGGCCCTTGGCGTCACGGTACATCTTGCCCTTGCGGCCGAACCGCTCGCCTGACGAGACGCGATAGGTGCCCTTCGCCGCGATCGGCGCTTCGAACACCGCCAGGTCGCGCAGATAGGTTACCCCCGAGATCGGGGTCACCGCCCCTCCCGGCCCGCGCACGTGCCAGGCGTCCGACTTCATCACCACCTCGGCCTGGAACGGGTCCTCGGTGAAGCTCGCCTGGACGGTGACGTGGTCACGGTCGGTCAGGTCGAACAGGTTCGGCAGCATGTAGGGCATGTGCGCCTGCGCCATGCCCGGCGCCGCCGCCAGCACTCCGGCGCCTGCCAGCGCCGCAAATCCGATACGCCCCATTGGGTCCCCTTCATCAGTTCGTATGTCGCCGACTAATGCACTTGCGAGTCACTTGCAATTGACTTTCGAATGCTGCATTGACGGCCTCGTCGAAGCGCCCACGGGGGGCGTCACGCGAGTCATATGCGATTGACTCGCACTTGCATATCATTTGGAGAGATCTATGGCGCGTGGACGGTACGGACTTCTGGCGGGGGCCTCGGTCCTGCTGCTGGCCGGGGCGGCGAACGCTCAGCAGGCGCCTGAGAGCGCGGCCGCCCAGCTCTCGCTCGGCCGCATCGTCGTCTCCGCCGGCGCCGAGAAGGTCGCCATCGACACGCCCCAGGCGGTCACCGCCCTCGAACAGGACGACATTGACGACGCCCAGGCCACCACCATGGGCGATCTGCTAGAAGCCATTCCCGGGGTCAGCGTCGTCGGCGGCGTCTCGGCCCTCGGCCAGGGCTTCAACATCCGCGGCATGGGCACCGGCATCGCCGACTCCGACAGCCGCATCCTCACCCAGATCGACGGGGTGACGAAGTTCTACGAACAGTACCGGATGGGCGCGCTGTTCAGCGAGCCGGACATGTACAAGCGCGTCGAGGTCCTGCGCGGCCCGGCCTCGTCCACCCTGTACGGGGCGGGCGCCCTGGCCGGGGTGGTCAACTTCACCACCA